>CAZDYH010000110.1:0-10272 GCA_964509355.1 uncultured Mycobacterium sp.
GGCGTCATCAAGACCACGTTCAAAGACGAGACCGAGACCGACCTGTTCGGTGAGCAGGCCGTGCTCTGCGGTGGCACCGAAGAACTGATCAAGACCGGCTTCGAGGTGATGGTCGAGGCCGGCTACGCCCCCGAGCTGGCGTACTTCGAGGTGCTGCACGAGCTCAAGCTGATCGTCGACCTGATCTACGAGGGCGGCATCGCCCGGATGAACTACTCGGTGTCCGACACCGCGGAGTTCGGCGGCTACCTGTCCGGACCACGGATCATCGACGCCGGCACCAAAGAGCGGATGAAGCAGATCCTGGGCGAGATCCAGGACGGCACGTTCGTCAAGAAGCTCGTCGCCAACGTCGAGGGCGGTAACAAGGAGCTCGAGCGGCTGCGCAAGAAGAACGCCGAGCACCCGATCGAGGTCACCGGCAAGAAGCTGCGCGATCTGATGAGCTGGGTCGACCGCCCGATCACGGAGACGGCGTAGCCATCTCCGTTCGATTTCGGCGTGTCCGGAGGCGCTGAGCGCACTCCGGCACGCCGAAATCAGGTGGATGTCTCAGGGTGCGAGCGCCGGCAGCCGCCTGATGCCGAACTCGCGGCGCAGTAGCGTGCGCGCCGCGTAGTACCCGGCCATGCCGTGCACGCCGCCACCCGGGGGAGTTGCCGACGAACACAGGTACGCCCCGGGAATGGGGGTCGCCCACGGGTTGAGCCGCGGCGTCGGCCCGGCGATGGCGCGCACCACCGAGTTACCGCCCACCCCGATGTCGCCACCGACGTAGTTCGCGTTGTGGTCGGACATCCGCGCGGCGGGCACACCGCGCGCGGCGAGAACGATATCGGAGAATCCCGGCGCGAAGCGCTGGAGAATCGCGGTGACGGCCTCGGTCTGGTCGACGGGGGAATCCGACGGCACATGCGCATACGTCCAGAACGGCCGGCGGCCCTGGGCGTCTATGCGGTTCGGGTCGGCGACGTGCGGCGAGGCGCCCAGCACCATCGGCCACGCCGGGTGGCGACCGGCGGCGACATCCGCCTCAGCACGGGCCATCTGTTCGCGGCTACCGCCCAGATGGAAGGTCGACGCGGCGGCCAGCTGATCATCCGACCACGGGATATCGCCGGAGAGGACGAAGTCCACCTTCGCGACGCCGGGCCCGAACCGGTAGCGGCGCAACGCTTTTGCGTAGCCAGCCGGCAGTGCGTCACCGTAGATCCGCAGCAACGCGGTGGGTGCCGTATCGAATGCGACGACACCACCGGGCGGCTCGGTGATGTCCACGCCGGCCGTCAGGACACCGCCGTGCGCGCGCAGATCGGCGATCAGCGCGTCGGTTATCGCCTGGCTGCCGCCCACCGGAACCGGCCACCCGACCGAATGCGCGAGTGTGGCCAGCAGCAGGCCCGCCCCCGCGCTCGTCAGCGACGGCAGCCGCGAAATCGTATGGGCGGCAACGCCGGTGAACAGCGCACCGGCGTCTTCACCGGGCAGTGCCCGGCTCCACGCCGGTGTACCCTGCTCAAGCATCCGCTGCAGCAGACGTGCGACGGTCCCCGTGCCGGACGGCACGGATCGCTTGTCGCCCAGCAGGAACCGAACCACTGCGTCGGAATGGTCGACCAGCGGCCCGAACAGCCGCCGCCAGCCTCGGCCGTCGTCGAGCCCGGCGCAGGTGCGCTCCAGATCCCGGTAGGCGATCGCGGCGGGGCGGCCTGCCAGCGGGCTGGCGTAGGAGATCTCCGGCACCGCCAGGCCGACGCCGCGAGCGGCCAGGTCGAACTCGGCGAAGAACGGTGACGCCAGCGCCAGCGGATGGATCGCCGAGCACACGTCATGGGCTACCCCGGGGAAGTCGGGGTCGGCGGCGGTGCGGGCCCCACCGCCGAAGGTCGGCTGGGCCTCGAAGACCTGCACGGCCAGACCGGCGCGTGCGCAGATGACGGCCAGGGCGAGCCCGTTGGGCCCGCTGCCGACGACGGTGATGTCCACCCGGTGATTACAGCCGATTACGCTGTCGGCGTGAACCTGCCTGTTGTTTTGATCGCCGACAAACTTGCCGAATCGACCGTCGCCGCCCTCGGCGACCAGGTCGAGGTGCGCTGGGTCGACGGCCCGGACCGCGAGAAGCTGCTGGCCGCGGTGCCCGAGGCCGACGCGCTGCTGGTGCGTTCGGCCACCACCGTCGACGCCGAGGTCCTCGCCGCGGGCACCAAGCTGAAGATCGTCGCGCGCGCCGGCGTCGGGCTGGACAACGTCGACGTCGACGCCGCCACCGCGCGGGGTGTGCTGGTGGTCAATGCCCCGACATCGAATATCCACAGCGCTGCCGAGCACGCGTTGGCGCTGATGCTGGCCGCGGCCCGCCAGATCGCGCCCGCCGACGCCTCGCTGCGTGCGCACAGCTGGAAGCGTTCGTCGTTCTCCGGCACCGAGATCTTCGGCAAGACCGCCGGCGTGGTGGGGCTGGGCCGCATCGGACAGCTGGTGGCCCAGCGGCTGGCCGCGTTCGGCGCCCATGTGGTGGCCTACGACCCGTATGTCTCGCATGCCCGCGCCGCGCAGCTTGGCATCGAGCTACTCGGTCTCGACGACCTCTTGGCCCGGGCGGATTTCATCTCGGTGCATCTGCCCAAGACGCCGGAAACCGCCGGGCTGATCGGCAAGGAGGCGCTGGCCAAGACCAAGCCGGGCGTGATCATCGTCAACGCCGCCAGGGGCGGGCTGGTCGACGAGGCCGCGCTGGCCGAGGCCGTCTCCACCGGGCATGTCCGCGCCGCGGGCATCGACGTCTTCGCCAGCGAGCCGTGCACTGACAGCCCGCTGTTCGAGCTGCCGCAGGTGGTCGTCACGCCGCATCTGGGCGCGTCGACCACCGAGGCGCAGGACCGGGCCGGCACCGACGTCGCGGCCAGCGTCAAGCTGGCGCTGGCCGGCAAGTTCGTGCCCGACGCGGTCAATGTCGGCGCCGGCGTCGTCAGCGAGGAGGTGGCGCCGTGGCTGGACCTGGTCCGCAAGCTCGGTCTGCTGGCCGGTGTCCTGTCCACCGAGCCGCCGACCACGCTGTCGGTGCAGGTGCGCGGCGAGCTGGCCTCCGAAGACGTAGCGGTACTGCGGCTTTCGGCGCTGCGCGGGCTGTTCTCGACCGTCATCGACGAACAGGTGACGTTTGTCAACGCACCGGCGCTGGCCGCCGAACGTGGCGTGGCGGCCGATATCAGCACCGCCAGCGAGAGCCCCAATCACCGCAGCCTCGTTGACGTACGGGCGGTGTGCTCGGACGGCTCGGTCATCAACGTGGCCGGCACGCTGTCCGGGCCGCAGGAGGTACAGAAGATCGTCCAGATCAACGGCCGAAACTTCGACCTGCGCGCCGAAGGCGCCAACCTGATCATGCACTACGTCGACAAGCCGGGCGCCCTCGGCAAGATCGGCACCCTGCTGGGCGCCGCGGACGTCAACATCGAGGCTGCGCAGATGAGCCAGGACGCCGACGGCGACGGTGCGACGATGATGTTGCGGCTGGATCGCCACGTTCCGCACGACGTGCTGGCCGCGATCGGGGACGCCGTCGGCGCGGTGACGTTGAAAGTGGTCGACCTGTCGTGAGATTGGCCATCATTGCCGGTGACGGCATCGGCCCCGAGGTGGTCGGGGAGGCGGTCAAGGTGCTCGACGCGGTGCTCCCGGACGTCGAGAAGACGAGTTACGACCTGGGTGCCCGACGATTCCATGCGACCGGCGAGATCCTGCCCGACTCGGTGCTCGACGAACTGCGCGCGCACGACGCGATCCTGCTCGGCGCCATCGGCGACCCGTCGGTGCCCAGTGGTGTCCTCGAACGCGGCCTGCTGCTGCGGGTGCGTTTCGAGCTCGACCACCACATCAACCTGCGGCCGGCCCGGCTCTACCCGGGTGTGACCAGCCCGCTGGCCGGAGACCCCGACATCGACTTCGTCGTCGTGCGCGAAGGGACCGAGGGGCCGTACACCGGCACCGGTGGGGCGATCCGGGTCGGCACCCCGAATGAGGTGGCCACCGAGGTCAGCCTGAACACGGCGTTCGGGGTGCGCCGGGTGGTGCGTGATGCGTTCGGGCGCGCCCGGCGGCGTCGCAAGCACCTGACGCTGGTGCACAAGAACAACGTGCTGATCTTCGCGGGCAGCCTGTGGTGGCGCACCGTGCAGGAGATGGCCGCCGACTATCCCGACGTCGAGGTGGCCTACCAGCATGTCGACGCGGCGACCATCCACATGGTCACTGACCCCGGTCGGTTCGATGTGATCGTCACCGACAACCTGTTCGGCGACATCATCACCGACCTGGCCGCGGCGGTCTGCGGCGGTATCGGCCTGGCCGCCAGCGGCAACATCGACGCCACCCGGACCAACCCGTCGATGTTCGAGCCGGTGCACGGCAGCGCCCCCGATATCGCCGGCCAGGGCATCGCCGACCCGACGGCGGCGATCATGTCCGTCGCGTTGCTGCTGGCCCACCTCGGTGAGCACGACGCCGCGGCGCGCGTCGACAAGGCCGTCGAGGAGCATCTGGCCGACCGCGGCGACAAGGCGTTCTCGACTAGCCAGGTCGGCGACCGGATCGTCGCGAAACTGTAGCGATCAGTCGCGCGAGTCGCCCGGCACCAGGGGAAACGCCAACAGCGGGAACAGCCCGCACACCGCGAACGCCAGCGGGAAGCCGGCGAAGCCGATCAGCGCGCCGAACAGCGGTGGGGCGATACCCGCGGTCAACAGCTGGCTGGTGTTCTGGGTGCCCAGGGCCCGGCCGCTCCAGAACGGCCCGGCGATCTCGGCGATCGCGGTGAAAGCCAACCCGTTATCGGACACCGTGATGACCGAGGCGATCACCATCACGACGATGCTGACCGGGGAATCCAGCTGATCGGTCAGCGCCAGCAGGCCCATCGCGATGGCGGCGCCGACGGCGATGGTCCGGATCGGCCGCAGCCGCGAACCCGTTTTGTCCGACCACCGTCCGGCGGCGATGCGCCCCAGCGCACCCAGCACCTGTGCCGCGGTCACCATCGCTCCGGCCGACGCCGCGGACCAGCCGCGGTCACTCATCAGCCAGACCAGGGTGAACGTCCACAGCACGACCTGGGGGACCACCAGCAGCACCGACACGGCGTGGATACGCCACAGCACCGCCGATCCCCGGTACGGGTTGGCCAGCTGCCCGGCCGGCGCCTCGGCGCGCGGCGACCGGGGCGGATCGAGCACCCCGACCGCGCAGATCACCGCGGATGCCGCGCACACCGCTGCCGGGAACAGCAGCGCGACACCGATACCGTGACTTTGCGCCAGGCGTGGAATCACCAAGGCGCCCAATGCAACTCCGAGTGGTTGCGCCGTCTGGCGGATACCCATCACCGTTCCGCGCTGCCCGGGCGGGAACCAGCCGACGACGAGTCGGCCACTGGCCGAGTTGCTGCTCGCCGCCGCCATGCCGCCGAGAAACAGGAACGCGCCAAGAGCCGGCAGTGAGCTGACCGAGGCCGCCGCGAACGCCGCCGCCGCGGTCAGCGCCGAGCCGACGGTCAGCACGATCCGCTCGCCGGCCCGGTCCGCCAGGTAGCCCCACGCAATCAGGGTGGCCACCATGCCGAAGCTGGGCATCGCCGACAGCAGGCCGGCCTTGGCCAGGTCGAGGCCGCGGGTGGCGTGCAGCGTGGGAATCAGGAACGCGGCGCCGTTGACGAAGACGTTGGCGCACAGTGTCGCTGTCAACGCGATGGCCAGCATCGACCAGCGACGTGGTGGGCTGATCGGCGCGTCCGGCATCGGCCCATCGTTTCACGGCTGTCTCACGATGATGAACTTCATTCCCATAAATTGGGATAAGCAGGTCGCGGCTGCCACTCGGTTGCACGCATTGCGGTTCGGTGGCCCAGGATGGCGGACACGCTGCCGGCTTGGCTGCGGTGCGGCAGGATGGGGCACGTGGACGTAACCGAGATCCTGTTGCCAGGCGTTGGCGTGCGGTACGAGTTCGACACCGCAGTTGGGGACCGCGTGGGTGTCGTCTCCTACCGGGACGGCCGCTTCGAGTTGGTCCGCTACAACGCAGGGGACCCCGACTCCTGCGCCTCGCTGCTCATCCTGGCCTCCGAGGAGGCTGACACAGTCGCGGAGATCATGGGTGCCCCGCGGATCACCGAACGGTTCGCCGATCTGACCCACGAAATCCCCGGCCTAGCCTCGGCCACGGTGGACATCCCGGACGGTTCCCGGTTCGACGGCGCCCCGCTGGGCGCCACCAGGGCCCGCACCCTGACCGGCGCCTCCGTCGTCGCCGTCGTGCGCGGCGCGGACGTGATCGCCTCGCCAGCCCCGCTGGAGATCCTCCACGGCGGAGATGCCCTCGTGGTCGTCGGGACGGATGCCGGCATCGACGGCGTCCGGAACATCGTCGGCGGCTGACGACGTGGACGAGGTCGGCGGCTTCCTCGTCCAGCTGGGTGTGCTCCTCGTCCTGTTGGGGATCTTGGGGACACTGGCGCGGCGAATGAGGCTGTCCCCGGTCCCGCTGTTCCTGCTCGGTGGCCTGTTTCTGGGCGAGGGCGGGCTCGCCGATTTCGAAGCGACCGCCCCCTTCGTGGAGGCGACCGCCGAGATCGGGGTGCTTCTCCTGCTGCTGCTGCTGGGGTTGGAGTTCTCCGCCGCCGAGTTCACCGCATCCTTGAAGCGGCACGCCCCCAGCGGGCTGGTCGACCTCGCGCTCAACGCCACACCAGGCTATTTGGCCGGGCTTCTGCTGGGCTTCGCCTGGCCGCTGTGCCTGGCCCTGGCGGGAATCACCTGGATCTCCTCGTCAGGCATCGTCGCGCGCCTGCTCCAAGACCTGCGCCGCATCGGCAACCGCGAGACCCCCGCGGTGCTGTCCGTGCTCGTGCTCGAAGACATGGCCATGGCGCTGTACCTGCCGGTGCTCGCAGTGCTGCTCGCGGGCGGCACGGCCGGCAGGGCGGCGATCGGAGCACTGCTGGCGGTCGGCGTGGTGCTGGCCGCGCTCATCGCCGCGCACCGCTTCGGTGACCGGCTCGGCCGCGCGCTTCGCCACGACGACGACGAGCAGGTGCTGCTTCGCGTGCTGGGGCTGACGCTCCTGGTCGCCGGGTTCACCCACTGGGTCGGCGCATCAGCCGCTGTCGGTGCCTTCCTCGTCGGCCTAGCCATCCCCGCAGAGACCGCCCGCCGAGCCCGCGAGGTCCTGTCCCCGCTGCGGGACCTCTTCGCCGCGATCTTCTTCCTCTCCTTCGGGCTGAAGGTGGCCCCGGCGGAGGTGCTGCCGGCCGTGCCGGCTGCCCTCGCACTGGCTGTGGTCACCGCGGCGACCAAGGTGCTGACCGGCTGGTACGCCGCGCGCCGGGACGGGGTGGGCACCCGCGGGCGGGCCCGCGCCGGCACTGCCCTGGTCGCTAGAGGTGAGTTCTCTGTGGTCATCGCCGGGCTGGCAGTGGTCGCGGGATACCAGCAGATCGGGCCGCTCGCCAGCGCCTACGTGCTGCTCCTCGCCGTGGCCGGGCCGGTGCTGGCCCGGGTCGCGGACGGCATCCCACTGGCCCGGAGCCGCCACGGGTAGTCCAGTTCACCGGTCGGTGAGAATTGGTTGGGTGGAATCATCGCAACGGAAACTGGCGGTGCTCGCCAACCCCGGGCCAGGTTGAGCGGTGCGGATTGGCCGGCCACTAGGCTGTGACGAATGCGCCTCGGCCGGATCGCCAGTCCCGACGGGGTCGCCTTCGTCGCCATCGAAGGTGAGCCCGACGACGAGATCGCCCGTGAGATCGCCGAGCATCCCTTCGGCACGCCGACGTTCACCGGCCGGTCGTGGCCGCTGGCCGACGTGCGGCTGCTGGCCCCGATCCTGGCCAGCAAGGTCGTGTGCATCGGCAAGAACTACGCCGCACATGTGGCCGAGATGGGCGGCCGGGTGCCGGCGAACCCGGTGATCTTCCTCAAGCCCAACACCGCGATCATCGGCCCGAATGTGCCCATTCAGTTGCCGGCCGACGCATCTCCGGTCCATCACGAAGGCGAACTGGCTGTCGTGATCGGACGGCCCTGCAAGGACGTTTCTGCCGCGCGGGCGGCCGAGAACATCCTGGGCTATACGATCGCCAACGATGTGTCGGCGCGCGATCAGCAGCAGGCCGACGGCCAGTGGACCCGGGCCAAGGGCCATGACACGTTCTGCCCGGTCGGTCCGTGGATCGTCACCGATCTCGATCCGTCCGATCTCGATCTGCGCACCGAGGTCAACGGCCAACTGCGCCAACACAGCCGCACGTCGCTGATGATCCACGACATCGGCGCGATCGTGGCATGGATCTCGGCGGTGATGACCCTGCTGCCCGGCGACCTCATCCTGACCGGCACACCCGAGGGTGTCGGGCCCATCGAGGACGGCGACACCGTCAGCATCACCATCGAAGGCATCGGCACCCTGACCAATCCGGTTATCCGCAAGGCGAAGTCGTGACCGCCGCCGCGGACGTGCGCGGCGTCAGGGTCCGGTTCTGTCCGTCGCCCACCGGCATCCCGCACGTCGGGCTGATCCGCACCGCACTGTTCAACTGGGCCTACGCGCGGCACACCGGCGGGGTGTTCGTGTTCCGTGTCGAGGACACCGACGCCGCCCGCGACAGCGCCGAAAGCTATGCGGCGCTGCTCGACGCGCTGGGCTGGCTAGGCCTCAACTGGGACGAGGGTCCTGGCGTGGGCGGACCCCACGCCCCGTATCGGCAGTCCGAGCGTGGCGAGATCTACCGCGGCGTGATAGCCCGGTTGGTGCAGGCCGGAGAGGTCTATGCGGCGTACTCGACACCCGATGAGGTGGAGGCCCGTCATCTGGCCGCGGGCCGCAGCCCCATGCTGGGCTACGACAACTTCGACCGGGAGCTGACCGAGGCGCAGCGCTCGGCCTATACCGCCGAAGGCCGCAAACCCGTTCTGCGGCTGCGCATGCCCGATGAGGACCTCAGCTGGCACGATCTGGTGCGTGGGCAGACCACGTTCGCGGCGGGCACGGTGCCCGACTTCGCGCTCACCCGGGCCAGCGGAGATCCGTTGTACACGTTGGTGAATCCGGTCGATGACGCGCTGATGAAGATCACCCACGTGCTGCGGGGCGAGGACCTGCTGCCGTCCACCCCGCGCCAGATCGCGCTGTATCAGGCGCTGATGCGCATCGGTGTGGCCGACCGGATCCCCGACTTCGCCCACCTGCCCAGCGTGCTGGGCGACGGGAACAAGAAGCTGTCCAAGCGTGACCCGCAGTCCAACCTGTTCCTGCACCGCGACCGCGGCTTCATCCCCGAGGGCCTGCTGAACTATCTGGCTCTGCTCGGCTGGGGGATCGCCGATGACCACGACGTGTTCAGCCTTGACGAGATGGTGGCTGCCTTCGACGTCGTCGACGTCAACTCCAACCCGGCGCGCTTCGACCAGAAGAAGGCCGACGCGCTCAATGCCGAACACATCCGGCTGCTCGACGAGGACGATTTCGCCGGCCGGCTGCGCGAGTACTTCGCCACCCACGGCCACGACACCGGGCTGGACGAAACGCAGTTCGCCGAGGCGGCCCGGTTGGTGCAGACCCGCATCGTCGTGCTCGGTGACGCCTGGGGACTGCTGAAGTTCCTCAACGACGACTCCTACGCCCTGGATCCCAGGGCCGTCGCCAAAGAGCTGGGAGGCGATGCCGCCCCGGTTCTCGACGCCGCGTCGGCCGCGCTGCAGGACGTGGCGGACTGGACTACGGCGCACATCGAGGCCGCGCTGAAGGTCGCGCTGCTGGAGAACCTGGAGCTCAAGCCACGGAAGGCGTTCGGCCCGATCAGGGTGGCCGTCACCGGAGCGTCCGTCAGTCCGCCGCTGTTCGAGTCGCTGGAACTGCTGGGACGCGACCGCAGCCTCGAGCGGCTGCGTGACGCGCGGGCCCGGTCCGCGCAGTCGCAGACCTGAGAATTGCACCCGGAATCTTTGGTAGTCTGCTCGTCGGCCCGCAACGGCTGGCAGTAGGGGTCGCCCGGTCCTCGTTGGACCGACAAAATACCCTCTGGCCAGCGGTTATAGGCGGCCAATGGGGTATGGTGTAATTGGCAACACAGCTGATTCTGGTTCAGCCATTCTAGGTTCGAGTCCTGGTACCCCAGCAATTTCGTCGCCGTTGCTCTCTGAGCTATGCTGGCAAGCCGGTGCGCCGCAAGGTGTGCCACGGATTTGGTTCTGGCCCCGTCGTCTAGCGGCCTAGGAC
>CAZDYH010000111.1:0-4816 GCA_964509355.1 uncultured Mycobacterium sp.
TAGAGCTACGGACTTTTAATCCGCAGGTCCTAGGTTCGAGTCCTAGTGGGGGCACCACTGTACCGCCTGGTCAGGGTTTTCCGATCCTCGACCGGTTGCGTCGAGCGGCCTTCCACCCCGGCGTCGAGCCGGCGCACGGCGGGATGTGAGCGAGCGATCAACTCCCATGCGTTCCCTGCGATGCCCTTTGGACTGCGGACGTGAGCGCCGAGATAGCGGAGGGGAGAAGTCTGACGCCACGCTAGCGTCGCACTGCTACACGCCGATCGTACCGTCGCTCTTCCACACCGCGACGACGGCCGGTCGTGCGGGTGAGATACCGCCGTCGGGCCAGTGCGACAACGGATCGTCCAGGCTGTGCTCGTCGCCCTCGCCGGGATGCTGCACGGACACGGTGATCAAGTCGTCGGTGATCACCGGACCGCACGTCTCTGCGCCGATCGGCACGGTGAGGAACTGCCGGGTCTCGCCGCGGTTCGGGCCCTCCAGCGCGACCGCGAACAGCCCGTCGTTGGACTTCAGCGCGTTGCCGTCGGTCGCGATCCACAGGTTGCCGTGGCTGTCGAAGGCCAGGTTGTCCGGGCACGAGATCGGGCTGACCTTGGACTTGTCGAACCCGCCGTAGTAGGTGTCGGCAGCAGCGGGGTCGCCGCACACCAGCAGCAGGTCCCAGGTGAAGGACGTGCCCGCATGGTCGTCGGTGATCTCCAGGATCTGGCCGTTCTTGTTCTCGGAGCGGGGGTTGGCCTCGTCGACCGCAAGCTCGCCGGGCACGCCGCGCTTGCTGTTGTTGGTCAGCGCGACGTAGGCCTTGCCGTTCTTCGGGTTGGTTTCGAAGTCCTCGGGCCGGTCCATCTTGGTGGCGCCGACCTTGTCGCCCGCGAACCGGGTGAAGACCGCGACCTCCTCCGGGGTCATGCCGGCCACCAGGGATTCGCCCTTGCCGTCCGGGCCCGAGCGCAGCAGCGGGATCCAGGTGCCGGTGCCGCTGAACGATCCGCTGGACGGCAGCTTGCCGCTGCCGTCGATCTCGCCGGCCAGCGCATTTCCGTTGAGCTTGGCCACGTACAGCGTGCCCTCGTCAAGCAGCGTCATGTTTTTCGCCAGGGCTGCCGGGTCGTTGCCGGGCTGCATCTTCTTGCTCGAGACGAACTTGTACATGTACTCGAAGCGTTCGTCGTCACCGCTGTAGGCGACGATCGTGCCGTCGTTGGTGACGTAGATCGTCGCCGACTCGTGCTTGAGCCGACCCATCGCGGTGTGCTTGACTGGCGTCGCGGCCGGATCAAACGGGTTGACCTCGATGATGTAGCCGAACCGGTTGGGCTCCCTGGGTTCTCGACTCAGGTCGAAGCGCGGGTCGAAGCGCTCCCATTTGCGTTCGCTGACTTCGGCTTTGACGCCGTAGCGCTTGAGCCGGTCGGCGGTGGCCGCAGGCGGCGGTGGCGCGCCATCGGGGGTGCCGAAGTAGCCGTTGAAGTTCTCTTCGGCCGAAAGCACAGTGCCCCAGGGGGTCACGCCGCCGCCGCAGTTGTTCAGGGTGCCCGCGACGGTACGGCCGGTCGGGTCGGCGGTGGTCTTGACCAGGGCGCTGCCTGCGCCCGGCCCGGTCAGCGTCATCGGGCTGTCGGCGGTGATCCTGCGGTTGTAGCGGCCCATCACCGGGGTGAGGCCGCCCGATCCGGGCGTGCGTTGCACTTCGATGACGGTCATGCCATGCGCGGCGACACTGACGTCGAACTGTTCCCGGGTGGGGTTGTCCTCCTGGTAGCCGGGGAACATGAACTTCTCGGTGGTGTACTCGTGGTTGGCAAACATCAGGAAGTGGCCGGCCACGCCGGGAATCGGTATCAGGGCGGCGAAGTCGTTGTTGAACCCGAACTGCTGACGCTGCGCGGCCGCGGTCTGGGCGTTGACGTTGAACTCGGGCGCCCCGGGCAGCACGGGTTCACCCCACCGGATCACCACCGACTGCTGGTAGCCGTCGGGAATCACCACCGCGTCTTCGGTATTGGGCGCCACGGCGGTGAAGTTCATGCCCGGCGGCGGACTCGTGGGCGCTGCCGGGGTGGTCGATGACGCGGTCGGCGCCTCCGAGCGGGAGCAGGCCGCCAGCGCCGAACCGGCGCTGACCGCGAGTACGGTCACCGCGGCGCCCTGCAACACCGATCGCCGCGACACGCCGGCTTCCCGGTTCTCCTCCCCGGGTCGCTGCGCTCCGGCCCGCCGAACGATATCCCTGAAGTACTCGTTGTCACTGGTGTTGCTCGCCGGGTGGAAGCACGCGTCGGCGCACTTGTAGCGGCAGGTGACGCGCTGCCGCGAGGACTGTCCTCGGTGCGCGACAAACAAATTCAGTGGTGTCAGGGCCATCGTCGTCGGTCCTTCCGCTCAGGTGCCGGCCGGGGGCTGGGCGGCCGGCACTCGCCGAACATACGGCAGCCGGGCTAGCGGCCGGCAAGCAGCGGGTAAACAGCAGGCAACGGCCGGGTCCTAACCCGAGCGCGGGATGCCGCGGAGGATGTCGATGAGCAGCAGTGGCTGGTCGCTCTGCACCGAGTGCCCTGCACGCCGCGGAAACCCGTCGCGGTGCGGGCGAACTCGTCGGCGACAAACACCGAATGCTGCTTGTAATGCCATCGAAAGCGATACAGGCGCAGACGATTCCAGCAAACGCGCTGACCGCTGCGCCGTGACAGCAGCGTGACAGCAGCAGGGCCGTGACCTGGCGACCTATGGCTATGGAGATTAGACGGAAGTGGACCGATGCGATTCATTAAGGCCAACTGGCACAAGGGTTTTAGAGACCGAATTGAATCATCGGAAAGCATTGCAGGGCTTCTGAACTCACCCGGCAGGGGTACCACCTAGACCCTTCTTAATCCGCAGGTCCCAGGTTCGAGTCCCAGTTGCGGCACCACGTTGGTGGATGACCCCGGTTGTGCTTGACGGTTGATTCGGCTGATCGTTAACGCCGGGTCAGCGGCGGCTCGCGATCCAGCTGCGATGTCGCACCGCGGCCTTACGTGCCGCCTTGGCTAGCTTGCGGTCAGGAAGATGCCGGCCGAGTGCATCGAGCACAGCGGCGGTTTCAGGAGCGGGATGCCGCCACATGTCCTCCAGCACCGCGTAGGGCTGATCGGCGTCGGCTGAGCTGGTGAACAGTTCGCACAGCTCATCCGGGTCGTGCAGCGTGGCCGCGAGCACGTCGACGAACACCCCGATGTCGATGAAGCTGCCGACCGTGTCCGGGTCTGCGAGGCCATGGCCCATCAGCCACAACGCCGCGTGACCGGCGGCGGGGCTGTCCAGTAGCTGGCGGGCCAGCGGTGCGACAACGTCCAGGTTGAACATTTCCAGCGCGACAAAGCCAGTCAGCCGGGATCGCGCGCTGTCCGCCGCAGCGATCGCGCCCGTGATCATCGCTGCGCGCTCGGCGGACGGACGGGTGGGCTGCCAGGCCGCCAACAGCGCTTCGTGCTGGGTGTCCGGAACCGAGTCGAATGCTTCGATCAGGGTGGCGGCGTCGACGTCGGCGAGGTCCTCGACACGCCGCAGAACGTATCCGGCATCGGGGAGGTAGTCAGGGAGCACGTGGCGGCCAAGCGCGGTAAGCCTGATCGTGCCGCCACCGGGGTAGCCGTCACCCCACCGCGTCGGCACCTGTTCAGGGTCAATCCAATCCACGACGCCGGCCATCTCGAGCACCTGGAAGATGCGGCTGACGTCATGCTCTGTGAACATGTTGAGGTCCTCCGCCCGCCAGTGCGGCCAGATCGGCACGACCTGCTCTGCCACCACCTCTTCGGCCAACTCGACGATGCCGTCGAAAAACACTTCGGTGTCCTGTGCCAGCAACGGGGCCAGCCAGTGCACGATCCCGTCGTCAAGCAGCCGGTGAAAATCGTCGTAGAACGCCAAGCCGCGGCGTCCGCGCCACCACAACGGACCGAGTTCGATGACCGCTGCGTACAACGCCGTCGCCTGCTCCACCGACGTGCGCCGGACCCATGCCTTCACCGGGACCAGTCGACGCTGGTGCACGCGGACCGCACCAGCCTCCTTGGCCACGTCGACGATGAAGGCGAGACCCCGCAGATTCTCGGTCGACACCGTCCTGAACGTCCGGTCGCCGAACTCGGGGTCCATCACATCACCGGTATCGAGCAGCCCGATCAGCGCACGCCCATCGGCCAGTTTGAGGTTGCCGCGTTGGGTGAGCGCCCTGCCCGCACCGAGGTACTCGCGCAGGGCGCCGACCTTCGCGAGCAACGGCGCTCTCGCAACCGCGGCCTCGACATCGGTCGCTGACGGCGGAACGTAGATGAATGGCAGCTCGATAGAAGGCGGCCGTGGATTGACGAATCGCTCGGTGAGCGCTTTGCGCTCCTCGAACGGCTTCGCGTTGAACTCTTCCATTTGGGCCCGCAAAGCTACCTGCAGCTCTTCCTCCGACATCGAGGCAGCGAGGGGCACGTCGGGAAACAGCGACTTGCCCATACCGAACTTGGCCGAGTCATCCATCGCTGCCTGCATCTGAGGGACAAGACCCTCGGCCAGCGTGATCAGCCGAGCCGCCCGATCGACGCCGCCGACAAGCCGCCCGGCGCTTGCCATGAACTCGATGAATGTGCCCACCGCGCGACACACGACGTGCGATACATCGGCCGGTGCCGCGTACTTGGCCGGACACCAATCGAGGAGAAACTCCGCGATGTCGCTGTCGTTGAAGTCGTCAAGCACACCGGAGGAATAGAAATAGCGCCAGTCGAGAAACATCTCCACGTCGGCGACGACCTCGTCGCGGTCAGGCCCG
>CAZDYH010000111.1:4916-8393 GCA_964509355.1 uncultured Mycobacterium sp.
ATCGCATCTGATGCTCTACCAACAGATCAGACCACCGTTCTGGCAGCGCCACCCGTTGGTGACGGGCGCAGTCGCGCTGTCGGGGGTCTGGCTCTTCGCCCACGGGTGGTACACCGTCGTGGCGTTGACGGCAAGCGCCGCGCTGATCATCACAATCAACCGCCACCGGAAGGCAGTGGCGCTGCGGCGGGCCGCCCTGCGTGCCCGCGCCGACTATGAGCATCGCCTCAACCTTGCCGGCGACCCACGCGGCCTGTACGGACGCTACCCGCCGATCCAGCCCGGGTGGTTCACAGATCCGCAAAACCGTTCGCAGCTAAGATATTTCGACGGTTCGGTGTGGACTTGGCACACCGCTGGAGTTCGATGAGGATTCGGTGGGCATCAGTCCACATCGTGTCCAGAGGCACCTCGTAGTAGCCGGCGCTGTTGCGTCGGGGCACGACCGAACCAGCGTTGGCAGGATCGGGTCAGCACGCTTTGCTCGCTGTAGCCCAGCACCCCGGCCAGCTGGCTCATCGGCATGTCGGTATCGCGGAGCACGCAGCGCGCCTGTTCGCGTCGAATGTCATCGACGATGTCCTCGAACGTGCTCGACTGCTGGGCCAGGCGACGTTGCAGCGTGCGCGGGTGCATCGAGAGCTGCCGCGCCACCAGTCCCATGCCGAGCCCACCGGTGGGCAGCAGGTGCCGGACCAGTGACCGCACCGTCTCGACGGTGCCCTGTACCCCCGGCGGGGCGACGCTGTCCAGGTATGCCCGCACCGCGTCGTGGACGTCGCCGTCGGCGGACACCGCCCGGGTCATGTCGGCGGACCGCACGGTGAACCCGGCGAACGGCTCGGCGAAACGCGGGCGCCCGCCGAAGTAGCGGACATACTCGGCCCGCGGAGTCAGCGGGTCGTGCGGCAGATGCACGGTGACGGGGTGGAAGTCGGGTCCGGCGAGCAGGCGGAAGATTCGCAACGCGACGCCGAGCGACAGTTCGATGGTCTGCCGATGGTCGGGCAGATCGTCGAGCACGATGCCGAACTCCATCCGGGTGCACCGCTCGTCGTCGGCGGGTTCGAGGGTGATCGCGATCGCGGGGCTGTAGACGACCAGGTACTGGCTGACTGCGGCAAGCGCTGCGGCGACGGTCCGCGCGGTGCGCGCTGCGGCGCCTACCGGTCCGAGGATCTCGATTCCTTGACGACGTGCAAGTAGCCGGCCGAAGTCCGGCGTCCCGGTCACTTTCGCCGCCGATTCCACCGCGGCGATCAGATTGCGGTAGCCCAGGTACGCCTCCGGGTTCCCAACACTCGCAACCGGGACACCGGCGGCACGCAACAGCAGGTCGGCATCGGCGCCGAGCTCGGTGACAAGGTCGGGGTATCCGAGCAGCGCGGTGCCGCGGATCAGCGACATGTCGTCAAGGATCAAGTTCGGGTTACGCACAGTCAAGGCTCAGCGACTGCGAAAGTCGACGCATCGACTTCGCGCCGCACCTAGGATTCCCCCATGAGTCGCCCAGCCGCACGCCGAATGCCCTTCGTCGACGCGACCTTTCTGCGTATCGAGACGCCCGAGACCCCGATGCATGTGGGGTCTCTGCAGATCTTCACCATCCCCAAGAAAGCGGGCCCGAACTTCGTGCAGGACATCGTGACGGCGTTCCGCGCCCCGGGCGACCTCGTCGAGCCTTTCAACCTGCGCCTGACCGGCGGGCCGCTCGCGCAGGTCTCGCCGTCGCTGCGTCCCACCGCAGAGGTGGACCGCGACTATCACGTTCGGCACACCGCGCTGCCCGCTCCCGGCGGCGAACGCGAGCTGGGTGACCTGATCTCGCACCTGCACGGTGTGCTGCTGGACCGTTCGCGACCACTGTGGACGTGCCACGTCATCGAGGGGCTCAAGGGTGGCCGCTTCGCGGTCTACACCAAGATGCACCACTCGGTCACCGACGGCGTGAACGGTATGCGCCTGGCCACGCGCTCACTGGCCACCTCCGCTACCGGCGCCTGGTTGGCTCCGTGGCTACAGCCGGCCACTCCGAAGGGCGAGCACCGGAACACCGGGGCGGGCGCACCGGCGAAGATGGCGCTGTACGACTGGCCGATCTCGCTGGGCCGGGGTGTGCTCGGACTGCTGCCCGGCATGACCCGTCCGGAGCGCGTCCGGGTTCCGTTCGAGGCGCCGGGATCGGTGCTCAACAGCAAGGTCACCGCCGCGCGACGGGTGGCCACCCAACAGCTCCAGCTGGCCCGCGTCCAAGAGGTCGCCCACCGCGCCAACGTGTCGGTGAACGATGTCTTCCTGGCCATCTGCGCCAGCGCGCTGCGGCGCCACATGCTCGACGCCGGTAAATTGCCGGACCGATCGTTGATCGCCGGCGTCCCGGTCAGCCTGCGCGAGCCGGGCGAGACCGGCGGCAACGCGGTCGGGTTCGTGTGGGCGACGCTGGGCACCCACCTCGTGGAGCCGCGCGAGCGACTGAACGCCATCCACGCGTCGATGCGCGCGGCCAAGGATCACCTGCGCCGCATGCCGGGACCGGCCCGGCGGCTATTCACGACCATGACCATGGCGCCCGCAATCGGCGTCCTCCTCAGCGGCCAGGCCCCACACCTGCCCCCGCCGATGAACGTGACCATCTCCAACGTGCCGGGACCGGAACGGCCGCTCTATCTCAACGGCGCCCGCCTGGCCGGGTTCTACCCGGTGTCCGTCCCCTTCCAGGGTCAGGCTCTCAACATCACCTGCGTGACCTACAACGGCCAGTTCAACATCGGGTTCACCGGCAGCCGCGACAACCTGCCCCACCTGCAGCGCCTCGCCGCCTATTCGCGCGAGGCACTCGAAGAACTCGAGGCCACGCTAGCGGCGTAGAGGTGTCGCGAAAGATCAAGAAAATGTCGCATCAAGTCAAGGATTTCGACACACATAACGAGATTGTTGACGCAGCGACGCGGACCTAGTCGAAAAGACCCGCCCGGGCCAGGCCCGGGCCACAACCGTAAGGAAATCGATGAGTTCCACTGTTCCCGTACCAGCCCACACCAGCACCGGCGCTGCCCTGCCCCTGGTCGCCCTGCCGCAGACCGAGCTGCTGACCGTCAACGAGTCGACCATCCCGATGATCAGGGATGCCATGGGTCCCGGCGTGCACGTCCAGCCGCTGCGCCTGGACCTCGAGGCCGGCTGCTGGGTGGTTCTGGCGACCTTCAGCCCCGGCTCACAGGTCCCGCTGCACTACCACACCGGCATCGCCGAGGTGTACACCCTCTCGGGGAAGTGGCACTACCTGGAGTACCCGGATCAGCCCCAGGTCGCCGGCTCCTACCTCTACGAACCCAGCGGTTCCGTTCACACGTTCATCTGCCCCGAATCGAATACCGAGGACACCGTCATCTTCGTCCGCGTCCAGGGCGCCAATATCAACTTCAGCGAGGACGGCCAGTTCCATTCGATCCTGGACGCTGTGCTGATCCACCAGCT
>CAZDYH010000111.1:8493-10112 GCA_964509355.1 uncultured Mycobacterium sp.
CTGGACAAGGCGTGGGAGGTCAACGTCCTGGGCACCCAGCGCGTGCTGCGGGCCGCCGCCGCGGCCGGTGTCAAGCGCTTTGTGCACCTGTCCTCAATCGCCGCCTACGGATTCGAATTCCCCGACGGCGTGGACGAGCGCGATCCGGTGCGGGTCAGCGGGTACAGCTATGTCGACACCAAGGTGAACTCCGAGGCGGTCGTCCTGGCCGCGCACGCGGCCGGCGAGATCGACGTCACGATCATCCGGCCCGGCGATGTCTGGGGCCCGGCCTCCAAGCCGTGGACGATCATCCCGCTGGAGATGATCAAGAAGGGCCAGCTGATCCTTCCGGCCGGCGGCACCGGCATCTTCAGCCCCGTCTACATCGACAACTTCGTCGACGGGATGGTGCTGGCGCTCGCCGCCGACGCGGCAGTAGGGCAGATCTTCATCCTCACCGACGGTTACGGGATGTCGTGCGCCGAGTATTTCGGCCGGCTCGCGGCAATGACCGGCGGCAAGGTTCGCACGCTGCCCACACCCCTGGCACTGACTCTGGCGACAGTCGGCGGTGCGGTCCAACGCCGGCTCGGCAGGCACAGCGAGCTCAGCGCCGCAACCATCGGGATGTTGAACCGAAAGGGGACGTACTCCATCGACAAAGCCCGCAACGTGCTGGGCTTCGAACCGGTGGTGTCCTTCGATGACGGCATGGCTCGGGTGGAACGGTGGGCCCGCGCCGAGGGGCTGATCTGAAGCAGATGGCCGACAACAACCAGACACCCGGACCACGAAGGCAGCCGAACACGCCATGAAAAATTGGAATCACGCCCTTATCACCGGCGCCGGCAGCGGTCTCGGCCTCGGCCTGGCGGTGCGGCTGCTCAAGCGCGGCAGCAAAGTCAGCGTGCTGGACCTTTCGGTGAACGACGAGAACCGTGCCGCACTCGACGACGCCGCGCGGCTCGGCAATGGCCGCTGGCAGTTCATCGAAACGAACGTCACGCAGGAGGACCGGGTGCGCGCTGCGGTCGCGCGGGCGGTCCAGGATTTCGGAGCGCCGGACCTCGCGGTCAATTCCGCCGGCGTCGGGCTGTGCCGGGCCTTCGCCGACATGTCCGGCGAAGATTTTCGCCGCGTCATCGACATCAACCTGATGGGCAGCTACAACTTCGCCGCCGCGGTGCTGCCGCACCTGACGAAGGGATCACGGCTGGCGCTGGTGGCGTCACTGGCGGGCATCACCAGCAACTACGCCTATGCCGCCTACGGCACCTCCAAGTTCGGGGTGGTCGGGCTGGCCACGACGCTGCGCTACGAGTACGAGCCGAGAGGCATTCACATCAGCTGCATCTGTCCGCCGGAGGTGAAGACACCGATGGTGGCGCAGGAGCGCGCGGACGGCGATCCGGTGGCGCTGGACCTCAAGCTCATCGCCGGCTCGATGGAAGCCGATCCCGCATGCGACCAGATCCTGGCCGGACTCGATGCCGGACGCTGGCGAATCATTCCGGGCTTTGCCGGCAAGGCCACGGCCTTCGCGGCGCAGCGCACGCCGGGCATCTTCTACCGGTTCATGAACGTGCTGATCCGCAAGTACATGCGCAAACACGGAGTCCCCGTCGACTGAGCGGACC
>CAZDYH010000112.1:0-10067 GCA_964509355.1 uncultured Mycobacterium sp.
GCAGCGCCGAAACGTTCCACGCGGAAGGGTAAGGCCACCGCGTCATGATTGCGTCCTCACGCCTGCCTTGCGCCGAACGGGCCAGCTCGTCGCACAACGTTTCAAGCGGTAAGTCCTAGAGCCGCTCCTTCACCGCGGCCGACAACCGGGCGCCGTCGGCCTTGCCTGCGGCGATCGTGGTGGCCGCCTTCATCACCTGCCCCATCTGCCGTATCGACGGCCTTTCCCCGATCTGCTCGGCGACCTGGGCCATCGCGGTGTCCACGACATCGGCCAACTCCGCCTCGGTCAGCGGCGTCGGGAGGTACTCGTCGATGATCCGTGCCTCGGCATGCTCCTCGGCGGCGAGCTCGCCCCGCCCGTTCTGGGTGTAGATCTCGGCCGATTCGCCGCGCTTCTTCGCCTCCTTGGCCAGCACCTTGAGCACCTCCTCGTCGGACAGCTCACGCGACTGCTTCCCGGAGACCTCTTCGGTTTGGATCGCAGCGAGCAGCATCCGCAATGTCGCGGTGCGTAACTTGTCCCTGGCCTTCATTGCGTCGGTGAGGTCGGACCGAAGCCTGGATTTGAGTTCCGCCATGGCGGAAACGCTACGCGCCGGAACGGGCGCAGGCACGTTGTCAATTACTCCGGCTGCCGACAGGATGGTGTCCATGAGCAACGACGACGGGGGCGTGGGCCGGTGAGCACACCGCCCACCGGGCCGTACGGACCGGCGCAGGCTTGGCCTGGTCAGTCGCCTTCCGGCTACCCGCCGTATCCACCGGCTGGGTATGCGCCGCCGGCCGGCGGCTATCCGGGCTACCCGCCACCGGGCTACCCGCCGCCCTGGTATCCACCACCGGGCTACCCGGCGGCCCCGCCCATCCCGCCGGCGCTGAAGCCGGGTGTCATCCCGCTGCGTCCGCTGAGCCTCAGCGACATCTTCAACGGGGCCGTCGGCTACATCCGGGCCAACCCGAAAGCCACCCTGGGCCTGACGACCGCCGTCGTGGTGATCACGCAGATCATCGCGCTGATCCTGCAGCTCGCTCCACTGGCCGCCACCGGCCGCCTGGTGCCGCTGCGGGGCGAGGCGGCGTCGACCGCCGCCCTGGTCGGCTCGTCGGCCTCGAGCATTGCCGGCGGCATCGCCACCGCGCTGTCCGGCATCCTGCTCAGCGGTATGTTGACGGTGGTCGTCGGCCGGGCGGTGTTCGGCTCATCCATCACCATCGGCGAGGCCTGGGCCAAGGTCCGCGGTCGGCTGCTCGCGTTGATCGGGCTGGCTGCTCTCGAGGCCGTCGGCGCTGTGCTGCTCATCGGGATCGTGGTGCTGATCATCTTCGGGGTGGCGGTCGCCGGCAACGGCGCGGCGGCGGTCGTCATCGGCCTGCCGCTGGTCTTCGCGCTGACCGCTGCCCTGGTCTACCTGTTCACCGTGCTGTCCTTTGCGCCGGTGCTGATCGTGCTGGAGCGGCTCCCGGTGTTCGCCGCGATCAGTAGATCCTTCGCCCTGGTCCGGAACAGCTTCTGGCGGGTGTTGGGTATCCGGGCACTCGCCGGCGTCGTCGCCACGTTCGTCGCCGGGGCGGTGGCGGTTCCGTTCAGCTTCGGCGGTCAGCTGCTGCTGTTCGGGGCCGAGTCGACGGGACTGGTGCTGATCGCCACCGTGCTGATTGCCGTGGGCTCGGCGATCGGGCAGATCATCACCGCGCCGTTCAGCGCCGGGGTCGTCGTACTGCTGTACACCGATCGCCGGATCCGGGGCGAGGCGTTCGACCTGGTACTGCAGACCGGAGCCGCGGGCGGGCCCACCGCCACGGAGTCCACCGATAACCTGTGGCTGACCCGACCCCAGTGAGGACGCGCTCGAGTTGCCGACGATAGACATCGACCGCGATACCGCGCACGAGGCTGCGCAGCGTGAGCTCGCCAAACCGATCTATCCCAAAGAGTCACTGACACAGCGCTTCAGCGACTGGATCGACGAGCTGCTGTACCGGATTGCGCTCAAGGGCTCATCGGTACCCGGCGGCTGGTTCACGATCGCGCTGCTGCTCATCGTGGTCGCGGTGGCGGTCATCGTCGCGGTTCGGGTTGCCCGTACGACAATGCGCACCAACCGCCGCGGCGATTACAAGTTGTTCGGCCCGACGGAGCTCAGCGCCGCAGAACACCGGGCCACCGCCGAACGCTATGCCGCAATGGGCGATTGGGCGGCCGCCATTCGGCACCGACTCCGGGCCGTCGCCCGGCAGCTCGAAGAGACCGGGGTGCTCAACCCGGTGCCGGGCCGCACCGCAAACGAGCTCGCCCGAGACGCCGGGGAGTCCCTCCCCCGACTGGCATCCGAACTATCCGGAGCGGCAACCGCTTTCAACGACGTGACCTACGGTGAACTGCCCGGAACCCAATCCGCTTATCAGCTGATCGCCGACCTCGACGAGCACTTACGGTCACGGTCGACGCCCGGGACTGCCACCACGGGCCCGGCCGTCGCGACCGACTCGTGGGCGCACGTCCGGTGACGGCTGTCGCGCCGCGCCCCGACACCGGGGCGGTGACCCCGACGGTGGTGCAGCGGTGGCGTTCGTGGCGCTGGGTGGTGCTGGCCCTGATCATCATCACCGCCGTCGCGGCCGTCAGCACGTACCTGACCGCGCCGCGGCCCGGCGGCCGGATGGATCCGACGTCCACCGCACCGGACGGCGCGCACGCACTGGTGGCACTGCTGCGCGACCACGGTGTCGATGTGGTCGTCGCCGCCAGCGTCGCCGATGTCGAAAGCGCCGCACGCCCCGACACCATGCTGCTGGTCGCCCAAACCTATTTCATGGTCGATGACGAACTGCTGCAACGACTGGCGGCGGTACCCGGCGACCGCCTGATCGTCGAACCGATATCGAAGACCCGTGCGCTGCTGACACCGGAAATCCGGATCGGGAAGACGAGCACCCTCGGCGGCGAGCCGAATTGTGCTCTGCCCGAGGCCAATCGAGCGGGTGATGTGGAGCTCGGACCGAGTGACACCTATGTGGCCGCCTCCGACGTTCCGCTGACCCGTTGCTTCGACGGCGCGTTGGTGCGCTACCAAACGGACGGCCGCACTGTGACGGTCGTCGGCAGCGCGGACTTCATGACGAATGCGGCGCTGCTGAGGCAGGGGAATGCGGCGCTCGCGATGAACCTGGCCGGTGCTCGGCCACGCCTGATCTGGTATGCGCCACAGCGCATCGAAGGCGAATCATCAAGCGCAGCTTCCATATTCGATCTGATTCCGGAAAACGTGACCTGGATCGTCTGGCAGCTCTGGCTGGTGGTGGCGCTGGTCGCCTTCTGGAAGGGACGCCGGGTCGGTCCGCTGGTGGCCGAAGAGCTACCCGTCGTGGTGCGCGCATCGGAAACCGTTGAGGGCCGCGGCCGGCTCTACCGGTCACGGCGCGCCCGCGACCGCGCAGCCGAGGCGCTGCGTACCGCGACGTTGCAGCGGCTGCTGCCCCGGCTCGGGCTCGGCGTCAACGCATCGCCTCCGGCGGTGGTATCCGCGGTCGCGCAACGAAGCGGCCGGAACGCCGAGGCGGTCCGGCACACGCTGTTCGGCCCGGCACCGGGTACCGACACCGACCTGGTACACCTTGCCCACGCACTCGACGACATCGAAAGGCAGGTCGCACACTCGTGACACAGACGCCCGTCCCGGATCACCAGGGGGACGCCGCCCGCGGCGCGCTGCTGGCGCTGCGCGCCGAGATCGGCAAGGCCGTCGTCGGCCAGGACGCGGTGGTCAGCGGACTCGTGATCGCGCTGTTGTGCCGGGGCCATGTCCTGCTCGAAGGTGTACCCGGTACGGCCAAGACGCTGCTGGTCCGGGCGCTGGCCGCCGCCCTGCAGCTGGAGTTCAAGCGCGTGCAGTTCACCCCCGACCTGATGCCCGGCGACATCACCGGCTCCCTGGTCTACGACGCGCGCACCGCGGCGTTCGTGTTCCGGGCCGGCCCGGTGTTCACCAACCTGATGCTGGCCGACGAGATCAACCGCACCCCACCCAAGACGCAGGCGGCGCTGCTGGAGGCGATGGAGGAGCGACAGGTCAGTGTGGACGGCGAGGCCAGACCGTTGCCCGACCCGTTCATCGTCGCCGCAACGCAGAACCCCATCGAATACGAGGGCACCTACCAGCTGCCCGAGGCGCAGCTCGACCGGTTCCTGCTCAAGCTCAATGTGCCGCTGCCGCCACGCGATCAGGAGATCGCAATCCTGCACCGGCATGCGCACGGGTTCGACCCCCGCGACCTGTCCGCGATACGGCCGGTCGCGGGTCCGGCCGAACTCGCCGCGGGCCGCGACGCGGTCGGGCGGGTGCTGGTCGCCGACGAGGTCCTCGGCTACATCGTCGACATCGCCGGGGCCACCCGGGGTTCGCCCTCGCTGCAGCTGGGCGTCTCGCCTCGCGGCGCCACGGCACTGCTGGCCACCGCGCGGTCGTGGGCATGGCTGTCGGGCCGCAACTACGTCACCCCCGACGACGTCAAGGCGATGGCCCGACCGACGCTGCGGCACCGGGTGGTGCTGCGCCCGGAGGCTGAGCTGGAGGGCGCCACTCCCGACGGCGTCCTGGACGGCATCCTGGCCTCGGTCCCGGTGCCGCGCTAGTGATCCTCACCGGCCGCACCGGGCTGGTGGCGCTGGTCTGTGTCCTCCCGATTGCGCTGTCACCCTGGCCTGCAACGGCTTTCGTGATCCTGCTGGCGGCCCTGGCGGTTGCGGTGGGGGTCGATGTCGCGCTGGCGGCCAGCACCCGGGCGCTGCGGTTCACCCGCTCCGGGGACACCTCGGCCCGGCTCGGCGAGCCGGTCGACGCCGGGCTGCTGGTGCACAACGACGGCCGGCGGCGCTTCCGGGGTCAGCTCCGCGACGCGTGGGCGCCCAGCGCCCGTGCCGAGCCGCGCACCCACACCGTGGACATCGCCGCGCGCCAGCGTCACCGCGTCGACACTCACCTGCGGCCGGTCCGGCGCGGCGACCAGCAGTCCGCGCTGGTCACCGCGCGGTCGGTGGGCCCGCTGGGGATGGCGGGACGGCAGAGTTCGCACCGGGTGCCCTGGCAGATCCGCATCCTGCCGCCATTCCTGTCCCGTAAGCACCTCCCGTCGCGGCTGGCGAAACTGCGTGAGATCGACGGCCTGCTACCGGTCCTGATCCGCGGGCACGGCACCGAATTCGACTCGCTGCGTGAGTATGTCGTCGGCGACGACGTCCGCTCGATCGACTGGCGCGCCACCGCGCGGCGCGCCGACGTCGTGGTCCGGACCTGGCGGCCCGAACGCGACCGCCGGGTGGTCATCGTGCTCGACACCGGGCGTACGTCGGCGGGCCGTGTCGGTGTCGACCCGACCGCGAGCGATCCCGGCGGCTGGCCACGGCTGGACTGGTCGATGGACGCCGCGCTGCTGCTGGCCGCGCTGGCAGCACGGGCCGGCGACCACGTCGACTTCCTGGCCCACGACCGGGTGACCCGCGCGGCCGTCTTCGGCGCGTCGCGCACCGAGCTGCTGGCCCAACTGGTCGAAGCCATGGCCCCGCTGCAGCCCGCGCTGGTCGAATCCGACGCCACCGCAACGGTGGCCGCGATCCAGCGCCGCACCAGACGGCGGGCGCTGGTGGTGCTACTGACCGATCTGAACGCCTCGGCGCTGGACGAGGGGCTGCTGCCGGTGTTGCCGCAGCTGTCGGCCAAGCATCAGGTCATCGTGGCGGCGGTCGCCGACCCGCGCGTCGACCAGCTGGCCGCCGGACGCGCCGACGCCGCGCAGGTGTACGACGCGGCCGCGGCCGAACGCTCCCGCAACGACCGCCGCTCGATCGCGTCGCGGCTGCGGCGCAGCGGGGTGGAGGTGGTCGACGCCCCGCCCGAGGAGCTGGCGCCCGCGCTGGCCGACCGTTATCTGACAATGAAAGCCACTGGCAGGCTTTGACGCGTATGCCCAATGTGCTTTTACTGCAAGCGATTTGGCGGGTAACAAGCCCACACTCGGCGGCGCAGTTAGCGCGTCGGAACGATATCGGGCACGTCCAGCATGTCACCGGTCTCACCCGCGACGGCGGCCTTGCGGCCGAAATGGACGATGTAGGCCAGAAACGCCAACTCGGCGGCCACGCCGATGGCGATCCGCAGGAAAGTCGGCAGCGGCGACGGCGTGACGAGCGCCTCGATGAGTCCGGAGACCAGCAACACGCCGACCAGTCCGACCGCGACTGCCACCACAGCGCGGCCCTGCTCGGCGAGCACCTGCCCGCGCGGCCGGTCGCCCGGCGAGATCACCGACCAGCCCAACCGCATTCCGGCCGCCCCGGCCAGGAACACGGCCGTGAGCTCCAGTAGTCCGTGCGGTGTCAGCAGGCCCAGAAAGATGCCGCCCTTCCCCGCGTGGAACATCAGGCCGGCGACGACGCCGAGGTTGGCGGCGTTCTGCAACAGCACATACGGAATCGGCAACCCGAGCAGTACCGCGAAACCGATGCACTGTGCGGCCACCCACGAGTTGTTCACCCACACCTGCAGGGCGAACGAACCGGCCGGGTGCTCGCTGTAGTAGGACGCGAAGTCGTGGTTGATCAGTTCGTCGATCTCGCTGGGGGTTCCGATGGTGGCCTGCACTTCGGGATTGCCGGCCACCCAGAAGCCGATCACCGCGGCCACCGCGAAGAACGCCACGCCGGTTGCCAGCCACCACCGCCACGCGCGGTAGGCCACAACCGGGAACGACACCGTCCAGAACCGGGTGAACTCGCTCCACAACGGTGCGTGCGCGCCGGTGACCGCCGAGCGCGCCCGCGCCACCAGCGTGGATAGTCGGCCGATCAGCACCGAGTCCGACGACGCGGACCGCACCATCGACAGGTGGGTGGACACCCGTTGATAGAGCTCGACGAGTTCGTCGACCTCGGCACCGGACAGCCGACGGCGCCGTTTGACCAACTGCTCCAGCCGGTCCCACGTCGGGCGGTGCGCCAGCACGAACGCGTCGACATCCACGTGGCAGATGCTAGTAGCGTGGCGGACTATGGTCCCCCAGTCGGACAGGGTGGTGACCGGGGACGCCGTCGAACTCGATGTGCAGATCGCCCAGTTACCGGTGCGTGCGGTCGGCGCCTTGATCGATGTCGTCGTGATATTCGTCGGCTACATCCTCGGCGTGATGTTGTGGGCGGCCACCCTGACACAATTCGACGAGGCGCTGAGCACCGCGATCCTGATCATCTTCACGGTGCTGGTGCTGGTGGGGTATCCGCTCGTCTTCGAGACCGCGACCAGGGGCCGCTCGCTGGGCAAGATGGCGATGGGCCTGCGGGTGGTGTCGGACGACGGCGGACCGGAACGCTTCCGGCAGGCCCTGTTTCGCGCGCTGGCCGCGGTGGTGGAGATCTGGATGTTCTTCGGCGGGCCCGCGGTGATCTGCAGCCTGCTCTCGCCGAAGGGCAAACGAATCGGCGACATGTTCGCCGGCACTGTGGTGATCAGTGAGCGGGGCCCGCGGCTGGCGCCACCGCCGGTGATGCCGCCGTCGCTCGCGTGGTGGGCCGCATCACTGCAGCTGTCCGGGCTAGGTGCCGAGCAGGCCGAGTTGGCCCGCCAGTTCCTCTCCCGGGCACCGCAACTCGATCCCCTGGTGCGCGACCAGATGGCCTACCGGATCGCCGGCGACGTGGTGGCCCGGATCTCCCCCCCACCGCCACCCGGTGCACCACCACAGTTCGTGCTGGCGGCGGTGCTGGCCGAGCGGCACCGTCGCGAGCTGGCGCGGCTGCGTTCGCCGGCGCCTGTTATCGGACCGCCGCAGCCATGGCCACCGCCCCAACCATGGCCAGCACAGCCCGGCCCGCCGGCGGCGACCGAAGCGAACAGCTTCACACCACCCACATAACATAATGGGACACTAATGTCCTATTATGATGCAGGTATGCTATAGTTCGGGTCATGACCGGACTGGAATCGACCGAGACGGGCCTGCGGGGACGTACCCGCAGGGCGATCCTCGATGCCGCCATGTCCGTGCTGGCCGACAACCCGGCCGCGCCGCTCGCCGATATCGCCGCGACCGCACAGGTCGGACGCAGCACCGTGCACCGCTACTTCCCGGAGCGGACCGACCTGATCCGTGCCCTCGCCGTGCACGTGCACGCGTTGAGCACCGCGGCCATCGAACAGGCCGAACCCACATGTGGCCCGCCTATCGCCGCCCTGCGGCGCGTGGTGGAGAGCCAGCTCGACCTCGGTCCCATCGTCCTTTTCGTCTACAACGAGCCGACCATCACCGCGGACCCCGATCTGATGGCTTACCTCGATACCGGTGACGAGGCAATCGTGGAGGTGCTCACGCGGGTATCGACGCAGCGGGCCGGTACGCCACCGGGATGGGCCCGCCGGGTGTTCTGGGCGCTCCTGCAGGCCGGATACGAAGCGGCCAAGCAGGACCGCACCCCCAGGGTCCAGATCGTCGACGCCATCATGACCAGCCTCACCGAAGGCACTATCAGCGCGCACCGGGCCTGACGGCCCGGGTCCGCCGCAGTTCACAGGAGTTATCAATGTCAACCCCCGTCGGTGTCGTGGCGACACCGGTTACCACCCCGCGCCGTGCCTGGTGGGCGCTGGCAGTGCTGATGCTGCCGGTGCTGCTGATCGCGATCGACAACACCGTGCTGGCTTTCGCTCTGCCGATGATCGCCGAGCAGTTCCGGCCCACCGCGGCGACACAGCTCTGGATCATCGACGTCTACTCGCTGGTGTTGGCGGCGCTGCTGGTGGCGATGGGCAGCCTTGGCGACCGGGTCGGACGGCGCCGGCTACTCATGGTCGGCGCCACCGGGTTCGCCGTGGTGTCGGCCGTCGCCGCGTTCGCGCCCAGCGCCGAGTACCTTGTCGTGGCACGCGCCGCCCTGGGCGTCTTCGGCGCGATGCTGATGCCCTCGACGCTGTCGCTGATCCGCAACATCTTCACCGAGGCCTCAGCGCGTCGCCTCGCGATAGCGATCTGGGCTTCGTGCTTCACAGCCGGGTCGACACTCGGCCCGATCATCGGCGGAGCGCTGCTTCAGCATTTCCACTGGGGTTCGGTGTTCCTGGTGGCCGTGCCGATCCTGCTGCCGCTGCTCGTCCTGGCCCCGCGCCTGGTACCCGAGTCAAAGGACCCCAACCCGGGCCCGCTGGACCCGACCAGCGTGGTCCTGTCGTTGGTGGCGATGCTGCCCTTCGTCTGGGCCATCAAGACCGCCGCACATGACGGCCTGACGGCCGTGGTCGCCATCGCGTTCGTGGTCGGCATCAGCGCAGGGATCACCTTCGTGCGCCGTCAGAATCGAAGCGCCACACCGATGCTCGATATGGGCTTGTTCCGGTACGGCCCCTTCAGCTCCTCGGTTCTGGCGAACTTCCTGTCCATAGTCGGCCTGATCGGTTTCGTGTTCTTCATGTCGCAGCACCTGCAACTGGTGCTGGGGCTCAGCCCCCTGGCCGCGGGGCTTGTCACGCTGCCCGGGGCAATCGTGTCCATGATTGGCGGCATCGGGGTGGTGAAGCTGGCGGAACGGTTCTCGCCACAGACACTTATCATCGCGGGCCTGCTGTTCGTCTCGATCGGATTCTTTCTCATCCTGATCTTCCGCCACGACCTTTCGGTGGCTGCCGTCATCACGTCGTTCGTTGTCCTGGAGCTGGGCGTCGGGATGTCCCAGACGGTCTCCAACGACACCATCGTGGCATCGGTGCCGCCCGCCAAAGCCGGCGCCGCGTCGGCGGTCTCGGAGACCGCCTATGAGCTTGGCGCCGTTGTCGGTACCGCGACACTGGGCACGATCTTCAGTGCGTTCTACCGTGCCAACGTCACCGTGCCGGCCGGTCTGTCCGCCAGCCAGACGAAGGCGGCCGCGGAGAGTATCGGCGGCGCGACCTCGGTCGCCCAGAGCCTGCCCGAGCCGGCGGGTGGGCAGCTGCTGGAGTCAGCACGGCTGGCGTTCGACTCCGGTATTGCGCCCACCGCCACCATCGCGGGATCGCTGACCCTGGTCGCTGCGCTCATCGTCGG
>CAZDYH010000113.1:0-9913 GCA_964509355.1 uncultured Mycobacterium sp.
GTCGAAATCACCGACATTGATGTAGTTGGTGAAGAATCCGCCGCCGGCCTTCGCGTCGAGGTCGAGTTTGACGCCGATCTGCGCGAGGTTGTTCTGTGCGATCTGCCCGAACTGCCGGGTGCTCTGCGCGTCGTACAGCACGTCGCGGATGACGAGCTGGCGGCCGTCCTTCTCCCGGAACTGGCCGTTGAGCTTCCAGCCCAGGGCGTCGAGCTCCTGGCGGGCCTGCTCCGGGTCGTAGGCGACGACGGCGCTGTTGTCCTGGTAGCCCTGCTGTCCCGCGACAAAGATGTGGTTGTTGAGCGGGACGGGGTTGTCGGCCAGGCCGCGCTGGGTCACGTTCGCGATGGTTTGCCGGTCGATGCCCCTGGCGATCGCATTACGCAGGGCCTTGTCGGCCAGGATCGACCCGGGCGCCCCGTTGAAGGTGAAGTGATACCAGCTCGCCGCGGGAGCACGACGGATCGAGATGCCGTCGGTGCGCCGCGCGATCGTCAGTTCATCCAGCGACGCCAGCCCGGTGGCGTCGATGGTGTTGTTCTGCAGCGCCGGGATCCGCGCGGCGTCGTCGAGCACCAGGTAGGTGATGGAGTCCAACCGCGGAGTTGCGCCCCACCACTTGGGGTTTCGGGTCAGCACGATGCGCTGCGCGGTGCGGTCCAGCGAGGACACCACGAACGGTCCGGCCGACGGGCCGGGGCCGCTGAGCTGGCCCTTGTTGAACGCATCAGGGGTCGCGGTCATGCTCTTCGGCAGCAGCATGCCGTTGCCGGCGAACATGCCGCGCCATTCCGCGTACGGCTTGGCGAAGGTCATCACCGCCTGTCGGTCGTCGGCGCCCCGGGTGACCGACGCGACCCGGTCGCTGCCGCTGGGGCTGGCGATGGCGAATGCCTTGTCGACACCTTTGGTGGCGTTGATCTGGGCGGCGATGTCCGCCCAGGTGATCGGGGTGCCGTCGGACCAGACCGCTTTCGGGTTGATGGTGTAGGTGACGACCTGCGGGTTGGTCCCGGTCAGCTCCACGCTGGTGAAGTAGTCGGTGTTCACCGTCGCCGAGCCGTCGGCTCCGATGATGAACGCCCGCGGCAGCGTGGCCCTCAGCATTGACGCGGTGTCGGCCTGGTTGCCGTCGATATGCAGGGTGTTGAAGTTGGACGGGAACTCGGCCAGCGCCAGCCGGAGGTTGCCGCCCTCCTTCAACGTCGCCGCATCCTGCGGGTTGATATCGCTGGTGGTGCCGATCTCGGCGTTCCCGCCGGCCGACGGCGCCTCCTGGTTGCCGCCGGAGCAGCCGGCGATGGTCAGGCCCGCGACGAGCGCGGCGAGGAAGAGTCGGCGGAGAGGCAGATGCGTCACCCGGACGATGTTAGCCGCGGGTCGGGTCCGGCTGCGGCACCGCGGCCAGCAGTTTGCGGGTGTACTCGTGCTGCGGCCGGCTGAACACCCGCTCGTTGTCACCCTGCTCGACGATCGTGCCCTGGAACATCACCGCCACCCGGTGCGCGAGGTGTTTGACCACCGACAGGTCGTGCGACACGAACAGATAGGACAGGTTGAACTGCTGTTGCAGGTCGAGCAGCAGGTTGATGATGCCGGCCTGGATGGACACGTCGAGCGCCGACACCGGCTCGTCGAGCGCGAGGATCTTGGGCTGCAGCGCCAGCGCCCGGGCGATGCCGATCCGTTGCTTCTGCCCGCCGGAGAACTCGGCCGGGTAGCGGCTGGCGTCGGCCCGGCGCAGACCGACGATGTCGAGCAGTTCGGCGACCCGGGCGTCGGTTCGGCTCTGGTCGAACCCGTTGGCCTGCAACGGTTCGGCGAGCACATCGAAGACGGGCAGCCGCGGGTCCAGAGACGCCACCGGGTCCTGGAAGACGACCTGCAGGTCACGGCGCAGCGCTCGTCGGCGGCCGGTGTCGAGTTGCGAGACATCGGTGCCGAGCACCTCGATCGACCCCGACTGCGGTACGGCGAGGTCGAGTATCTGGTGCAGGGCCGTCGACTTCCCCGACCCGGACTCGCCCACGATGCCCAGGGTGCGCCCCTGCTGCAACTCGAAGCTGATCCCGTCGACCGCGCGTACCTCACCGGTATGTCGGCGCAGCAATACGCCCTTGGTCAGCCGGTACGTCTTGACCAGATCGCGCACCCGCACGACGACCGGTGGCTCGCCGGGCGCCGCCTGCACCGCCGGCGGCTGCGTGGACACGCCGTAGATGTCCTCGGCGCTGTGTCCGGCCACGTCGTCGGCCCGGATACACGCGGCCTGGTGCCCGTCCGCGACGGCGGCCAATGCGGGTTCCGCGGCGCGGCAGTCGTCGACTGCCAGCGGGCAGCGTGGTGCGAACGGGCACCCGGGATCGAGTCCCGCCAGTGACGGCGGTGCGCCCGGAATCGGCACCAGTCGGGTGCCCTGTGCGGCGTCCAGCCGCGGCACCGAGCCCAATAGCCCTGCGGTGTAAGGCATTCGGCGATCCCGGTAGAGGTTTCCGACGGATGCCACCTCGACGGCGCGGCCCGCGTACATCACCAGCGCACGGTCGGCGAACTCGGCGACGACGCCGAGGTCGTGGGTGATGATCAGCACCCCGGCCCCGGTCACGTCGCGCGCGGTCTTGAGCACCTCGAGAATCTGGGCCTGGACGGTGACGTCGAGCGCGGTGGTGGGTTCGTCGCAGATCAGCAGGTCGGGGTCGTTGGCGATCGCGATCGCGATGACCACCCGCTGCCGCTCGCCACCGGACAGCTCGTGCGGAAAGGAGCGGGCCCGCCGCCCGGGCTGGGCGATGCCGACTAGGTCGAGCAGCTCCACGGCGCGCTGCCGCGCCGCCTTCCTGCCGACGCGCGGCCGGTGCACCTCGATGGCTTCGGCGATCTGGTCGCCGACGGTGTAGACGGGGGTCAGCGCCGACATCGGATCCTGGAACACGGTCCCGATCGCCTTGCCCCGGAACCGCGACATCGCGGTGTCGTCCAGGCCGAGCAGCTCGGTGCCGTGCAGCCGGACCGAGCCCGACACGTCGGCGTATTCGGGCAGCAGGCCCACCACGGCCATCGCCGCGGCGGACTTGCCCGATCCGGACTCGCCGACCATCGCCACGACCTCACCCGGGTCGACGTGGTAGCTGATACCGCGCACCGCGGTCACCCGCTCGGTGTCGGTCGGGAAGGTGACGGCCAGGTCGGTCACCTCGAGCAGCGGCTCGCTCATGATTGTCCCTTGCCGCGGCGCAGTCGGCCGCTGCCCGGGTCGAGGGCGTCGCGCAGGCCGTCACCGGTGAGGTTGGCACACAACAGGATCAGGACCAGGATCCCGGCCGGGAACAGGAACACCCAGGGGAACGTGGTCGCCGATTTGGTGCCGTCGGCGATCAGCGTGCCCAGCGACACGTCGGGCGGCTGCACGCCGAAACCGAGGAAGCTCAAGCCGGTCTCGGCCAGGATCGCCGCGCCCACATTGAGCGCCGTGTCGATGATCAGGATGGACGCCACGTTGGGCACGATATGGCGCACGATGATCCGCGAGTTGGCGACACCCATATACCTTGCGGCCTGGACGAATTCGCGCTCACGCAGGCTCATGGTCATGCCACGCACGATGCGTGAGCTGATCATCCAGCTGAAACCTGCCAGCAGCACGATCAGCGTGATGATGCTGCCGGACTGCTTGGTGCGGGGCGTGACGATGGCGATCAGGATGAAGCTGGGCACCACCAGCAGCAGGTCGACCAGCCACATCAGCGCCCGGTCGCGCCAGCCGCCGAAGTACCCGGCGATCGACCCGACGGTGGCGGCGATGACGGTGGAGATGACGGCGACGCAGACGCCGATCAGCAACGACTTCTGCATACCGCGCAGCGTCTGCGCGAGCAGGTCCTGACCCAGGGCATTGGTGCCGAACCAGTGGTCGACGCTCGGGGGCTGCTGCAGCGCGTAGTAGTCGAGGTCGGTGTAGGAGTACGGCAGCAGCGGCGGCAGCGCGTAGCAGCCGATGAACAACAGCGCCAGCAGGATCAGCGACACCACCGCCGGCCGGTTGCGGACGAACCGTCGCAGCACCAGCGTGCGCCGCGACGTGAACCGTTGGACCTCGAGACCGGGCGCAGTCATGACACCCGCACCCTCGGGTCGAGCGCGGCGTAGATGACATCGGACAGCAGACCCGCCAGCAGGACGACCGCCCCGGAGAACACCGTGATGGCGGCGACGATGTTGGTGTCCTGGGTCGCGATGCCCTGCACGACCCATTCGCCCATACCGTGCCAACCGAAGATCTTCTCGACGAACACCGCGCCGGTGACCAGCCCGGCAACGCCGTAGGCGAAGAGCGTGGCCATCGGGATCAGCGCGGTGCGCAGGCCGTGTTTGAACAGCGCGCGGCGCCGGGTCAGGCCCTTGGCGCGGGCGGTGCGGATGAAATCCTGGCCGAGCACATCGAGCATCGCGTTGCGCTGATAGCGGCTGAAGCCCGCGATGGCGCCGAGCGCCAGGGTGAAGGTTGGCAATATCAGGTGCTGCAGGCGGTCGACGAACTGGTTCCACGCGCCGCCGACCGCGTCCGGTGACGTCTCGCCGGTGTACTCGAACAGCTGTACACCCAGGATCGAGTTCACCCGCAGCGCACCGAGGATCAGCAGATTGGCCACGACGAAGGTGGGTGCGCTGAGCACCAGCAGCGACAGCACGGTGATGACGCGGTCACTGAGCCGGTACTGCCGAATCGCGCCCCACGCCCCGACGACCACGCCGATCACCGTGCCCAGCACCGAGCCGATGACGAGCAGCCGCAGGCTCACCCCGATGCGCCGCCACAGTTCGTCGGAGACCGGTTGGCCGTAGACCGTGGTGCCGAAGTCGCCACGAACGGCTCCCGACGCCCATTTCACGTAGCGGACCGGTATGGGTTTGTCCAGGTCCAGCTCGGCGGCCTTGGCGTCGATCGCGGCCTGCGGCGGGCGCGGACTGCGCTGCATCAGGCTCTCCAGTGGCGAAAAGGTCAGCGAGGTAAGAGCGAACGTCAGGAATGAGGCCAGCGCCAGCAGCACGATGTAGTTGAGCAGCCGACGCGCCAGAAAGCGCGTCATCCGTGGCTGCTCCGCCGGTGTTGCATTGGCACAGGGTAGGAGATGTCAGCTGCGACGTCCCGTCGGCAGCGTTTACGGCGCGTCCACACCGTGATCCTTGTTAGCGTCACATCTGACTTGTCGCCTTGCGCAACCCGAGGAGATCCTCATGACGGTGACCGACGAATATCTGGCCAACAACGAGGCGTATGCGCGCACCTTCTCAGGCCCGCTGCCGCTGCCGCCGAGCAAGCACGTCGCCGTCGTGGCGTGCATGGACGCCCGGATGGACGTCTACCGGATCCTCGGTCTGAAGGACGGCGAGGCGCATGTCATCCGCAACGCCGGCGGAGTGGTCACCGATGACGAGATCCGCTCGCTTGCCATCAGCCAGCGGCTACTGGGGACAAGGGAGATCATCCTGATCCATCACACCGACTGCGGCATGCTGACTTTCGCCGACGACGAGTTCAAGCGCGCGATCCAGGACGAGACCGGGGTGAAACCCGAATGGGCGCCCGAGTCGTTCACCGATCTCGAGGAGGACGTGCGCCAGTCGTTGCGGCGAATCGAGAACAGCCCGTTCGTCACCATGCACGAATCGCTGCGCGGGTTCATCTTCGACGTCGCCACCGGCCGGCTCACGGAGGTCAAGCTCTGAGTCTGAGCCCAGACAAAGTCCCGTACAGCTCACCGTCTCAATGTGGAGGAGCCGCGTGGGTGGCCGTTGACAACCCGCGCTGCCGCTGGTTTCATACTGGGTTATGGTTGTAATTCTGGTCAATTCGACCAACTTTACGGGAAAGCCTTGACCAGCCAGTTGACAGCACACCCCGCGGCGGGCCGGTACGAACTGAGTCACCTGCGGTTGCTGGAGGCCGAGGCCATTCACATCATCCGGGAGGTGGCCGCTGAGTTCGAGCGGCCGGTGCTGCTGTTCTCCGGCGGCAAGGACTCGATCGTGATGCTGCATCTGGCGCTGCGAGCGTTTCGGCCGGGACGGCTGCCGTTTCCGGTGATGCATGTCGACACCGGCCACAACTTCGACGAGGTCCTCGCCACTCGCGACCAGCTCGTCGCCGAGACCGGGGTGCGGCTGGTGGTGGCGTCGGTCCAGGACGACATCGACGCCGGCCGGGTTGTCGACAACGGGCCGTCGCGTAACCCATTGCAGACCGTGACCCTGCTGCGGGCGATTCGGGAGAACAAGTTCGACGCGGCGTTCGGCGGCGCGCGACGCGATGAGGAGAAGGCGCGCGCCAAGGAACGGGTGTTCAGCTTCCGCGACGAGTTCGGTCAGTGGAACCCCAAGGCCCAGCGGCCCGAGCTGTGGAACCTCTACAACGGGCGGCACCACAAGGGTGAGCACATCCGGGTGTTCCCGCTGTCGAACTGGACCGAATACGACATCTGGGCCTATATCGGCGCCGAGAGCATCGCGCTGCCGGCGATCTACTACGCGCACCGGCGGCCGGTGTTCCGCCGCGACGGGATGCTGCTCGCCGTCGACAAGTACCTGCAGCCGGCCGCCGAGGAGGAAGTGTTCGAAACCACCGTGCGCTTCCGCACCGTCGGCGACGTCACCTGTACCGGCTGCGTCGAGTCATCGGCGGCCACGGTCGACGAGATCATCGCGGAAACCGCGGTGTCGCGGCTGACCGAGCGGGGAGCGACGCGCGCCGATGACCGCATCTCCGAGGCCGGCATGGAAGACCGCAAGCGGGAGGGCTACTTCTGATGGCGACGCTGCTGCGGCTGGCGACCGCCGGATCGGTCGACGACGGCAAGTCGACGTTGATCGGGCGCCTGCTGTATGACTCCAAAGCCGTGATGGAAGATCAGTTGGCCGCCGTCGAACGCACCTCCAGGGAGCGTGGGCACGACTACACCGACCTGGCTTTGGTGACTGACGGTCTGCGGTCCGAGCGCGAGCAGGGCATCACCATCGACGTCGCCTACCGCTACTTCGCCACCCCGAAGCGGAAGTTCATCATCGCCGACACCCCGGGCCACATCCAGTACACCCGCAACATGGTCACCGGGACGTCGACGGCGCAACTGGCGATCGTGCTCGTCGACGCCCGGCACGGTCTGCTGGAACAGTCGCGGCGGCATGCGTTCCTGGCGTCGCTGCTGGGCATCCAGCACATCGTGCTCGCGGTGAACAAGATGGACCTGGTCGACTGGGACCGGACACGCTTCGAGGCGATCCGCGACGACTTCCACACCTTCGCCGCGCGGCTCAGTGTCCATGACGTGACCACCATCCCGATGTCAGCCCTGCACGGCGACAACGTGGTGACCAAGTCCGACCTGACACCCTGGTATGAGGGCCCGGCGCTGCTGGCGCACCTCGAAGAGGTCTACATCGCGGGCGATCGCAACCTCGTTGACGTGCGTTTTCCCGTTCAGTATGTGATCCGGCCGCAGACCCGCGAGCACCAGGATCACCGCAGCTACGCCGGCACGGTCGCCAGTGGAGTGATGCGCCCGGGCGACGAGGTGGTCGTGCTGCCGACCGGCAGGACGAGCCGGATCACCGCGATCGACGGGCCGGGCGGCCCGGTGGCGGAAGCGTTCCCGCCGATGGCGGTTTCGGTGAGCCTCGCCGACGATATCGACATCTCCCGCGGCGACATGATCGCCCGGACGAACAACCGGCCCCGGGTGTCCCAGGAGTTCGATGCGACGGTGTGCTGGATGGCCGACGGATCGGCGCTGGAGCCGGGCCGGGACTTCGTCATCAAACACACCACCCGCACCACGCGCGTCAGGGTGACGGGACTGGATTACCGCCTCGACGTCAACACGCTGCACCGGGACAAGACCGCGACGGCGCTGAAGCTCAACGAACTCGGGCGTATCACGTTGCGCACGCAGGTTCCGCTGCTGCTCGACGAGTACACCCGCAATTCCAGCACCGGGTCGTTCATCCTGATCGATCCGGACACCAACGGCACCGTCGCAGCGGGCATGGTGCTGCGCGACGTGTCCGCGCGCTCGTCAAGCCCGAACACCGTCAAGCACAAGTCCCTGGTAACCGCCGAAGACCGGTTGTCGCGTGGCTGCACGGTGTGGTTCACCGGGCTGTCCGGCTCGGGCAAGTCGTCGGTGGCGATGCTGGTCGAGCAGCATCTGCTGGAAGGCGGCAGGCCCGCCTATGTCCTTGACGGCGACAATTTGCGGCACGGGCTGAACGCCGACCTCGGGTTCAGCATGGCCGACCGGTCGGAGAACCTGCGCCGGCTGGCCCATGTGGCCACGCTGCTGGCCGACTCGGGGCAGATCGTGCTGGTGCCCGCGATCAGTCCGCTGACCGAACACCGCGACCTGGCCCGCCGCCTGCATGCCGAAGCGGGGTTCGACTTCTTCGAGGTGTTCTGCGACACCCCGCTGGCAGACTGCGAAAAGCGAGATCCCAAGGGCCTGTACGCCAAAGCGCGCGCGGGCGAGATCACCCACTTCACCGGCATCGACAGTCCTTACCAGCGGCCGAAGCATCCCGACCTTCGGCTGGTGCCCGATCACACCCCGGAGGAACTGGCCCAACAAGTCATCGATCTGCTGGGTAGGCGTTCGTGACCGATCACGACCTGGCCGCGCACCTCGCGACACAAGCCGGCCGGCTGCTGGTCGGCGTCCGTGCGGAATTCGCGGAATCGACTGCGGCAGAGCGAAAGGTGGCAGGGGACAAGCGATCCCATGACTTCTTGATGGAGGCGCTGGCCGCGGCCCGGCCGGATGACGTGGTGCTCTCCGAGGAAGGCGTCGACAACCCGGCCCGGTTGCGCGCCGACCGGGTGTGGATCATCGACCCGCTCGACGGCACCCGTGAGTTCTCCGAACTCGGCCGCCAAGACTGGGCGGTGCACGTCGCGCTGTGGCAATCCGGCGAGCTCGTCGCGGGCGCGGTTGCTCTTCCGGCACAGGGCATCACGCTCGCCACCCCCGACGTGGCGGCCCCACCACCCGCGTCCGCCGCGCCGCGCATCGTGGTGTCCCGCACCCGGCCGCCCGCGATCGCGCTGGTGGTCCGCGATCGGCTCGAGGGCACGCTGGTCGAAATGGGATCGGCCGGGGTGAAGGTCGCCGCCGTCGTGCAGGGTCTGGCCGACGTGTACGTCCACGCCGGCGGGCAGTACGAGTGGGATTCCGCTGCGCCCGTCGCGGTGGCCCGCGCCGCGGGCCTGCACACGTCGCGCATTGACGGCTCGCCGCTGCGTTACAACCAGCCGGACCCGCTGCTGCCCGACTTGGTCATCTGCCGCCCGGAACTCGCCGACGCGGTGCTGGCCGTCACGGGATGACCGTTGCCGACTCAGTCGGTGGCACAATTCGCAGAATGCGCATGTCGGCCAAGGCGGAGTACGCCGTCCGGGCGATGATCCAGCTCGCCACGGTCGACAACGGCGTTCTGGTCACGACGGACGATCTGGCCAAGGCACAGGGCATACCGCCGCAGTTCCTGGTGGACATCCTGTCGGATCTGCGGACCGACCGGCTGGTCCGCAGCCACCGCGGCCGCGACGGCGGCTACGCGCTCGCTCGCCCCGCCGCAGAGATCAGCATCGCCGATGTGCTGCGCTGCATCGACGGACCCCTGGCCAGCGTCCGCGATATCGGACTCGGCGACCTGCCCTACTCCGGCCCGACCGCGGCGCTGACCGACGTCTGGCGGGCGCTGCGGGCCAGCATGCGTTACGTGCTGGAAGAGACGAGCCTGGCCGATGTGGCCACCGGAGCACTGCCCAAGCAGGTCGGCCGGCTCGCCGACGACTATCGGGACCAGGAACGCAAGCGGCACGGTCCCCGTAACGCCGGCTAGCGCTGTGGCTGACGGCGTCCTG
>CAZDYH010000114.1:0-3366 GCA_964509355.1 uncultured Mycobacterium sp.
ACCCCGGAGTCGAAGCTCTGGCCGCGCCGCGGCGCCAGCGCGTCGATCTCGTCGAGGAATATCAGCGACGGCGCGGAGTCGCGTGCGCGGCGGAACAACTCGCGGACCGCCTTCTCCGAGGCGCCCACCCACTTGTCCATCAGCTCGGCACCCTTCACCGCGTGCACCGACAGTCGTCCCGAGCTGGCCAGCGCGCGGACGACGAAGGTCTTGCCGCAGCCGGGCGGCCCGTAGAGCAGCACGCCGCGCGGTGGCTCGACGCCGAGCCGGGCAAAGGTTTCGGGATGCTGCAGCGGCCACAGCACCGCCTCGGTGAGCGCCTGCTTGGTGGTGGCCATATCGCCGACATCGTCGAGGGTGACCGAGCCGGCCGACACCTCCTCGGTGGCCGACCGCGACAGCGGGCGGATGACCGTCAGAGCGCCGGTCAGGTCGTCCTGGGTCAGCGCGGGCGGCTTGCCGTCCTCGCTGGCCCGGGCGGCGGCCCGCAGCGCGGCCTCGCGCACCAGCGCGGCCAGGTCGGCGCGGACGAATCCCGGTGTCCGCTCAGCGATCGCGTCGAGGTTCAGCTCCTCGGCGGGCACGCCCCGCAGCACCACCTCCAGCAGCGCCTTGCGGGTCGCGCCGTCGGGCAGGCTCAGGCCCAGCTCGCGGTCGCACAGGTCGGGCGCACGCAGCCTGGCATCCAGGGCGTCGGGTTGCTGAGACGTCGCGATGAACGCCACGCCCGGGGTCGCGACCGCCGATTTCAGCTCCGCCAGGATCAGCGTCGCCACCGGCTCCGGCGGCGTCGGCAGCAGCGCGTCGATGTCGGTGATCAGCAGCACCCCGCCGCCGTTGCGGACGGCGGCCACCGCGGCGGTGACGGCCTTGAGTCGCTCCTCGGCGACCAGTGCGCCCACCTCCGGGCCGTCGAGCCCCACCAGTCGGCGTCCGGCGCATACCGCACGCACCAGCGTCGCCTTGCCGACGCCGGCCGGCCCGGACACCAGTACGCCCAGGTTGGCTTGGGCGCCAAGCGATTCCAGCAGCTTCGGCTCATCAAGCGCGAGCTTGAGCCACTCGGTGAGCCGCCCGGCCTGCACGTGCGCGCCCTTGAGGTCGTCGATGCTGACCGGCGGGGTGGCCGGCCACTGCGTCGGTGTGCTGACCGCGGGGGCGGTGCCGGTGGTGCCCCCGGCCCGGTTGGTCACGGTCACGCCGTCGCCCCAGGTGACTGACGAGTTCGGTTGCACGCTGACCGGGCCGGCCGGGTCGACGCCGGTGACGGTGAGCAGTTCGGAGGTCCAGGTGATGCCGACCGCCGACGCCAGCGCGCTGCTGGCCGGGGAGGTCGACGTGCCGGGACCGAGGTCGCGTGGCAGCAGGGACACGGTGTCGCCGACGGTCATCACCTTGCCGAGCAGGGCCTGGCGCAGGGTGGCCGGTGGCACGGACTGCGTGGCCAGCGCCGAGCCGCTCAGCGTCACCGACCGCGCGCCGTACACCGTCACCGCGCTCACGATCACCGAGGTGTCCTCGCGCAGTCCGGCATTCGACAACGTCACGTCGTCCAGCAGCGCGGTGCCGACCGGCGTGTCCTTACCGGCCAGCCCGGCCACCGCGGCCGTCGTCCGGGATCCGGTCAGCGACACCGCATCCCATTCCCGGATACCAAGGGCGGCAATCGCTTCCGGGTGCAGGCGCACGACGCCTCGACGCGAGTCGACGGCCGAGGTGTTCAGCCGGGCGGTCAGCGTCAAACGCGGAGTCGTGGCGGGGGGGACGGCGTCCGGGACGGTGGACTGCATATCAGGCCCCCGGCCTGCGCAAGCCGAGCCGCGCCACCGACCGGCGGTTGGGCTGCTGGGCCCGGCGGATGGCCCGCCGCGCCGCGCGCCGCTGCTGCGGTTTCACATCCCATGACTCGGGACGCGCTGCGACCCAGCGCTGGCTGCGGATCGTGAAAGGAATGATGCACAGGTAGCCCACGATGATCACCATCAACAGAATGTAGGGGAACAGCAGCAGTCCGGTGGCACCGAGCGCAACCAAGACCAGCAAGATCGGCGCTGCATTCGCCGGGACCGATATCGCCTTCAAGGCCAGCGTCGGTATCCGGCTGACCAGCAGCGCCGCGCAGGCCGCCAGCCAGATACAAACAAACCACTGCGAGGTCCACCATCCGTCACCGAACTGCAGTTTGGCGGCCAGCGGGCCGATTGCCCCGACCGCCCCGCACGGGGCGGGCATACCGACGAAGAACTCGCGGGTGTAGGCGGGCCGGGTGTCGTCGTCGAGCAGCGCATTGAACCGTGCCAGGCGCAGCACGATACACACCGCGTAGAGCAGCACGAAGATCCAGCCGACCGGTGAGGTCGGCAGCAATGACACGTACACGACCAGCGCGGGCGCGACCCCGAAGTTCACCGCGTCGGCCAGCGAGTCTATTTCGGCCCCCATCCTGGACTGGGCGTCGAGGGCGCGGGCGATCCCGCCATCGATCCCGTCCAGCACCGCAGCGGCGCCTATCAGCGCCAGCGCGATGTGCGGGCGATCGTCCAGCGCGAACTTGATCGACGTCAGACCGGCGCAGATCGCCAGTACGGTCGTCGCGCTGGGCAGGATCCGCAGCCCTACCCGCCGCCTGCCGTCGTTCCTGGTCATGGCAGCTCGGCCAACACGGTTTCGCCGGCGACCGCCCGTTGCCCGACACTGACCAACAGGTTCGACCCGTCGGGCAGGTAGGTGTCCAGGCGGGAGCCGAAGCGGATCAGGCCGTAGGTGTCCCCGATCGACAGTTTGTCGCCGACCCGGGCATCGCACACGATGCGTCGCGCCAGCAGGCCGGCGATCTGGACGACGACGACCTCGGCGCCTTCGGCGGTGCGGATCAGCACGCTGTTGCGTTCGTTGTCGGTGCTGGCCTGCTCGCGATCGGCGGAGCCGAATCGGCCCGCCCGGTGCAGCACGGCGGTCACCTCACCACCCACGGGTGCGCGCTGAACATGGGCGTCCAGCAGCGACAGGAAGACGCTGATCCGTGGGACGGGGGTGTCGGGCAGACCCAGTTCGGCGGGTGGAGCGGCGATGTCGACGAGGCAGATCTGGCCGTCGGCGGGCGCGACGACCACGCCGGGCCGGGTGGGCGGCACCCGTTTGGGGTGCCGGAAAAACGCCGCGTTGGCCGCGGCAGTGGCCAGCCCCGCACCTCGTAGCCAGCGGTGTCTGCGCGCTGTGGCGGCCAGCACCAGGCCGGCCGAGACGAACGGCAGGCCCGCGGGATGCATCGGCGGCACGATCGAGCGGACCAGCTCCACCAGGTGGGAAGCTTCGGACGTTCGGGGGCGTCGGGCCACCGGGCCATTCTATGTAGATCCCGCGGCG
>CAZDYH010000114.1:3466-9908 GCA_964509355.1 uncultured Mycobacterium sp.
ATGGTTACTGTCCGAACGGACCCAACGCTCGGCGCGGAGCCAAAGGAGATGGAACAATGCCTCGCGGAGACCCCCCCAAAGTTGTCTTGACCTGTAGCTGTGGTTGCAACCAGTGCGGTAGGGGTAACCACTGCAGCAAGCGCACCAGCGGCTGCAATATCCGATAACGCTTAGCTTAGCTAACTGGACAGATCCCAGACCCGTACTGTCGATCCCGTGTCGATGTCGGTGACGTCCTCACCGATCTCCAGCAGACAGTTCGCCGATGCCAGCCAGCGCAAGTGATGCGATGCCGGCGGCCCGTAGCTGGTCACCGTTCCCGCTGCGGGGTCTAGCACGCCGCGGCGGAACTGTCGTTTGCCGCGCGGTGACGTCAGCCCTTCGGTCAGAACGGCGGTACGCCGCGGGCGGTCCGGGTCGGGCAGGCCCATCGCGCCGCGCAGTGCGGGCCGCACGAAGACCTCGAACGACACCAGGGCGCTGACCGGATTGCCGGGCAGCGTCACTATCGGCGTACCGGCCCAGCGGCCCGCGCCCTGTGGCATGCCGGGTTGCATGGCAACCTTCACGAACTCGACGGTCTGATCGCCGGTGCGGCCCAGGGCATCCTTGACCACCTCATAGGCGCCCGCGCTCACCCCGCCGGTGGTGATGATCAGGTCGGCCTGCCCGGCGTACTGATCGAGAACCGCGGTGAACTGCGCGACGTCATCACCCGCCATCGGGGCCGCCAGCACTTCGGCGCCCGCGTCGCGGACGGCGGCGGCCAGCATGATCGCGTTGGACTCGTAGATCTGGCCCGGTTGCAACGGTGTGCCGGGGGCCACCAACTCCGAGCCGGTGGACACCACCAGCACCCGCTGCCGCGGGATCACCGACAGTTCGCGCAGCCCGAGCGCGGCGGCCAGACCCAGCGCGGCCGGGGTCACGACCTGTCCGGTCCGCAACACCGTCGTGCCGGCGGTGACATCCTCGCCCGCCCGCCGGATGTGCTGCCCGGGCTTCGCGGCCGTCGTGATGCTCACCGTGTCGGTGCCGGCTCCGATGTCGCCGGCCCAGTGGCTCCCGCCGGCAGTGGCTTCGACGGGCACGACCGCGGTCGCCCCGACCGGTAGCGGCGCGCCGGTCATGATCCGGTGCGCGGTTCCGGGTCGCAGCGTGAGGGCATCGCTGCGTCCGGCCGGAATATCTTCGGCCACAGGCAGTTTCACCGGATTATCCGGTGTCGCGGCGGCCACGTCGGCGGCGATGACGGCGTAGCCGTCCATCGCGGAGTTGTCGAAAACGGGCAGTGACATCTCGGCGATCACATCGGCCGCCAGCACCAGGCCCGCCGCCTCCGTCAACGCGACGGTCACCGCCGGCCGCGGCGCGATCAGCTCGGCGACGACGTGTCGATGTTCGGAGACCGAACGCATGATCAGGCCGGGCCTCAGACGGGATAGCTGACGCCGGTGAGCTCCTCGGAAACCGTCCAGAGCCGGCGCTGCAGACTCTCGTCGTGGGACTGCCCGCTGGATTTCACGAGCTTGGGGTGACCGCGCTGTTCAGCGAAGCCGTCCGGGCCGTAGTACTGGCCGCCCTGCACCGCAGGGTCGGTCGCCGCCCGCAACGTCGGTAGCGCGCCCATCGCGGCGTTCTGGAACAGCAGCGGCCCAAGGATTTTCTCGGCCGGCCGGAACACGGCAGGAAGGTTGCGCGCGAGTTCGGTGTTGGAGCCGCCAGGGTGGGCGGCCACTGCGATCGTCGGGGCGCCCTTGGCCGCCAGCCGGCGCTGCAGGTCGTAAGTGAACAGCAGGTTGGCCAGCTTCGCCTGCCCATAGGCGCCGATCCGGCTGTAGCTGTGCTCCCATTGCAGGTCGTCGAAATGAATGGCCGCGCGGATGCGGTGGGCCAGGCTGCTGACCGTGACCACCCGCGAACCCTGGACCGGCAGCAGGTGGTCGAGCACCAGCCCGGTGAGCGCGAAGTGCCCGAGATGGTTGGTGCCGAACTGCAACTCGAATCCGTCCCTGGTGGTCTGCTTCGGCGTCCACATCACGCCGGCATTGTTGATCAGCAGGTCGATGCGCGGATAGGCCGAACACAGCGCGTCGGCGGCGGCGCGCACCGAATCCAGGGCCGACAGGTCGAGTTCCTGCAGGGCGACATCGGCGCGTGGGCTGGCAGCTTTGATTGTTTCTATGGCGGCCTTGCCCTTGTCGAGGTTGCGGACCGCCAGCACGACGTGTGCGCCGTGGTCGGCCAGCACCGCGGCCGCTTCGTATCCGATGCCGGTGTTGGAACCGGTGACGACGGCGACGCGCCCGGCCTGATCCGGGACATCGGCCGCGCTCCACTTGCTGCCGCTCATGATTCGAACCATACGGAACCCGCCGAGCTGCGACCAACGCCGGTGCGGCCACCGTCGGTGGTGACATCCTCGAGGGTATGGACAGTTCCGGGAACGGGGTCGTGAGCCTGGCCGATCCGGCCCATCCACCCAGCAGCAAGGCGCCGCTGGTGTGGGCGTTGAGCGCGGCGGTGCCGTGGCTGGCACTGGCGGTCGCGCAGCTGATCTGGATCACGTTCAGTCAGCGGATGCTGTGGCTGCACGGGCTGGCCGGCGTGGTCACCATCCTCGGCGCGGTGGTGTTCGTCGGGCTGGTGCCGCTGTGGCGCTATCGCGTGCACCGGTGGGAGATCAGCCCGCAGGCCGTGTACACCCGGTCGGGCTGGTTCGTCCAGGAGCGCCGGATCGCGCCGATCTCCCGGGTGCAGACCGTCGACACCTACCGCGGGCCGCTGGACCGGTTGTTCGGTCTGGCCAACGTCACGGTGACCACCGCGTCCTCGGCCGGTGCGGTGCACATCGTCGCGCTGGATTCCGGGGTCGCCGACCATGTCGTGGCGCAGCTGACCGACATCGCCGCCATCGGCGCAGAGGACGCGACATGACCGCGTGGCAGCGGCTGAGCCCGCGGATGCTGCTGGTGCACCCGGTGCACGAGGTGCTGCGGCAGCTGCCGCTGCTGATCGGGTCGATCGTGCTGGGTTCGGCGACGGGCAACCCGATGTGGACGTTGGCCGCACTGGGGTTGATGGTCGGCTTCGGCGTGGCGCGCTGGTTCACCACCAGCTACCGCATCGAGACCGGCGAGGTGCAGTTGCGGGCCGGCGTGCTGCAGCGCAATGTGCTGTCGGTGCCGCGCAACCGGATCCGGTCAGTGCAGACCGATGCCCGGCTGCTGCACCGGCTGCTGGGGCTGACCGTGTTGCGGTTGAGCACCGGTCAGGAAGCCAAGGGCCGCAGCGGCTTCGAGCTCGACGCCGTCGAGACCGGGCAGGTGCCGCGGTTGCGGGCCATCCTGCTGGCCGAGGCCCTGGAGCCGGTCACCCAGACCGAGCGGGCGCCGGGCACGGTGCTGGCCCGCTGGCAGCCGTCGTGGCTGCGGTACAGCCCACTGAGCTTCAGCGGCCTGGCGATGATCGTCGCCGCGATCGGGGTGGCCTACCAGGCCGGTGCCGGCGCGGCGCTGCAGGGCTCAAAGATGGCCCGGACGGGTCTGGACACAGCAGAGCGGTTCGGGGTGCCGGCGACCGTCGCGGTCGTCGTGGTAGCGGTGCTCGTCGTGTCGGTGGTGCTGGCGGTGCTGCGGTCGCTGATCACGTTCGGCAACCTGGTGCTGAGTCGCAGCGCGGGCAGGGAAGGCGATGTCCTGCACCTGCGGCACGGCCTGCTGCGGGTCCGGGAGCACACCTACGACATGCGGCGGCTACGGGGCGGGACGCTGCGCCAGCCGCTGCTGGTACGGGTGTTCGGCGGCGCCCGCCTGGATGCCGTGATGACCGGGGTCGAGGGTGCTGGTGAATCGTCGCTGCTGCTGCCGCCGTGCCCGGCCTCGACCGCCGAAGCGGTGCTCACCGAGCTGGTCGGGGACGCGTCGGTGGTCTGCGGTCCGTTGCGCACGCACGGCCCGGTGGCGGCCCGTCGCCGGTGGGCCCGGGCATTGGTGCTGCCGTTGTCGTTGGGTGTCACGCTGGCGGTCCTGGCCGCGACCGTCGGTGCACCCCTGTGGGTGTGGCCGGTGTGGGTGATCCTCACGGCGTGCTGTGCGCTGCTGGCGGCCGACCGGGTGCGATCGCTCGGGCACCGGATCAGCGGCGGCTGGCTGGTGGCGCGCAGCGGCAGCCTGGATCGACGACGCGATTGCATCGCGACGCCCGGGATCATCGGCTGGACGGTGCGCCAGACGCTGATGCAGCGCCGGGCCGGGGTGGCCACACTGGTCGCGGCCACCGCAGCCGGGGCGAAGCACTACCGGGTGATCGACGTGCCGGCCGGGCAGGCGTGGGCAATCGCGGCGCAAGCGTCTCCGTGGGTGGCCGGCAGTGTTTGGGCGGGTCGCTAGCCGGGCCCGAACCGGGCCGCGAGCGTGCGTGTCGGTACGCGACACGCCGATGCTCAGTGGCAATCCACGCACGCTCGCGAGGAGGGCGAGCGCACGGCCCGAGTTGCGGGCGCACCGTTGCCGCTTACTGTCGCACCATGGCCGTAGGTGGAGTGCTGCTCGACATCGATGGCGTCCTGGTGACCTCGTGGCAGCCCATCCCCGGCGCGGCGCAGACCCTGCAATCGCTGGCGAATAACCAGATCGCGTGCTCGTACCTGACCAACACCACGACCCGCACCCGCCGCCAGATCGCCGCCGCGCTGACCACGGCCGGCATGGACGTCAGGCCCGACGAAGTGATCACCGCTGCGGTGCTGACGGCGGACTTCGTCCGCAGCCGCTATCCGGGTGCCCGATGTTTTCTGGTCAACAATGGGCAGATCGCCGATGACATGCCCGGCATCGACATCGTCGACTCCGTCGCGTTCAGCGGGGCCGTCGTCCCAGACGTGATTCTGCTCGGCGGCGCCGGCCCCGAGTACAGCCACGTCACCCTCAGCCGGGTGTACGACTGGATGACCCAGGGTGTGCCGGTGGTGGCCATGCACCGCAGCACATCGTGGAACACCACCGAGGGCCTGCGGATCGACACCGGCATGTACCTGATCGGGATGGAGGAGACGTCGGGCCGCAAGGCCACTGCCGTCGGTAAACCCGCCCCGGCCGGCTTCCTGGCCGCCGCTGCGCGCCTGGGCGTGGATTCCGACGAGATGTACATGGTCGGCGATGACCTCAACAATGACGTCCTGGCGGCACAGGTGGTGGGGATGACGGGCGTGCTGGTCCGTACCGGCAAGTTCCGCCAGGACACGCTGGACCGGTGGGCGGCCGACGAGTTCGCCATGCAGCCCAACCATGTGATCGATTCGATCGTCGACCTGCCGGAGTTGCTCGGGCTGTAGCTCGCGTCGGTAGCGCTGACCTACCCGAAGCCGGGGCTACCTTGCACTCGGAATGGGCGAGTGCTAAGAATGTGTTGGCACTCGCGACCAGTGAGTGCTAGGTCGGGACGGTGAGATGGAAGCCCGAACACAGCTTCTGTCGTCCGTCGCGGGCACTGCGCCCGGCCCAGAACGTGTCACCCCCAATCCGGAGGAATCACTTCGCAATGTCCAAGATAATTGCGTATGACGAAGAGGCCCGTCGCGGCCTCGAGCGGGGCCTCAACGCCCTCGCCGACGCGGTAAAGGTGACGTTGGGTCCCAAGGGCCGCAACGTCGTCCTGGAGAAGAAGTGGGGCGCTCCCACGATCACCAACGATGGGGTTTCCATCGCCAAGGAGATCGAGTTGGAGGACCCATACGAGAAGATCGGCGCTGAGCTGGTCAAGGAAGTCGCCAAGAAGACCGACGATGTCGCCGGCGACGGCACCACCACCGCCACCGTGCTGGCCCAGGCGCTCGTTCGCGAGGGCTTGCGCAATGTCGCGGCCGGTGCCAACCCGCTCGGCCTGAAGCGTGGCATCGAGAAGGCCGTCGACAAGATCACCGAGACGCTGCTGAAGTCGGCCAAGGAGGTCGAGACCAAGGAGCAGATCGCTGCCACCGCGGGCATCTCCGCCGGTGACTCGTCCATCGGTGACCTGATCGCCGAGGCGATGGACAAGGTGGGCAACGAGGGCGTCATCACCGTCGAGGAGTCCAACACCTTCGGCCTGCAGCTCGAGCTCACCGAGGGCATGCGGTTCGACAAGGGCTACATCTCGGGCTACTTCGTCACCGATGCGGAGCGTCAGGAAGCCGCCCTGGAGGACCCGTACATCCTGCTGGTCAGCTCCAAGGTGTCGACCGTCAAGGATCTGCTGCCGCTGCTGGAGAAGATCATTCAGTCCGGCAAGCCGCTGCTGATCATCGCCGAGGATGTCGAGGGCGAGGCGCTGTCCACCCTGGTCGTCAACAAGATCCGCGGCACCTTCAAGTCCGTCGCCGTCAAGGCGCCGGGCTTCGGTGACCGTCGCAAGGCGATGCTGCAGGACATGGCCATCCTCACCGGTGGTCAGGTCGTCAGCG
>CAZDYH010000115.1:0-1778 GCA_964509355.1 uncultured Mycobacterium sp.
GCAAATTGTTCCTGACCATCGACGCCTTCGACGAGATCGCGGCCAGCCTGTCCTCAAGACACTAAGCGGGCAGGACGAACGCGAACGGTCGTGGAAAGCCGACACCCGTCAACCGCGCATGCCGAATGGCTTCGGCGTTCACGGCGCGGACCGCACCCGACGACGGCTCATAGCAGCCGAAAGCCTCCCCGGCCGTATCGACGAGCAGCACCCAGTGGCGGGGAATGAAGTTGCCGACCAGCATCGCGACGGGCCAGCCGCCGCCGACGGCATCCCGCACATCGGACAGGCCGTCGCGCCGGCCCCGGAAATTGCGCCAGCGGTATCTCACGCCGCGCGGCTCACTGTGGACGGTCAACGCCCGGGCCATGCCGGAAGGTGTGGTTCCCAGGGCGCGCGGCCAGATGAGATTCACTTCGCGGTGGACCCGGCCCTGCTCGCCCGAGAACCACTTCTGCACATCACCGGCTACCGCGACGCCGTCGGGTGCCAGTTGTGCGCCGTAGCGCGGGTCAAGCAGCGCACCGGCCACAATCGCGACGCTCGGACCACACGTGACACCGTCACGTTGCCTGAGCCGCATCGCCGAAAGCTTCATCGACCATCAGGCTATGTGCGCGCCCTGCGCCGAGGGCGGTAAACGACAACTCGCGCGGATGGCGACAGGGGCTGCATCCGACGAAACCGCCGGGCGTACGTTTGAGATGCGACTGAAACGAAGGAGCGGACATGGCAACCACGATGCGTGCCGAGCGCTTTTACGCTGACACTAAAACTGTTGCCGTTGAGGATGTTCCGATCCCCGAGCCCGGACCGGGCGAGGTTCTGGTCAAGGTGGCGTTCTGCGGAATCTGTCATTCCGATCTGAGCCTGATCAACGGGACCTTTCCCGCCCAGGTTCCGGTGGTGACCCAGGGCCATGAAGCCTCGGGCACGATCGCCGGACTCGGTCCCGATGTGACCGGCTGGGCGGAGGGCGACCGGGTGATTCTCGCAGCCGGCAGGCCGTGCCTGACCTGTCCCAACTGCCGACGCGGTGACGTCACGAACTGCCTGCGTACGCGGCTGATGGCCTTCGCCTACGACGGCGCCTGGGCCGAGTACACCATTGCGCACGCGGGCGGCCTGACACCCATCCCCGACAACGTGTCCTTCGAGCAGGCCGCCATCCTGGCCGATGCGGTCTCGACCCCGTTCGGTGCCGTGGTTCGCACCGGCAAGGTCGTCATCGGAGAATCTGTCGGGGTGTGGGGTGTCGGCGGTCTCGGCACGCATATCGTGCAACTCGCGCGGCTTGTCGGTGCTGTGCCGGTGATCGCCATCGACATCAATCCGGCGGTCCTCGATCGCGCCCTGGAAGTCGGCGCGGACTATGCGTTTGACTCTCGCGACGATCAGCTGAAGGAGAAGATCGCCGAGGTAACCGGCGGCCGAAAGCTTGATGTCGCCTTCGATGCCGCCGGGTTGAAGGTGACGTTCGAGCAGGCCCTGGACTGCCTCACTGTTGGCGGCCGCCTGGTGGCGGTCGGAATGAGCGCGGAATCGCCGACCGTCGGGCCGACTTCAGTGTTCGGGCTGTCCCGTAAGCAGGTGCTCGGTCATCTCGGGTACCAGAATGTCGACATCGAGACCCTTGCCGGGTTGGTGTCACGCGGGCGGCTGGATCTGTCGCGGTCCATCAGCGAAATCATCCCGCTCGAGGACATCCGTGCCGGGATCGAGATGCTCGAGAGGCAGGACGGCAATCCGATCCGGATCCTCGTCAAGCCGTAACCGAG
>CAZDYH010000115.1:1878-5959 GCA_964509355.1 uncultured Mycobacterium sp.
CGAGGTCATGGCCTTCTCGAAGGCCCGCATTCGGTCGAAGACGATCTCCTGCTCCTTGTCCGGCATCGCGCCGATGGCGCGCAACACCCCCGACGGGCCGGGTCCCATCTGCGCCCAGTACGTCAGTGTCGTGCCCCCGTCATCGGGTGCCAGCCGGAACCGCCAGATCGCCGCCGGGTTGTCCGGATCGGCGACCGCCCACGCAAACACCAGCGGGGCATCGAACTCGATGACGTGTGAGTGGGACACCCACCTCCCCACCGCCTTGTGCTTGTTGTGGCCCGCGAACGTGGCACCGACCCCGGGCCCCTGGGCACCGTCCACCCACTCGACCGACTCCAACTCGTCACTCAGCGTCGGCATCAGCTCGATATCGGAGACCAGATCCCACACCCGTTCCGGATCAGCGGCGATCCACGTCGATACCTCCACGATGGGTTTGTCCGCATACCGCGCACCTGTCCAGTCCACTTAGCTTGACCTCCCCTGCCGTCGACAGTGCCACGCTACGTTGTTCGGTGGACGCCATGAACGGGGAGTCAGTGAGGATGGGTGCAGCGACGTGACTAACGCAGCCCCCGCAGTTCCTTCGGAAGTGTGGCCCGGCAAGGCGTACCCGCTGGGCGCGAACTATGACGGTTCGGGAACGAACTTCGCGGTGTTCAGTGAAGTTGCCGAGCGTGTAGAGCTCTGCCTTTTCGACGCCGAAGGCGCCGAGACCCGGATCGGGCTTCCAGAAGTCGACGGCTTCGTCTGGCACGGTTTCCTACCCGCTGTCGAGCCGGGTCAGCGCTACGGCTACCGGGTGCACGGACCGTACGACCCCGGCGCAGGGCACCGGTGCAATCCGAACAAACTGCTGCTGGATCCCTACGCGAAGGCCATCGACGGCATCTTCGAGTGGAATCAGTCGCTGTTCGGCTACAAGTTCGGCGACCCCGACAGCCGGAATGACGACGACTCCGCTGCGAGCATGCCCAAGTCGGTGGTCATCAGCCCATTCTTCGACTGGGGTGTGGACCGGCCGCCGCGTCGTGAGTATGCCGACACCGTCATCTACGAAGCGCACGTCAAGGGCCTGACCCAAACGCACCCCGAGATCCCGGAGCAGAGCCGCGGCACGTACGCGGCGATCGCACACCCGGTCATCATCGAGCACCTCAAGACGGTGGGCGCCACCGCCATCGAGCTGATGCCCGTGCACTTTTTCGCCAACGACGCCACCCTGATCGACAAGGGCCTGTCGAACTACTGGGGCTACAACACCATCGGCTTCTTCGCCCCGGACTCCAAGTACTCGGCGAGCACGACCCCGGGCGGCCAGGTACAGGAGTTCAAGGCCATGGTCCGGGCCCTGCACGAAGCTGATATCGAAGTGATCCTCGACGTGGTCTACAACCACACCGCCGAGGGCAACCACCTGGGTCCGACGTTGTCGATGCGCGGGATTGACAACGCGGCCTACTACCGGTTGGTCGCCGACGATCAGCGGTACTACATGGACTACACCGGCACCGGCAACAGCCTCAACGTCGGCAACCCGCATTCGCTGCAACTGATCATGGACTCGCTGCGGTACTGGGTGACCGAGATGCACGTCGACGGCTTCCGATTCGACCTGGCCGCCACGCTGGCCCGGGAGTTCTACGACGTCGACCGGCTGGCGGCGTTCTTCGAACTCGTTCAGCAGGATCCGATCGTCAGCCAGGTCAAGTTGATCGCCGAGCCCTGGGACGTGGGACCCGGCGGCTACCAGGTCGGCAATTTCCCGCCGCAGTGGACCGAGTGGAACGGCAAGTACCGCGACACCGTTCGCGATTTCTGGCGCGGCGAGGCGGCCAGCCTCGGCGAGTTCGCCTCCCGGCTGACCGGGTCAGCAGACCTTTACGAAAACACCGGGCGCCGGCCGGTGGCCTCGATCAACTTCGTCACCGCCCACGACGGGTTCACCCTGCGAGATCTGGTCTCCTACAACGAGAAGCACAACCAGGCCAACGGCGAAGACAACAACGACGGTGAGAGCAACAACAAGTCCTGGAACTGCGGGGCGGAAGGCCCGACCGAGGACCCCGCCCTCAACGCGCTGCGCGCCCGTCAGCAACGGAACTTCCTTGCCACCACGCTGCTTTCGCAAGGCGTGCCGATGCTCAGCCATGGCGACGAGCTGGGCCGGAGCCAGAACGGCAACAACAACGGCTACTGCCAGGACAACGCACTCACCTGGGTCGACTGGGCTCAGGTCGACTCCGAGCTGCTCGAGTTCACCCGATCGGTGTCCGCGCTGCGGGCCGCTCATCCGGTGTTCCGCCGCCGTCGGTTCTTCAATGGACTACCGGTCCGGCGCCGGGGCGCCCAGAACCAGCCCGACATCTCCTGGTTCAGCCCGGACGGTTCGGAGATGAGCGAGGAGGACTGGGATTCGGGGTTCGGCAAGTCGGTCGCGGTCTACCTCAACGGCCACGGCATTCCTGATCTCGACGCCCGCGGGCACCGGGTTACCGACGACTCGTTTCTGCTGTGTTTCAACGCCCACCACGAACCCATCGACTTCACCCTGCCCCCTGAGGAATTCGGACCAGCGTGGACTCCGGTCATCGACACCGCCGCGGCCGCCGATGGTGCCGAACCGATCACAGCGGGTGCCGCCGTGCGCGTCGAAGCGCGGGCGATGGTGGTGCTGCAAGCCGCCCCGAGTTCGGCATCCGGATAGACATCGTTGCGACCCGAAGGGAAGCGCGGTACTGGAGCTGGACCCGCGTCCCGGATCCCGGCGATTTCGTGATCAACTGAACATTGCCGTCTTGAACGGGGGACGTCACATGGCCGAGACGTATTCGGGGGCGGTACGCCGTCGGGTCCTGCAGCGGTTGCGGTCGGGTGCGGACGTCGCCTCGATCGCCCGAGATACGGGCATCAGCCGCACGACGTTGTACCGCTGGCGACGCGAGGGTGTGCCGCCGTCGGCCGTGCCGAAGGCCGCTGAACCCGACGGCAAGCTGAAGGACATCACCGGGCCCGGTATCACCGACCGGTGGGGCGTGACGTGTACCGACCTCGGCGCATCGATACGCGCGCCGAACGGCAAGCTGGTCTCGGTGTTCGGAGACACGTTCCCCGGCAACAGGGTTGGCGAAGGCAAACCCTGGCGATCGCCGGTTGTCCTGATCGGCACCGGGGATGCCGACCATGAGATCAGCTACGAGCGTGCCGGCGGAGACGATCCGGACTACGCCCACCAACTGTGGTTCTACGCCCACGACAACACTGGCGGGCGCTGCACCCGCGGCAGCATCAGCACGGTGATTCCCTCTGACCTGCTGCGCGTGGACGACTCCCTCTACCTGCACGCGATCGTGAATCGAGGCTACGGGAACGTCATCTGGACCGAGATATGGCAGTCGGCCGACAGCGGAATCTCCTGGCAGCACATGGGAAGGAAGGCGAAGTTCCCCGGCGCGCTGCACCGCGGCTACGCGCAGCTGTGGTCATGGGACTACGACCCGGACGACGGTTGGGTGTACGTCGTCTCGACCGGCTTTCAGCGAGACAAGGGGATCATCCTGAGACGGGTCCGTCCGCAGGACATCGGCGACCGGCGGAAGTACGCCGGCTGGGGTTACGCGAGCGGTCGCTGGGCATGGGGCAATGAGCCGACCGTGATCACCCCCGAGGGCGAGACGTGGGGCGAGCTGTCGTTCCGTCGCCTGCAGCGGGGTAAATGGGTCCTCGGGGGATTCCTGTCGTCGAAGTACGCACTGGGCTACCGCATCGTCGACTCCCCCGTCGCCAACATCCACGAGGCGCCGATCCAGCTGCCCGTGATCGGAACGGCCTGGGGTGCCGAAGACCATGCGAGCGGCCGCGTCGCCCAGCTCTACGGCGGATACGTTCTGCCGGGCTCGCAACTGGATGTCGCGGGTGGTGTCGGTCTTGTGGTGTCCCAATGGAAAACCGATACGGGTTGGCCCTACCGGGTGATGCAGTTCCGGGCGACGCTGCGCGACACCACCGAGAACCGGCGCGGGCCGGGTGATCCCATCAACGTCAGCGGCTGATGGTGGCGGCGAACAGCCCGACGGCC
>CAZDYH010000115.1:6059-8523 GCA_964509355.1 uncultured Mycobacterium sp.
AGTGTAGGTTACGATACCGTAGGTATCAGGTTTCCAGGGCTCCATGAACGGAGATGGGTTCAGATGAGCGACATGAAGTACCTCGAACTGCGCGGCGACCGTGTTGCCTATCAGGAGGCCGGAAGCGGCGAGGCGTTGCTGTTGATCCACGGCATGGCGGGCAGTTCGGCGACCTGGAATGCGGTCATACCCCAGCTCTCGAAGAAGTACCGGGTGATCGCACCGGACCTGCTGGGGCACGGTGAGTCCGCCAAACCGCGCGGTGACTACTCGCTGGGCGCGTTCGCAGTCCTGCTGCGTGACCTGCTCGATGAACTCGGCATCACCCGTGCGACGGTGATCGGTCAATCGCTTGGCGGCGGCGTGGCCATGCAGTTCGCCTATCAGCACCGGGACTACTGCGAACGGCTGGTCCTCATCAGCAGTGGCGGCCTCGGGCCCGACCTGAGTTGGACATTGCGGCTCCTATCGGCACCCGGCGCCGAACTGATTCTGCCGGTGATCGCACCGCAACCGGTGCTGAACGCCGGCGACAAGGTGCTGTCATGGCTTTCCTCGGCCGGCATCCACGCACCGCGCGCCGACGAGATGTGGAACGCGTACTCGTCGTTGGCTGACCGGCAGACCCGGCAGGCGTTTCTACGGACGCTGCGCTCGGTCGTGGACTACCGGGGCCAGGCGGTCAGTGCCCTCAACAAGTTGCATCTGACGTCACAGATGCCCACCCTGCTGATCTGGGGCGACCGGGACCGGATCATTCCCGTCGACCACGGGTACGCCGCTCATGATGCCTTTTCGGGCAGCCGACTCGAGGTGCTCGGCGGTGTCGGGCACTTCCCGCAAGTCGAGGCACCGACCGCGGTAGTGGAGATTCTCGAGGACTTCATCGGCTCGACCGCGCGAAAGGCCGATCTGACAACTCGATGCTGATCGGGATCTCTCCTGCCCAGTTGCCGCTCAGCACCCGTAGTGGGTGCCGTCTGCCCGCCCGGTCAGTAGGCGATGAAGAGGATCTCGTCGCGTGAGTATTCGTGCCCGGGGTGGTTCTCGGCCAGATGGCGTTGCGCCTTCTCGACGAGGTCGTCCTCGTCGGTGCCGACGATGAATTCCCCACACGGGCAATTCAGGTTGCGCTTCATCGCGTCCTCCTCGGATTCCGGCCGCCCACTCGACTTCGAGCATAGGACTCAACGCTCTGCGGGCCACCGCTCGGTGTGCTCGGCAGCCCGCGGTGCACAGTTCGTTTGTGTAGTCTGACCCCGGTTGAACGCCTTGGCCCACACCTCGGCCACTCGTCGATACCTGCCGCCAAGGGAGCCTGACGGTGCAACTGACCGACGATCAGATCGCCATCCGGGAGCTGGCCCGGGAGTTCGCGCGCAAGGAAGTCCTGCCCGTCGCGAACGAGTTGGATCCGGTTGCCGGCGAGATTCCGATGGCGTTGCGTCACAAGCTCGCCGATGTCGGCTTCTTCGGCATCCTCATCCCCGAGGAGTACGGCGGCCTCGGGCTGGGAGTTCTCGAGTACGCCCTCATCACCGAGGAGCTGGCCGGCGCCTGGATGAGCGTCTCCAGCCTGATTTCGCGCAGCCAGCAGTTCCTCGAAGGCTGGAACGACGAGATGCGGTTCGAGAAGATGGGGGCCGCCGCACGGGGTGAGTACCTGTGCGCGTTCGCCCTTTCGGAGCCCGAAGCCGGGTCCGACGCCGCCAACGTGAAGTGCCAGGCCGTCCGCGACGGCGACGAATGGGTTATCACCGGGCAGAAGATGTGGTGCACGTTCGCCGACGGGGCGCATTACATCCTGTTATTCGCGCGCACCGGCGCACCCGATCCGGACCGAAGGGCCAATGGCATCAGCTGCTTCGTCGTCGAGAAGGAGCCAGGTCCTTTCCCACCCGGCATCTCGGGCACGCCGATGCGCAAGATCGGCTACCACGGCTGGAAGACCTGGGAGCTGTCCTTCGACGGCTTCCGCATCCCGGCCGAGGCGCTCGTCGGGGACGAGGGCGCCGGCTTCAAGATCGCGATGGGCAACCTCGACGTGGCCCGTGTCCACACGGCCGCACGCGCTATCGGCCTCGCCCGCGCGGCTCTCGAGGACGCGGTGACCTACATCGGTCAACGCATCCAGTTCGACAAGCCGCTCGCCGTCAACCAGGCCCTGCGCTTCAAGATCGCCGATATGGCCACTCAGATCGAGGCAGCCCGTGCGTTGACGCTCGACGTGGCGCGCCGCATCGACGCCGGCGAACGGTGCTCGACGGAGGCCTCGATGGCCAAGCTGTTCGCCTCCGAGATGGCCGAGCGGGTGACCAGCGATGCGCTACAGATGCACGGCGGGGCCGGCTACACGAAAGAGTTTGCCGTCGAACGCCATTGGCGCGACGCGCGACTGACCAAGATCTTCGAGGGTGCCTCCGAGATCCAGCAGCGGATAATCTCCGACGACATTCTGGGACGC
>CAZDYH010000115.1:8623-9895 GCA_964509355.1 uncultured Mycobacterium sp.
AGAATTGAGGTGGCAGACAGTGCCGCGGTGATCTCGGCGGCGGTGTGCTCACGGAACCACACCGTGAACAGGCCGGTGAGCGCATCGCGGTGCCGATACCGGTCTCCCTCGTCGGTGAAGTCGGCGCCGAGCGCTTCCGACAGTGCGGCAACAACTTTCGTGGTGCCCGTGACCTCCGTCAGGTCACGGAAATGGCGGCCGGTCAGCGTGACGATCATGAACGATACGTCGTCGCTGCTGGTGAAGTCCTGACCGTACTGGCCGTAGATCGAGTTGCCGAGCCGTTCGCGCTGCGTCCCGTTCACCATTGCCTCGGTGAGAAAGCCGAGATTGCCGGCCGTGGCCAGGGCGACGTTCTCCAGCGGAAGACGGATCCGGCTGCCCTCCCCGGTGGCGTCCCGATGCCGCAATGCGGCGACAACCCCGAGCGCGGCGTAGAGCCCGCACGCCACGTCCCAGGCCGGCAGCACGTGGTTGATCGGGGTGGCATGGTCGGCGGGCCCCGTCACCAGGGGGAACCCGGTGGCGGCGTTGACGGTGTAGTCGACGCCGGTGGAGCCGTCCGCGCGGCCGGGCACTTCGAGATGGATCAGGTCGGGTCGCTCTTCTGCCAAGGTGTGATACGAATGCCATTCCCGTCCAACGGCATTCGTCACCAGGATGCCACCTCGGGGACCGCTCTCGATGATCAGGCGCTGGATCAGGCGCTGACCCTGCGGTGAGCGCATGTTTGCCGCAACAGAGCGTTTGCCTTTGTTCAGGCCCGCCCAGTAGATGCTCGTTCCGTCGTCGGTCACCGGCCACCGGTGATAGTCGGCCGCACCGCCGATCGGGTCGACGCGGATCACCTCGCATCCGAGCTGTGCCAACGTCATGCCGGCCAGCGGGACGGCGACGAAGCTGGAGATCTCGACTACCCGCACACCGGCCAGCGGCTGCACCACGGACATATCGGTCACGCGTCACTCCCGTCGCGAGGGCCCCGGGTGGACAGCCGCGGACCCGGCGATCCGCCGTCGCAGCCGCCCCAGCCGCGGGCGATTCGTTGGTGCCCGGATTTCGACGTCATGTCACCGGTAACCGGGACGGCCGTCGGCTTGCGGTCAAACTCATTGTGGTAACTCCGTTTCTACCCGTCGATCGCCAAGACGGCGGCCGGGCGATTCCTGTTGTGCGCAATAGGGCTGTAACAGTTCACCGTGCGCGTCATCTGTGATGCTAAGTCCGCAGCAGGCGACGCCAACCCGTCTTGGCAACTCCGTCCGGCAGCGG
>CAZDYH010000116.1:0-9866 GCA_964509355.1 uncultured Mycobacterium sp.
AGCTGCCGACGAAACTGCTGCCACGCCACCTCGGACAGTCTGCTCTTCACCGCGGTCAGCGCGGTACCGGTAATCCACTCCAGCACGGGATGCGCCCCGGTCAGCTCATGGATGTAGGTGGTCTCCCAGGCGTCGACGGTACAACCGGCGTCGGTGAGCAGCGCCGCATATCCGGTCGGGGTGTCGACCACCTTGCCGACCCGAAACGGCATGTCGCGCAGGGCCTTTGCGAAGGGCTCACGGCGGGCGACCGCACGCACGGCCTCATGCGACGGCGCTTCGAAGTTGCCCGGGACCTGCATGGCGATCCATGATCCCGGAGCCAGCTCGCCGGCCCACCTGACCAGCAGCCCGGCATGCTCGGGCACCCACTGCAGCGCGGCGTTGGTCAGCACGACGTCGGTGTCAGGTTCCGGCGTCCACATTCGCACGTCCGCTACCCGGGCATCGATTCCGCGTTCCCGCGCCGCGGCGACCATCTCCGGTGAGCTGTCGAGCGCCTCGACAATCGCGTTGGGCCAGCGCCGGCTCAGGTGCAGAGTCAGGTTGCCGGGGCCACAGCCGAGGTCGGCAACCCGGCGGGGATTGTCAGCGTTGACGCGCGACACCAGGTCGAAGAAGGGGCGGCTGCGCTGATCGGCGAAGGCCAGATAGACGTCGGGATTCCACATGACGGCCTCCTCCGGGCGCCCTACACGCGACTGATAACCGTATAACCGAATGTTCCCGTCACCCACCCTGAGCCCCGGGCGCTACCATCCGGTTGGTGGACCACCTGCCGGTCACACCCGCCGAGAAAGGCCAGCCGACTTGTGTCTATCCCCGATACGTTCAACGCCGCCCCGGTAGATCCGCCCATCCCGGTTCCCGATGTCCCCGGCGCGGACGCGGGCCCGGGCGGGCTTCCCGACCGCTCCGATCTGTCGCTGGGTCAACGCATCATCGTCGACACGTCGGCCGTCGCCGACATCGGGCTACGCACCGCGATTGCCTCACTGGTCGGTGCGACCATGCTGCCGCAGGTTGCCGCATCGGCGTTGCGGCGTACCGAATCCCGTCGCGAGCGCGACAACCTGCGCTTCTACGCCGAACTGGCCACCGAGCGGGATGCGGTCAAGTCGTTCCCGGCGCCGACCGCGTTACCGCGCATCTCGTCGCGCCTGGCCAACCCGGTGGCCGAGCGGATCGCGCACGGCAATGTCGACAACATCCGGTTCAAGAGCAGCTTCGAGGCAGTCAATCCCGCGATGCGTGCCCATTGGCGCAGCTTGACCCGCAACAACGTCGTACACGCGCAGCACTGGCGTCACGACGACGGACCCCATCCGACACTGTGCGTCATCCACGGCTTCATGGGATCGGCCTATCTGCTCAACGGCCTGTTCTTCGCACTGCCCTGGTTCTACCGTTCCGGCTACGACGTTCTGTTGTACACCTTGCCTTTTCACGGCCGCCGGGCCGAGAAGTACTCACCCTTCAGTGGTTACGGATACTTCGCGCACGGCATGGCCGGCTTCGCCGAGGCGATGGCGCAGGCGGTTCACGACTTCCGCTCGACCATCGACTACCTGCAGTTCACCGGTGTCGACAAGATCGCAGTGACCGGCATATCGCTGGGCGGCTACACCTCCGCGTTGATCGCCACGGCCGACGACCGTCTCGAGGCCGTCATCCCCAATGTTCCTGTCGTCACGCCGGAATCGGCGTTCGACGACTGGTTCCCGGCCAACAAGCTGGTCGCGCTCGAACGTCGTCTCGGCGACATCAGCCGCGAGGAATCCGCGGCCGCGTCGGCGTACCACTCACCGCTGAACTACGCGCCGCTGGTTCCCAGGGACCGGCGGCTGATCATCACCGGTCTCGGCGATCGGCTGGCCCCACCGGAGCAGGCCGAAATGCTTTGGGAGCACTGGAACCACTGCGCACTGCACTGGTTCCCGGGCAATCACATCCTGCATGTGAGCCAACCCGAATACCTGCGCCGGATGACCCGCTTCATGCGACCATTCATGTTCTCATGATCGTAATCGACATGCTGGGCCGTGTCGGCCTCGCGACCGGACTCGGCATCGCGATCGGGGTCGAACGACAGTGGCGGTCCCGGATGGCCGGGCTGCAGACCATGGCGCTGGTGAGCATGGGTTCGGCGCTTTTCCTGATCCTCGGTGCCTACTCGTTCAATGGCACCCCCGACCCCACCCGCGTTGCAGCACAAATCGTCACCGGTATCGGCTTTCTGGGCGCGGGCGTCATCATGAAGCAGGGCGTGTCGGTGACCGGACTGAACACCGCGGCCACGCTGTGGTCGACCGGGGCCGTCGGCGCGCTGGCGGGCGCGTGGATGTGGCGGGAGGCCCTCACCGGCGCGATCATCATCGTCTCCGCCAACGGCTTCCTGCAACCGCTGGCAGGTGTGATGGACCGCAACCGATCACGCACCGGCCGCGAAACCGTTTCCGCCGACTACATTCTCGAGGTGATCTGCCAGTCCGCGGCCGCTAACGGGATCAGGGCGCAGGTTGTCCAGATCGCCACCCGGCCGGGCTTCCAGCTGAAGGCGCTGCGCTCCCTGGCAACGCTGGATCATGCCGAGATTCAGATCCGCGCCGAGGTGACCGCCGCCAAGCGTGACGACCAACCGCTCGAGGACACCGTGACCCTGCTCAGCAGGGAACCCGAAGTCAGCGCGGTCCGCTGGATGATCGATCATGAGCAGGCCGCCGGCTGGGGCCGCTAGCCGTCCTTTGTGGCGCTGACCAGGCTCATATCCTTGACCATCGGTCCGGCCTGGGAGTCCGGCCCGGGAACCGGCCGGCCGACCGCACGCAGGTAATCGGGCAACGCCGTGGCGGCAGTACTCCAGCCGTGCGCCGAAAACCACTGCGCGGCAGCCGCACGCGGCTCGTTGTACACCAGGGTGAAGAACGGCCCACGGTTATCCACTGCCGCGCGTTCCTCCGCCAGCGCCGCCTGAAACGCCTCGTCATCCATCGCCACCGCTTCCTCGACGGCGGCCCGGCTACCCGGGGCAGCCAGCGCGTCGATCCGCGCGAACAACTGGTCCTGTGCGGCGGCCGGCAGGTAGATCAACAACCCCTCGGCCAGCCACGCCGACGGCTGCGCCGGGTCGAACCCGTGGTCTTTCAACGCCTGCGGCCAGTCGTCACGCAGGTCGACGGGAACCTCGCGGCGCTCGGCGGCCGGGGTATCGCCGTGCCGGGCGAGAACCTCGCGTTTGAACTCCAGCACCCGTGGCTGGTCCAACTCGAAGACTTTCGTACCGTCGGGCCAGGGCAGCCGGTAGCCGCGCGAGTCCAGTCCCGCGGCCAGGATCACCACCTGCCGTACCCCGGCTTCGGCGGCCTCGCGGAAGTAGTTGTCGAAGTACCTGGTTCGGGCGCCCTGGAAGTTCACGAAGTGCCGACCGAACTCGGTCTGCAGCTGGTGGTCGGGAGCCTTGCCGTCCAGCAGGTCCGTCCATTCGCCACCGACGGCCCGGCAGAAGACCTCGGCATAGCGGTCGACGGCCAGGGGCTTGGGTTTCTGCGCCTCCAATGCTCGTGCGGCGGCTACGAATAACGCGGTCGCACCGACACTCGACGTGATATCCCAGCTGTCACCCTCGGTACGCACGCGACCGACCATACGCTCCGCGTCGTTACACGGGCGGGCGGCCCGTCCTGATCTGCCAGCCGAGATCACGCAGCGCGACACCCATCAACCGATACGATCACCCAGTGGATCGCCAAGCGGTGGCGCTGAGGGTTCTTGCCCACTTCGTTCCCGGTGACAAGGTGCTCGAGTTCCTGAAAAGGGAAGCGCCCGAATCTGATTGGCTCGACATCAGGTGGTGCGCCGAGGACGACGACGCCACGTTCTACCGCGAGTTACCCGACGCCGAGGTGATCTGGCATGTGCTGCGCCCGCTGTCGGGTGCCGATCTGCAACGCGGGACGCGGCTGCGGCTGGTACACAAGCTCGGCGCCGGGGTCAACACCATCGACGTCGACGTCGCCACTGAGCGCGGTATCGCGGTGGCCAATATGCCCGGCGCCAACGCGCCGTCGGTCGCCGAAGGTGCCGTGCTGCTCATGTTGGCCGCGCTGCGGCGCCTGCCGCTGCTGGACCGCGCCACCCGGGACGGGCGCGGCTGGCCGACCGACCCGAGCCTCGGTGACACCGTCCGCGATATCGGCAGCTGCACCGTCGGCCTCGTCGGCTACGGCAACATCGCCCGACGCGTCGAGCAGATCGTCGTCGCGATGGGCGCCGCCGTGCTGCACACCAGCACCCGCGATGACGGGACCGCCGCCTGGCGGGCGCTGCCTGAACTCCTGGGCGCCAGCGACATCGTCTCGCTGCATCTGCCGTTGACACCCGACACCCACGGCCTGCTGGGCCGCGACGCGCTGAACGTCATGAAGCGCGACGCGGTGCTGGTGAACACGTCCCGCGGGCCGATCGTCGACGAAGACGCTCTGATCGACGCGCTGCGGGCCGGGCGACTGGCCGCCGCGGGACTGGACGTGTTCGCCGTCGAGCCGATCCCGGCCGACAACCGACTGCTGGCGCTGGACAACGTCGTGCTCACCCCGCACGTCGCCTGGTACACCGCCGACACGATGCGGCGTTACCTGGTCGAGGCCGTGGACAACTGCCGGCGGCTGCACGACGGCCATCCGCTGGTCAACGTGGTTAACGGGGACGACGGTCGGCCCTGACGCCCCAGGTACGCTCGGCTCATGCCCATCGCGATCACCTCCGAGCATCAAGATCTGGCCGAATCCGTTCGGTCCCTGGTGGCCCGGGTGGCGCCGTCGGAGGTACTGCACGCGGCACTGGAAACCCCGATCGAGAATCCACCGCCGTACTGGCGGTCCGCGGCCGAACAGGGGCTGCAGGGTGTGCACCTGGCTGAATCCGTCGGCGGTCAGGGGTTCGGCATCCTCGAACTGGCCGTGGTGCTCGCCGAGTTCGGCTACGGCGCGGTGCCCGGCCCGTTCGTGCCGTCGGCGATCGCCAGCGCGCTCATCGCGGCGCACGACCCGGAGGCCAAGCTGCTCAACGACCTGGCCTCCGGCGTCGCGATCGCCGCCTACGCCCTGGACTCGGGGCTGACCGCCACCCGGCAGGGCGATGCGCTGGTGATCCGCGGCGAGGTCAGGGCGGTGCCTGCTGCGGGCCAGGCGTCGGTGCTGGTGCTGCCGGTGGCCATCGACAGCGGTGAAGAGTGGGTGGTGCTCGACGCCGATGAGCTCGAGATCGAGCCGGTCGACAGCGTGGACCCGTTGCGGCCTGTCGCCCACGTGCGCGTCAATGCCGTCGAGGTCGGTGACGACCGCGTGCTGAGTAACCTGAGCCGCAGCGCGGCCCACGCCCTGATGTCCACGCTGTTGTCGGCGGAGGCCGTCGGCGTCGCACGCTGGGCCACCGACACCGCATCGGCATATGCCAAGATCCGCGAACAGTTCGGCCGGCCCATCGGACAGTTCCAGGCCGTCAAGCACAAGTGTGCGGAGATGATCGCCGACACCGAACGTGCCACCGCCGCGGTGTGGGATGCCGCCCGCGCGTTGGATGAAAGTCACGACGATCCGGCAGCGGCGGTCGATTTCGCTGCGGCCGTCGCCGCGACCCTGGCGCCCGCCGCGGCCCAGCGCTGCACCCAGGACTGCATCCAGGTGCACGGCGGCATCGGCTACACCTGGGAGCACGACACGAACGTCTACTACCGCCGTGCGCTGGTGCTGGCCGCCTGCTTCGGCCGGGCCGCCGACTACCCGCAGCGAGTGGTGGACACCGCGACCGGCACCGGCATGCGCAAGCTCGACATCGATCTGGATCCCGATACCGAGAAGCTGCGCGCCGAGATCCGCGCCGAGGTCGCCGCGCTCAAGGCCATGCCCCGCGACGACCGCACCGTCGCGATCGCCGAAGGCGGTTGGGTGACGCCACATCTACCAAGGCCGTGGGGCCGCGCGGCCGGCCCGATCGAACAGATCATCATCGCCCAGGAGTTCGCGGCGGGCCGGGTCAAGCGCCCGCCGCTGGGTATCGCGGCATGGCTGGTGCCGTCGATCGTCGCGTTCGGCAACGACCAGCAGAAGCAGCGGTTCCTGCCGCCGACGTTCCGCGGCGAAATGATCTGGTGCCAGCTGTTTTCCGAGCCCGGCGCGGGCTCGGACCTGGCCGGCCTGTCCACCAAGGCGACCAAGGTCGACGGTGGCTGGCGCATCACCGGGCAGAAGATCTGGACCACCGCCGCACAGTACTCCCAGTGGGGCGCACTGTTGGCCCGCACGGACCCGTCGGCTCCAAAGCACAACGGCATCACCTACTTCCTGCTGGACATGCACAGCGAGGGCATCGAGGTGCGGCCGCTGCGCGAACTCACCGGCGGCGCGCTGTTCAACACGGTCTTCATCGACGACGTCTTTGTTCCCGACGATCTGGTGCTCGGCGAGGTCAACCGCGGCTGGGAGGTCAGCCGCAACACACTGACCGCCGAGCGGGTGTCCATCGGCAGCAGCGAGCCTGCGTTCCTGGCCAACCTCGACCAGTTCGTCGAGTTCATTCGCGACGGCCACTTCGACCAGATCGCACAGAACCGTGCGGGGCGGCTGATCGCCGAGGGGCACGCGGCCAAGTTGCTGAACATGCGCTCGACACTGCTGACGCTGGCCGGCGGCGACGCGATGCCGTCGGCGGCGATCTCCAAACTGCTGTCGATGCGCACCGGTCAGGGCTACGCCGAGTTCGCGGTCTCGTCGTTCGGCACCGACGCGGTCATCGCCGACAAGGGCCAACCCCAGGGCAAGTGGGCCGAGTACCTGCTGGCCAGCCGCGCCACGACGATCTACGGCGGCACGTCCGAAGTGCAGCTCAACATCATCGCCGAGCGGCTGCTTGGCCTGCCGCGCGATCCCTAGTCGATCTCGATATTGCGCAGCTCGCGCTTGAGGATCTTGCCGGTCGGGTTCCGCGGCAGCTCACTGAGGAAGACCACCTCGCGCGGCACCTTGTAGCGGGCCAGGTGCTCGCGCACGTAGAGCTTGATGCCGTCCTCGTCGACGGTGGCTTCGGCGTGCAGCACCACGAATGCGCGCAGCCTGGCGCCGAAGTCCTTGTCCTCCACACCCAGCGCGGTGGCCTCCACCACCTCGGGGTGCCCGCTGATGAGGTCTTCGACCTCGGCGGGGAAGACGTTCTCGCCCCCGGAGACGATCATCTCGTCGTCGCGGCCGCTGACGTAGAGCAGGCCGTGTTCGTCGAAGTAACCGACGTCGCCCGATGACAGCAGGCCGTCGATGATCTGCTTGCCGCCGCCGCCGGTGTAGCCCTCGAACGGGAAGGTGTTGCCGACGAAGATCCGCCCGACTGAGCCCTGCGGCACCTCGTTGCCGTTGTCGTCGAGGATCTTGACCTTCACACCCTTGACCACCGGTCCGACCGTGGCGGGGTTGATCGCCAGGTCCTCCGGCCGCGCGATGGTGGCGAACGCGATCTCGGTGGAGCCGTACAGGTTGTAGACGACCGGGCCGAGGTCCTTGAGCGCGCGGCTGGCCAGCTCGGCACCCAGCTGTGAACCGGAGACGAAAACTATCTTCAAGCTCGACAGGTCGGGCTTACGTTCAGTGCGCTCCAGCTCGTCGAGGATGCGCGACAGCATCACCGGCACCACGACCAGGGCGGTCACCTTGTGCTTCTCGATGTCCTCGAGCACCGTCGCCGGTTTGAACCTGCGGCGCAGCACCAGCGTCGAGCCCAGCATCTGCGCGATGGTGGCGTGCAGATAACCCAGGGCGTGGAACATCGGCGACGGCAGCGATGTCACCTCACCCGCCCGGAACGGCACGGCCGAGAGCACGCCACCGATCGGCGCCAGCGTCGGTGGCGTGTGCCGGGTCGCGCCCTTCGGAGTGCCGGTGGTGCCGCTGGTCAGGATGACGATTGACGACGGCTTCGTCGCCTTGGGGGCGGGCGCCTTGCTGCTGCGCGCGATCACCTCGGCCACCGTCTCGTCGGTGCTTCCCGACGGCTCCTCTTTGTCCGGGTTCACGCCCAGCGCCCGCAGCTTGCCCAGCGCCGGCTCGGATTGCGCAACGGCCGAGGTGTACTCGTCGTCGTAGATGATCAGCTTGGCACCCTCGCGCTCGGACACCTCTTTGATCTGCGGTCCGGAGAACTCGGTGTTCAGCATGATGGTGCGGGCACCGACGCGGGCGCACGCGTAGTTGGCGATCGAGAACCAGCGGTGGTTGCGGGCCAGAATCGCGACGCCGTCGCCGCCGCGCACCCCGAGCGCGAGCAGGCCGTTGGCCAGCGCGTTGGCGCTGTCATCGAGTTCCTTGAAGGTCAGCGTCCCCTCGTCGTCGACGATCGCCACACGGTAGGGGGTCCTTCGGGCGTTGAGCGCCGGCACCATGCCGATCTCGCCCCACCGCCGGATGTCGGCCACCATGGCGGCCAGATTCTGGGGCGGCTCCAGGCGGAAGGCACCCGATTCGAACATCTTGCGGAGGTAATGAAACTCAGCCGAGCCGCGTTCTATGTACTTTCCAACGGACTGCTGGAGCTTTGCAGCGGCCTGCGCCGGCAGGTCAGTGAGCTTAGGCATAGGCCCCACCATATGTGACGACCGTCGCACTTCGGCGGGGAAATTACCATGACGATGTGGCCGCTCCCCTGTCGTTGGACGTCGGCGGGCGCCAAGTCGCCGTCACCCATCCGGACAAGGTGGTGTTCCCCGAGCTCGGGGTGACCAAACTGGATCTGATCCGCTACTACCTGGCCGTCGCTGACGGGGTGCTGCGCGGGGTCGCCGGCCGGCCGATGATCCTCAAGCGCTTCGTCAAGGGCATCTCGGCCGAGGCGATCTTCCAGAAGCGCGCGCCCGAGAAACGCCCGGACTGGGTCGACGTCGCCGAGCTGCGCTACGCGTCGGGGACCTCGGCCAAGGAAGCCGTCATCCACGACGCCGCCGGGCTGGCGTGGGTGATCAACCTCGGCTGCATCGACCTCAACCCGCATCCGGTGCGGGCCGGCGACCTGGACCATCCCGACGAGCTGCGGGTCGACCTCGACCCGATGCCGGGGGTTTCGTGGCAGCAGATCGTCGACGTCGCGCTGGTGGCGCGGGAGGTGCTGGAGGACCACGGCCTGACCGCGTGGCCCAAAACCTCGGGGTCGCGCGGCTTCCACGTCTATGCGCGCATCGAGCCGCACTGGCCGTTCCGCCAGGTTCGGCTGGCGGCCGAGACGGTGGCACGCGAGGTCGAGCGCCGCGCCCCGGCGCTGGCCACCAGCCGGTGGTGGAAGGAGGAACGCGAGGGCGTGTTCGTCGACTTCAACCAGAACGCCAAGGACCGCACGGTCGCCTCTGCCTACTCAGTGCGTGCGACGCCCGACGCCCGGGTGTCCACGCCCCTGCACTGGGACGAGGTTCGGAACTGTCACCCGGAGCAGTTCACGGTGGCGACCGTGCCCGACCGCTTCGCGCGCATCGGTGACCCGTGGGCGGGGATGGACGGCACCGAGGGCAGGCTCGACCAGCTGCTCGCGCTGGCCGAAGAACTCGGCCCGGCCGAGAAAGCCCCTCGGGATGCCGTGCCGCTGATCGAGATAGCCCGGACCAAGACCAAGGACGAGGCGATGGCCGCGCTGGACACCTGGCGCGGCCGCCACCCGGCCGCGGCCGAGCGGCTGGAGCCCGCCGACATACTGGTCGACGGCATGCGGGGACGAAGTTCGATCTGGTACCGGATCCGGATCAACCTTCAGCATGTCCCGGCCGAGCAGCGACCACCCCAGGAAGCACTGATCGCCGACTACAGCCCGTGGATGAGCCGCTTGCGCGAAGACCAATA
>CAZDYH010000117.1:0-7571 GCA_964509355.1 uncultured Mycobacterium sp.
CCTGCCGGCCGCCGGGTCGGGTCGTGTGGCGCTTCTAGGGTCGGCGCATGCGAACAGAACGACCTGTCGAACGGCTACGGCGACGCCTTGGCGCCCAACCGGATTCGGCATCCGGTCGCGACGCTGCTGATGACGGCGAGACGGACGATGACAGCGACGCCAACGCCTTGCTGCCGCGTTGGCTACCCGACGGGACGCCGAACGGTAGCGGCTGGCTGACCGCGGTGCGCGCCGACCCAGGCCGGGCGGGCGCCATCGCGCTGGCGGTGATCGCCGCGATCGCGGTGCTCGTCACGGTGTTCACCTTGGTGCGGGACAAGCCCGCACCCGTCGTGTCGGCGAAACTGCCTCCGGTGGAGATGGTTTCGTCGGCGAGCCCCCGACCGAGCGCGAGTCCGACGGCCCGGCCCGATCAACCGGTGATCGTCAGCGTTGTCGGACTCGTGCAGACCCCGGGGCTGGTCACGCTAACACCTGGCGCGCGGATCGCCGACGCGCTGACGGCAGCCGGCGGCGCGCTTGAGGGGGCGGACATGATCGGGCTGAACATGGCCCGCCACGTCGCCGACGGCGAACAGATCATCGTCGGAATCGCCCCGCTACCAGGGGAACCGACCGTGCTGGGCAGCTCCGTGTCCTCGGGTCCGAGCTCGGCGGCCACGCCGAGCGGCGGTCCACCACCGACCGGACTCAATGCGCAGGAGCCGATCGATCTCAACACCGCGACCGTCGAACAGCTGGACACACTGCCCGGGGTCGGCCCCGTGATGGCCGCGGCCATCACGGCGTGGCGAGACGCCAACGGCAAGTTCACCAGTGTCGACCAGCTCGGTGATGTGGACGGGATCGGACCCGCCCGCCTGGAGAAGCTTCGCGATCTGGTCCGGGTCTGAAAGACATGCGCGCCGTCACCGCCGGCAGGTCCACGCTTGCAGCGGCACGGCTGGACCTGCGTCTGGTCCCGGCCGCACTGACCAGCTGGGCGGTGACGGCTGCCGGCATCCTCTGGCCGATCGGTGGTGTCATCGCGGTGGTGTCCGTGATCGTCGCACTCGCGTCGGGCACGTGGCTGTGGCGCTCCACCCGGCAGGGCTCGCACGCTGTGGTCCAGACGACCAGTGCCGGGCTGCTCGGGGTGGCCGTGGTGGGAATCGGGTTCGGGTTCGCGGTCGCACTGCGCGCCGATGGGGTACACCTCCATCCCATCACCAGCCGATTCGGCACGGTCGCGGTGGCCACGGTCACCCCCAGCGAGAGCCCGCATTCGCTGGGCAACGGCCGAATGATGTTTCGCGCCAACCTGCAACGGGTCGGGCCCGACGAAATGTCGGGCCGGGTTGTGGTTTTCGCGCCGGTGCTCGGTTTCAGCCAACTCGCGGCCGGGCAACCGGCGCAGTTCAGGGCACGCATCACCCGGCCGACTCGGCATGATCTGAGCATCGCGGTGCTCAACGCGACGGGGGAGCCGGCACTTGGTCAGGCGGCACGGGTCCAACGGGCTGCGCACTCCGTCCGCGCCCGATTCGCCGACGCCGCCCGCGCAGTCCTGCCGGCTGATCAGGCCGCGATGTTGCCGGCGCTGGTCCTGGGCGACACCTCCGCGGTCACCAACACCACCACCGCGGAGTTCGGCGCGGCCGGGCTGACGCACCTGACGGCGGTGTCCGGGGCCAACGTGACCATCGTGTGCGGGGCAGTGCTGTTCTCGTCGCGCTTGGTGGGCCCCCGGATGGCGGTGGCCCTCGCCGCAGTGGCGCTGGTGGCTTTCGTCGTAGTCGTGCAGCCCACGGCGAGTGTGCTGCGCGCCGCGGTGATGGGTGCACTCGCCCTGCTGGCGGTGCTGTCCTCGCGGCGGCGGCAGGCGATACCCGTGCTGTCGGCCACGGTGATCGCGTTGATGGTCGCCACGCCTCAGCTCGCCGTTGACGTGGGCTTCGCGCTGTCGGTGTCGGCGACGGCTGCGCTGGTGGTCATCGCGCCGGTCTGGTCGCGGCGGCTGGTCGGGCGCGGCTGGCCGAAACCGTTGGCGGACGCCGCCTGCATCGCCGGCGCCGCGCAGTTGGTGACGGCCCCACTGGTCGCCGGGATATCGGGCCGCTTCAGCATGGTTGCGGTGGCAGCGAACCTCGCGGTGGCGGCGCTGATCGCCCCGATCACGGTACTGGGAACCGCTGCGGCCGCACTGTGCGTGTTCTGGCAGGGCCCTGCGCAGCTGCTGATCCGCTTCACCGGGCCCGAACTGTGGTGGCTGCTAAGGGTCGCCCACTGGGCCGCCGGTGTCCCAGGGGCAACGGTGCCGGTCCCGTCGGGGATGCCCGGTGTCCTCGTGGTGGGTGTCGCCGGAGCGCTGACTGTCGTGCTGTGGCGGTGGCGGTGGTGTCGTGCGGCGCTGTGCTGTGTCCTGCTGTGCCTGCTCGCGTGGTCGGCATCAGGGCTGCTGGTCGACCGGGGCAGCGTCGCGCTGTCGGCCGCACGTGACACGATCATCGGGTGAGCCAGCAGGTTCCAGGTCTGCACCTGGTATTGGGGGACGAGGAGCTGCTGGTCGAGCGCGCGATCGCCGATGTGCTCCGCGCCGCGCGCGCCCAGGCCGGCACCGACGACGTCCCGGTCAACCGGCTGCGAGCCGGGGAGGTCGGCACGAATGAACTGGCCGAACTGCTGAGCCCGTCGCTGTTCGCTGACGAGCGGGTCGTGGTCCTGGAAGCGGCCGCCGAGGCCGGCAAGGACGCGGTGGCCTTGATCGGTACGGCGGCTGCCGACCTACCCGCGGGCACGGTCCTGGTGGTGGTGCACTCCGGCGGCGGACGCGCCAAGGCGCTGGCGGGTCAGCTCCGCGAAAGTGGGGCCCAGGTGCACCAATGTGCGCGGATCGCCAAAGCCGCCGAACGCGCCGACTTCGTTCGCGGCGAATTCCGTGCCCTGAAGATCAAGGTCGACGACAACACGGTGACGGCCCTGCTCGACGCCGTCGGTTCCGATATCCGTGAGCTCGCGTCGGCTTGCTCGCAACTGGTGGCCGACACCGACGGCCACGTCGATGCTGCGGCCGTTCGGCGCTACCACAGTGGCAAGGCCGACGTGACGGGTTTCGAGATCGCCGACAAGGCCGTCGTCGGCGACCTGGCGGGCTCGGCCGAGGCGTTGCGGTGGGCGATGATGAGCGGGGTGCCACATGTGCTGCTGGCCGATGCCCTCGCCGAAGCGGTGCACACCATCGCCCGGGTCCGGCCGTTGTCAGGTGACCCGTATCGGTTGGCAGCGGAGCTGGGAATGCCGCCGTGGCGGGTGCAGAAGGCACAGAAGCAGGCGCGGCGCTGGTCGCGCGGCTCGGTGGCGACTGCGATGCAACTCGTGGCGACGCTGAACGCCGACGTCAAGGGCGCAGCGGCCGACCCCGACTACGTGCTGGAGGACACCGTCCGGAAGATAGCCGAGCTCGTCGCCCGACAATAGGGCCAGACCCGGCCAGTCGGCGGGCTCAGAGCTTGTTCAGCGCCCGCGACAGGGCCGACTTCTTGTTCGCGGCCTGGTTCTTGTGGATCACGCCCTTGCCGGCGGCCTTGTCCAGCTTGCGGCTGGTCGACACCAGCAACTCGGCGGCCTTCTCCTTGTCACCGGTCTCGGCCGCCTCACGGAACGCGCGGACAGCCGTGCGAAGCGACGACTTCACCGACTGGTTACGCAGTCGGGCGCGCTCGTTGGTACGGATGCGCTTTTCCTGCGACTTGATGTTGGCCACGCGCTAGTTCCTTCGTAATCTCAGCTGGGTTTGCTTTGGCTTCGCCAAGGTGCCCGGACGCTGGGCAGCGAGTGTTCAGGCTACCAGTTTGGCGCACAATCTCCCAAAGCGGAGCCCACTGGCCTGCCGGAACAGCGATCGTGGGGCAGCATGTCACAGGTGAGCCTGCCAACCTTGCCCCAGCAGACCGGACGGCCGTCGCGCAACAACTCGCAGCCGCCCCGACACCACGAGCAGATCTTCGACGGCTACAACAATCGCGGCGGCTATTCCAAGGCCTTCGACGAGATGTTCGACGGTCACGGCAATGTCCGCGGGCCCTATAAGGGTATCTACGCCGAGCTTGCCCCGTCGGATGCCTCCGAGCTTGAAGCGCGCGCCGAGGCGTTGGGTCGCGCGTTCATCGATCAGGGCATCACCTTCTCGCTGTCGGGGCAGGAGCGGCCGTTCCCGCTCGACCTGGTTCCGCGGGTGATTTCGGCGGCCGAGTGGTCGCGGCTGGAGCGCGGCATCACCCAGCGCGTCAAGGCCCTGGAGTTGTATCTCGACGATGTCTACGGTGACCAGGAGATCCTGCGCGACGGCGTCATCCCGCGCCGGCTGGTGACTTCCTGCGAGCACTTCCACCGCCAGGCGGCCGGCATCGTCCCGCCCAACGGCGTGCGCATTCATGTCGCGGGAATCGACCTTATCCGCGATGCACAGGGCCATTTCCGGGTTCTGGAGGACAACCTCCGCTCGCCGTCCGGGGTGTCCTACGTGATGGAGAACCGGCGCACCATGGCCCGCGTCTTCCCCAACCTGTTCGCCACGCACCGGGTCCGCGCGGTTGGCGACTACTCCTCGCATCTGCTGCGGGCGCTGCGCAAGTCGGCGGCCACCAACGAAGCCGACCCGACCGTGGTGGTGTTGACCCCCGGTGTCGCCAACTCCGCGTACTTCGAGCATTCGCTGCTGGCCCGCCAGATGGGGGTCGAGCTCGTCGAGGGCCGCGACCTGTTCTGCCGCGACAACCAGGTGTACATGCGGACCACCGAGGGTGAGCGCCAGGTTGACGTCATCTATCGCCGCATCGACGACGAATTCCTCGATCCGATGCAGTTCCGGCCCGATTCGGTACTGGGGGTGGCCGGCCTCCTCAATGCGGCGCGTGCCGGAAACGTCGTCATCTCCAGCGCGGTCGGCAACGGGGTCGGTGACGACAAGCTCGTCTACACCTATGTGCCCACCATCATCGAGTACTACCTAGGTGAGAAGCCGCTGCTCGCCAACGTCGACACCTTCCGCTGCTGGCTGGACGATGAACGCGAGGAAGTGCTGGACCGGATCGACGAACTCGTCATCAAACCCGTGGAGGGCTCGGGCGGCTACGGCATCGTGTTCGGTCCGGACGCGTCCCCGAAGGAACTCGCCACCATCAGCAAGAAGATCCGCAACGACCCGCGCGGCTGGATCGCCCAGCCCGTGATCCAGTTGTCCACGGTCCCGACCCAGATCGACGACAAACTGGCGCCGCGGCACGTCGATCTGCGCCCGTTCGCGGTCAACGACGGCGAAAACGTGTGGGTGCTGCCCGGCGGCCTGACCCGGGTGGCGCTGCCCGAGGGTTCGCTGGTCGTCAACTCCAGCCAGGGCGGCGGATCCAAGGACACCTGGGTGCTGGCTTCGCGGGCTTCGGTGGCCGACCGCGAGCTGGGCGCGGCCCAGACCGTGCGATCAATGCCCAAGGCCGCCAAGGCCGACAAGGCGCCTTCGGCCGACACGGGACCGCAGCTGTCCTCGTCGCAGCAGCAGCAACAACAGCAACAGCAGGCGGTGCTGGACTGATGCTCGCGCGCAACGCCGAAGCGCTGTACTGGATCGGTCGCTATGTCGAACGCGCCGATGACACCGCACGCATCCTGGACGTCACCGTCCACCAGCTACTCGAGGACTCCAGCGTGGATCCCGACCAGGCCTCGCGGGTGTTGCTGCGGGTACTCGGCATTGAGCCGCCGGACACGCAGCTGGACCTGTGGTCGCTGACCGATCTGGTGGCCTTCAGCCGGGATACCCAGGGCGGCTGCTCCATCGTCGACTCGATTTCGGCAGCGCGCGAAAACGCCAGGTCCGCAAGAGAAGTGACCTCCACCGAGATGTGGGAGTGCCTCAATACCACGTACAACGCGCTGGCCGAACGTGAGCGCGCCGCCAAGCGGCTGGGCCCCTACGAGTTCCTCTCCTTCATCGAAGGACGGGCAGCGATGTTCGCCGGGCTGGCTGACTCCACCCTCAGTCGCGACGACGGTTACCGCTTCTTGGTGCTGGGCCGCGCGATTGAGCGCGTCGATATGACGGTGCGGCTCCTGCTATCCCGTGTCGGCGACAGCGCGTCCTCGCCGGCCTGGGTCACAGTGCTGCGGTCGGCCGGTGCCCACGATACGTATCTGCGTACCTACCACGGCGTCCTCGACGCGAACCGGGTCGTCGAGTTCATGCTGCTCGACCGGCTGTTCCCGCGCTCGGTTTTCTACTCGCTCAAGCTCGCCGAACACAGCCTCGACGAGCTGCTGCACCGGGCGCACAGCCGGGTCGGATCGACCGCGGAGGCGCAACGGCTACTCGGCAGAGCGCGCAGCGAGCTGGAGTTCCTGCGCCCGGGCGTGCAGCTGGAGTCCCTGGAACGGCGGTTGGCGGGCCTGCAGAAGACCTGCCACGACGTCGGAGAAGCGTTGGCTCTGAGGTACTTTCACTCCGCACCCTGGGTCGCGTGGTCCGACGCCGGCCGCAACGCTTCGCTGGTGATCGAAGAGGGTGAGATCTGATGTGGCGGATGCGGGTGGTGCACGCAACGGGATACGCCTACAAGTCGCCGGTGACCGCGTCGTACAACGAGGCACGGCTGACGCCGCGCAGCGACTCGCGGCAGAACGTGATCCTGAACCGCGTCGAAACGGTTCCGGCCACTCGGTCCTACCGTTATGTGGACTACTGGGGAACCGCGGTGACGGCGTTCGACCTGCACGCGCCGCACACGGAGTTGGAGGTCACGTCCTCGTCGGTGGTGGAGACCGAGAAACCGGAGCCGCCGACGAAGAAGGTCAGCTGGGAGGATCTGGTGTCCACAGCCGTGATCGACCGGTTCGACGAAGTGCTGAGCCCCACCGAGTACGCGCCGCGGAGCAAACGAATCCAGGCGGTGGGTAGACGTATCGCCAAGTACAACGCGCCGGAGGAAGCCGTCATCGCCGCCGCGCAATGGGCGCACAGCGAACTCGAATACGTCCCGGGTACCACGGGTGTGCACTCTTCGGGTCTGGACGCACATCGCGAGGGCAAGGGCGTCTGCCAGGATTTCGCGCACCTGTCACTGATTGCGTTGCGTAGCATGGGGATTCCCTCACGATATGTGTCGGGCTACCTGCACCCCAACCACCAGGCCGTGGTCGGCGAAACCATCGACGGTCAGAGCCACGCCTGGATTCAGGCCTGGACCGGCTCCTGGTGGAACTATGACCCCACCAACGACACCGCGATCAACGAGCAGTACATCAGCGTGGGAGTCGGCCGCGACTACTCCGACGTGTCGCCGCTGAAGGGCATCTACTCCGGAGAGGGGTCGACCGACCTAGACGTCGTCGTGGAGATCACCCGGTTGGCCTAGCCCTGGCTTCGGCGCGTGCACCTCGACCTTGTGCAGATCGTCGCCGAGCTCGACAGGCCCGTCGAACTCGGCCGCGGCCAGCGCCCGCCACTGGTCCTCCTGGCCGGGCGCGATGCCGGGGACGTAGTGGGTCAGCACCAGGGTGCCCACCCCGGCGCGCGCCGCAGTGGCCGCCGCCTGCTGCAC
>CAZDYH010000117.1:7671-9834 GCA_964509355.1 uncultured Mycobacterium sp.
TGCACTCGAAAGCTTCCGCCCCGGGCGAGTTGGCCCTAACCTGGTGTGAACCGGATCACAATTGGTGGAGGCAACGATGCGGATCGCGGACGTGTTGGGAAGCAAGGGCTCGGGTGTGGCGACAGTCAACCCGGGGACTACGGTCAATGAACTCCTCGCCGGGCTCGCCGAGCACAACATTGGCGCCATGGTGGTGGTCGGGGCCGACGGGGTGGAGGGCATCGTGTCGGAGCGCGACGTCGTGCGACAACTGCTCGAGCGGGGTGCCGATCTGCTCAGCTGCCCGGTTTCAGAGATCATGACAACGGTGGTCGCGACATGCACGATGGGCGACTCCGTGGATGATCTCAGCGTCCTCATGACAGAAAACCGCGTGCGGCACGTGCCCGTGCTCCAGGACGGGCGGTTGGCCGGGATCGTCACTATCGGTGACGTGGTGAAGACGCGGATGGAAGAGCTGAAGGCCGAGCGGGAGCAGTTGCGGGCCTACATCACCCAGGGGTGACGCTGACCCATGCAAGGTGGTCCGGCTTGATGATCGACGTCCGTCCCGCGCACAAAGCCGATGTTCGTGAGCTCTCCCGGACACTGGGCCGGGCCTTCCACACCGATCCAGTCATGACGTGGCTGTTCCCCGACGGGGCATCGCGACGCACGAATCTTCCCCGCCTGTTCGCGACTCTGACCGGTCGGCACCACCTTGCCGGCGGCGGCGTCGAGGTCGCCGCTGAACATGGAACGATCGGCGCCGCGGCGCTCTGGGATCCGCCCGGCCGGTGGAAGAACACGCGGCTCGAATCGCTCGCGGCGGTGCCCGCCCTCATCCGGATGTTTGGCCCGCGGCTAACCCTGGCTTTCGAGGTCGGGGCGACCATGGAACGCCAACATCCCGAGGAACCCCACTGGTATCTCGCCATCCTCGGCAGCGATCCGACGGTTCGGGGCGGCGGATTTGGGCAGGCACTCATGCGCTCGCGCCTGGACAGGTGCGACGCCGAGCACTGTCCGTGCTACCTGGAATCGAGCAACCCGGACAACGTGCCGTACTACCAGCGGTTCGGCTTCGAGGTCACCGGCGAGATCACGCTGCCCAGGGGCGGGCCGTCGCTGTGGCCGATGTGGCGGCCCCCGGGATGACGGCCTAGCTCCAGGAATACTCGGCGCGCAGCCTGGCGGCGACCACGTCGAAGACTTCCCGTTCCAGGATCGCACCCTCGCGTCGGATGCCTTCCTCGGGCACGTCGAGCACCCGGTCCAGGCGCGCCCAACTGGGCCGTCCTTGGTAATCCCAGCTGCCGCTGCCGATGCTGATCCACTCCGGATCGTTCTGATGATGGTCCTGGCTGGACAGCATCAGCCCGAGCAGTGTGCGACGGTCGCGGCCGACGACGAGCACCGGGCGGTCCTTGCCGCGGGACGGGTCGTCCTCGTAGACCACCCAGGTCCACACGATCTCGCCGGGGTCGGCGCGGCCGTCCAGATCGGGCGCGTAGACCAGTTTGCGGGCCCGCTGCGCGGTGGGGGCGCTGTGGCTGGTCACCGGGCGTCCGGCAGTGATCGCGGCGGGCTGGGCGGACGGGACGCCGACGATGATATCGATACCCATCTTGATGCCCTGCTGGATCCCGTGTTGCAGGTTGGGGGAGTTCTGCAGTTGCCGGATGAACTTCGGTGCCTCGTTGAACACCAGGTTCTCCGCGAACCGCTGCAACGTCTTCCACTGCGACGCCATGAGGAGAGCATAGGTGAGGGTCGCCGGCACTGACGCCGCGCGATTGTGTCGGGGCGGGCCCGCCTGGATACCCTGGTGGCAGTTCCCCGGGGCAGCCGCCCGTCTACACAGGAGATTCCCATCAGCAGTTTCGCCGACCAGACCTTCACCCCGCCGGCGCAGATTCGGAACTTCTGCATCATCGCCCACATCGATCACGGCAAGTCCACGTTGGCGGACCGGATGCTGCAACTCACCGGCGTCGTCGCGGATCGGGATATGCGCGCACAGTACCTGGACCGAATGGATATCGAGCGCGAGCGCGGCATCACCATCAAGGCGCAGAACGTACGGCTGCCGTGGCGGACCGGAGCCGGTGGGTCGGCGACATCCGACGTCGGCGGGACGGACTACGTCCTGCACCTGATCGACACCCCCGGCCATGTCGACTT
>CAZDYH010000118.1:0-2620 GCA_964509355.1 uncultured Mycobacterium sp.
GCTGAGCGCAGCGGGTTCCGGTCAGACTTGTGCAGCGTTGGCCAGGGACACTTGATGCTGTGCGCGGCCCAGGATTCGCTCGGCGGTTTCCAGCAGCGGGCTGTTCGTCTGATTGGCCGGTATGGCCATCGATGCGGCCGCGCGCAGCACCAAGACCGCCAGACTCGCCGTCGTCCGGCACGGCACCACCAAGATCGTCGCCCGACGACGACTGCCGATGACCGTCATCAGGCGTTGATTGGCGGGCGGGTCGCCGGGCAGCCGGATCTTGTATCCGAGCGCATCAAGATCCGGGGTCCGCTCCAAGCTTGTCCAGTTGATCGCGATGTCGGCGATCGGTCCCAGCGCCGCGTCGAGGGCTGCGACGAGTTCGGGAAGCTCGTTGGCGATGATCGAGGAATGCGGCCACCATGCCCCATCGATCAGATTGCCCGGTTCTTCAGCGAGAGTCAGCCGGATGGGCGAGGCAGCGCGTCGTTGCAGGAACACAAATCACGACGTTCGCAAGAACGCCGAGCCGATGAATTTCATGCGTTTCCTAGCATTAAGGCAACGCCACCAACCCGGCGGAAAGACCGTTCGGCACCCGGTGCTACTACCTTGAACGCTACACCGGCCGTCTTGGCTTCGAGATCTCGCCGTCCGCGGAGTTTCCGAGGCGAAGCCCCAGCATCCGCTGAGTAACGCTGCGGCCGCCGAAACCGAGACCGTCTATAGCGGGGCCCTCGGGGCACTCGCATGTCGTTGATACCCGGATTGGATGAGATGGCAGACGGAACAAGGCCGGCGATAGGCCTGTCGGTGGGGGCCACCAGCATGGCGGCCGTGACGTCCGACCGTGCCGTCGTGCGCAGGCCCGTGATGACGCTGTTTCGGCATCGTGCGCCCCAGATCGGAGTTCCGTCGGACAATCCGGACCTCCATGAGTCCGGCCTGGTGATCACCGACTTCGTGGAGCGCGTGGGCGACCCGGTGGGCATTATCGCCTCCGACGGCTCTGTGCACCGCAGCGAAGTGCTGCTCGCCGACGCGCTGCGGGCGCTGGCGTACGCCGGCACCGGCGGCCGTCCACTGCCCGAAGCGGCGGCGGTCACCTACCCGGCGCACTGGCGCAGCGCAGTGGTGAGCGCGTTGCGCACCGCGGTGGGCCGGGTGCCGGAATGGTCACACCAGCCCCCGGCGCTGATCCCGGATACCGCGGCGGCAGTCACGGCGTTGCAGGCTGACCCCGGTATCCCGACCCGGGGCGTGATCGCCCTGTGCGACTTCGGTGGCAGCGGAACCAGCATCACTCTCGTCGATGCGGCCAACGGCTACCGGCCGATCGGCCCGACCGTGCGGCACGCCGACTTCTCGGGCGATCTCATCGACCGGGCGCTGCTGGCCCATGTCATCGCCGACTTGTCGACGGCAGGGGCGCTCGACGTCTCGGGCACCTCGGCCATCGGCCCGTTGACCCGGCTGCGCGCGGAGTGCCGGGGCGCCAAGGAACGGCTCTCCGCGAGCACGGTCACCGCACTGACCGCGGACCTGCCCGGATTCCGCGGCGGCATCCGCCTGACCCGGACCGAACTCGACGACGCCATCCGTCAGCCGCTGGACGACTTCGTCGGCGTTCTGCTGGACACTATGAACCGCAACGGAATCCGCCGGGTCGACGTTGCGGCTGTCGCTTCCACCGGCGGCGGGGCGAGCATACCGGTCATCACCACCACGCTGTCGGAACATCTGCGCGTTCCGGTCATCACGACGTCGCGGCCCCAGTTGACGGCCGCTACCGGGGGCGCGCTGCGGGCCGCCCGCGGTCCGGCTGACGAGAGTGCGACGGCGTTGGCCCCCGCGGCTGCCGCGATGGCGCCGGATGGGGCACTGGCCTGGTCGGAGGCACACGATGTCCCTGCTATCGCACCGGCGCGGCGATCTGCGCATCCGGCCCATGCCGCGAAGCGGGGCGGACTCACCACCGCCCGGCCTCAGCTGGCGTTCGAGCACGACGAACCGGCGGCCATCGCCAGGTTGTCGTGGTATCGCCGGCCGCTGTCAGTGGTCGCCGGCACGCTCCTGGTGATCGCCGCGGCGGGAGCCGGAACGGTGGTGGCGCTGCGCAGCGACAGCACTGCCGGCCCGGTGTCGCCGACACCGAGCATCAGCACGACTCCGGGCGCACTGGGCCCGTCGCTTGCCGAGCCTCCCCCCGCCGAGAATCCGGCGTCGCAGCAGCCAGCCCCGGCGCCGCAAACCCGTACCGTGGTCCAGGTCCCGGCGCCAGTGACCCAGACGCAAACGGTCGAGGCGCCGCCCCGGGCAGCCATACCGCCGCCGGCTGCTCCGCCGGCGTCAGAGCCGCCACCATCAATGCCACCGTCGACCGACGTGCAGCCACCGACCGTCGTGACGCCGTCAACCGCAGCGCCGCCGGCGACCGAGGTTCCGGCGCCGTCGACGCCGCCGCGGTTGATCCCGCAGATCCCGACCATTCCGCCTATTCCGACGATCCCGGGCCTGCCGTCGTTCATCCCCCAACCGCAGGCGTTCATCCCACAGCCGCAGAGCCCCTAACCACGGGTCCTGCGGTCAATTGATCTGCGGGCGGATGTGGCGCACCGAGGTAAACCGGGCG
>CAZDYH010000118.1:2720-5835 GCA_964509355.1 uncultured Mycobacterium sp.
GTCCTGCGGTCAATTGATCTGCGGGCGGATGTGGCGCACCGAGGTAAACCGGGCGAAGTCCCGGTCGAGAGTCACCACGTCGCAATGGTGCTCAGCGGCTATGGCCGCGAGCACGGCGTCGGGTATCAGATCACCGGATGCGTCGGCCTCGTCGCAGAGTTCACGCAGCAGCGTGAGGTGGCGTGGGCCGGGACCGGTCAGCAGGTGGTGGGGCTGGGCGGAGGTGGCGTCGATGAATGCGAACGCCTCCGTGCGTGGTGAGGGAACCTCGAAGATTCGCCGATTCGTCGCCAGCCGCAAGAACGACGCCCAGACCAGGGTCGGGACGGTGAAGGGGTCGTCGCCCGCGAGCAGCTGATCGAACCAGGGCCGGACGATTCCGTGATCCGGGTGGTCGCCGCGGTGCGCGGCGAGCAGCACATTGACGTCGAGAAGGAACATTGACTATTTGCGCTCGTTGAGGCCCACGCCCTCATCCAGAACCTCGTGCAGTGCCCGGTTCGACGTCAGATCGACGCCGGGCCGGGGGCCGGTGCCACCCTCGAACACCGGAACATGGGGCCGGTGGCCACCGTCGTGGACGGCGGCCAGTTCCCGGCGAAGTGCGTCCTCGATCACCGAGCCCAGTGACTGACCCCGCTCCCGGGCCCGGAGCTTGGCTGCAGCGAGCAGCTCATCGGAGATCGACACTGTGGTGCGCATGATGTCTACGATAACGCATCACCGACATCACAGTCAGTGTGATTGGCCGCGCTTGACCAGCACGAGTATTGCGAGCGGGATCTGTATCTGCTCAGGTCCGCTCGCCAGCCGCGTGGCGACACCGGCTTCGAGTCGCTCGACGAACCGAGCGGACCGCGGATCGTCGGAGCCGCCGTCCAGCGCGGCCGCCAGCGTCGGGAAAACGGACGCCCGCAAGAACGCTGCCCATTTCGCGCCGAAGGCGGCCCCGTCGCGGTCAACCTGGAATTGCGCCCAGAACCGGTCGGGGGCGTTGAAAACTTCGAGGTGCTCGATCGACAGGCCCTCGAACCTGCCCGACGGCGCGAAGGGGGCGAGGAATTCCTCTTCGCTGCGGCCCACCATCGGAATGGACATCCGCCGCACCTCGTCCCCGCTCAGGACGCCTTCGTCGGCCAGGTCGTGCAGCACCGCGAGGATCCCGTCGAGCAGCGGCCGGAAGCCGGACTCGCCAGCCCCGTCGACGGCCGTCGTCAGCGCCACCAGGCGTCCGCCGGGACACAACTCGCGACCTCGAAACGCCACGAAATCTTGCCAATCCTCGGCGGCTTGCCGGGCATACGCCGACCGCACAGCCTCGTCGTTGCTGTAGGCCACCTGCACATGGTCTGGGATCGGGGACGGTACCCGGCTGAGCCACTGGATCGCCCACGAGGTCCAGCCCAGGGTCACGCTGTTCGACGGCAGGATCTGCTGGTGAAAGGACCGCCCGACCGCGGAGGCGAAGGATGCCGCATCCTTGGCCAGGTAGCTGTCCGGGTCGTCGGCCAGCGTCTGGAAGAGCACCGTGAAGTCGTTCTCGGGCACATCGGTATGGACGACCAGGATCGCGTGCTCGTGGCGCGTGCGTCTGCGCAGCGCCGCGATGGCGGCCCCGACCGGCAGCAGCGAGTTGTGTCCGGTCGACGCTCCGTAGTCGGCGATCACGATCGGCTGCGGCGGCACCGGCAGTGGCACCGTCTGCGCGGACTGCTCGAAACGCCCGATGGCGGGCAGCAAGCCGGCGGCCTGAAGCCGGGAGGACTGGGTGTAGGACGCGCTGTCCGTCGGCTCCGGCCGGACGACAACGCTGGACTCGGGCACGGTTAACTCCGGCGCCGCCGCAGCAGCAAGCCGATGAGCACACCCACGACGAGCATGACCGTCATGATGAACCATATCGGCGACTCGACGGTGATCCACAGGATGTGCACGTTCTGGCGGTCACGGTTCTGCGCGATGAAGATCGCTGCCAGCGCCGCCAGGATCAGCGCCACCCAGTAGCGCAGTGCAAACTGCCCCACTCGCCGGCCCGCCGTGGGCTTCCCAGTTTCGTCCGTAGGCATAGCGACCTCCCATCAAGCAGATGACGTACGCGTCACCGTTGACGGTAGTCGCCGTCAGGCGGCGGCACCGCGTTGACGGGCTATCAGGTTGGTTTCGGATAGCTCACGCCGGTGAGCTGCTCGGAGATCTCCCAGAGCCGCCGATTGTCGGCGTCGTTCTTGGCCCGCTCGGGAACCTTGGCCGCCGCGACGCCGCCACCGGCGGCCTCGTAGAAACCGCGCGGCCCATAGAATGCGCCGCCCTCGGCCTGCGGTGCGGCGGCCGCGTACAGAACCGGAAGGATCCCCTGGTCAACCTCCTGCCACAGGAACGGCATGAAGCGCCAGCTGAACTTGTAGAACCGCTCCATTCCCGACGGCTTGCCGCGGCCGTGTGACGGCCCACTGATCTGCAGGTTCGTCTTGGTCAGGCCGGGATGCGCGGCATTGGCGAGCACGCCCCACCCCGCCTCTCGGCTGCGGCGGTCGAACTCGCGGGCGAACATCAGCGGCGCCAGCTTCGATTGGCCGTAGGCCTGCATCGCCCGATACCCCTTCTCGAACTGCAGGTCGTCGAAGTGGATACGGCCCTGTCGGGCGGCCAGGCTGCTCAGCGTGGTGACCCGCGCCGCGTCCGCCGCGCGCAACAAGGGCAGCACATGTGCGGTCAACGCGAAGTGCCCCAGGTGATTGGCGCCGAACTGCAGCTCGAAGCCGTCGGCGGTGGTGTCGCGTTCGGGCGGTGTCATGACACCGGCGTTGTTGATCAGAATGTCGATCGGACGGCCCTCGCCGTTGAGCTCCTCACCCAGCGCGGCGACACTGGCCAGCGACGACAGGTCGAGATGCTTGATGGTCAGCTTGGCGCTGGGAACCGTGCTGCGGATCTCGTCGATCGCGGCCTCGCCCTTGGCGCGGTTGCGGATCGCCATGATGACGTCGGCGCCCGCGGCGGACAGCCGCCGGGCAAGCCCCAGTCCGAGACCGCTGTTGGAGCCGGTGACGACCGCGAGCTTTCCGGACAGGTCAGGCACGGTGACGGCGAGATTGGTGGCCATGCGTATCACTCC
>CAZDYH010000118.1:5935-9807 GCA_964509355.1 uncultured Mycobacterium sp.
CATGCACGCGGCCCGTGCGGCGTTGGGCGAGAAGGATGTCGCCGACGTCAGCCTGCGGGATATCAGCGAACGTGTCGGCCTGGCCAAGTCGAATGTGCTGCGCTACTTCGACAGCAGGGAAGCGATCCTCCTGGAACTGCTCGACGAAGAATGCCGGTCCTGGCTCGATGAGGTCGACGCACTGCTCGGACGACCGCGAGCGAGGAAGGCCAACTACGCCAACGAAATCCGGGTGGCCACCACCATCGCGGACTCGCTCGCGAACCAGGGTCTGTTCTGCGAGCTGCTCGGCGCGATGGCGGGTGTTCTGGAGCGCAACATCTCGGCGGAGTTCGCACGGGACTTCAAAGTGCGGGCGATGCAGAACACCGACGCACTCTCGCATCTCGTTGCGCATCACCTGCCCTGGCTGCCCCGCGAGTTCACCGACTTCTTCGCAGAGGGTGCGCTGACCCTGACCGCCGGGATGTACCCGTTCTCGGTGCCGACCGAGCCGGTTCGAGTCGTAATGGCCGAGCTGGACTTTCCCGACCCACAGCAGCGGTTCCGCCAGGGTCTGCGCATCGGGCTGGTGACCTGGCTGATTGGCGCGGCGGCGCGCAGCCGGGCGTGACAGACTTCGCGCAGGAGTGGCGGCAGGTCCCCGGCGCGAAAAGGACTAGTGGCCCCTGGCCACCCATTCCTCGTAGTGCATCATCTCGTCGCCGATCGTGGTGGAGTCGCCGTGGCCGGTATAGACGACGGTGTCTGCGGGCAGGGTGCCCAGCCGGCCGGCGATCGAGGCAAGGATCGTCGGGAAGTCGGAGAACGAGCGTCCGGTCGCACCTGGCCCGCCCTTGAACAACGTGTCACCGCTGAAAACCGCGCTCAGGTCGGGCGCGTACCAGCACACCGACCCAGGGGAGTGGCCCGGGGTGTGCAGGGCACGCAGTTCCACGCCGCCGACGGTAAGGGTGTCCCCATCGGCGATCGGACGGAAGTCCTTGTCGGGGTGGGTCATCCGCCACAGCACTTCGTCGGCGGGGTGCAGCAGCACCGGGGCGTCGAAGGCCTGGCCCAGTTCCGGGGCGACGGTGACATGGTCGTTGTGGCCGTGGGTGCACACCACCGCGACCACGTTGCGGCCGCCGACCGCCGCAATGATCGGCGCGGCCTCATGGGCCGCGTCGAAGACGACGACGTCGGAGTCGTCACCGACGATCCAGATGTTGTTGTCGACTTCCCAACTGCCGCCGTCGAGTTCGAAGCTGCCGTGGGTGACTACGCGCTGGATCGTGGCTCTTGCGCCGGGATGTTCTTGGTGCGAGCCGGCCATCACAGGATCACCACCGAGCGCAGCACCTCGCCGGCATGCATCTTGTGGAAGGCATCCTCGATGCCGTCCAGGCCGATGCGTTCGGAGACGAACCTTTCCAGTGGCAGCCGACCCTGATGGTAGAGACTGATCAGCGTCGGGAAGTCACGCTCGGGCAGGCAGTCGCCGTACCATGACGACTTCAGCGAACCGCCGCGGGAGAAGAAGTCCACCAGCGGCATATCGATCCGCATATCCGGGGTTGGAACACCTACCAGCACAACGGTTCCCGCCAGGTCGCGGGCATAGAACGCCTGCCGCCACGTCTCCGGACGACCGACCGCGTCGATCACCACATCGGCGCCGAACCCGTCGGTCAGATCCTGGATCGTCTTCACGACGTCGAATTCACGTGCGTTGACGGTGTGGGTGGCGCCGAAGGCGCGGGCCCACTTCAGCTTGGTGTTATCGGTGTCGACGGCGATGATCTTCCTCGCGCCCACCAGTGCCGCGCCGGCGATTGCGGCGTCGCCGACGCCGCCGCAGCCGATCACCGCGACGGTGTCATCGCGGCTCACCGCACCGGTGTTGACCGCCGCACCCAGGCCGGCCATCACGCCGCAACCCAGGAGACCGGCGACTGCCGGGTCGGCTGCGGGATCGACCTTCGTGCACTGGCCCTCGTGCACCAGGGTCTTGTCGGCGAACGCCCCGATGCCCAGTGCGGGGGTCAGTTCGGTGCCGTCGGTCAGCGTCATCGGCTGTGCGGCGTTGAAGGTGTCGAAGCAGTACCAGGGCCGGCCGCGCTTACAGGCACGACACTGGCCGCACACCGCGCGCCAGTTCAGGATTACGAAATCGCCGGGCGCCACCGCTGTCACGCCCGGCCCGATCGATTCGACCGTGCCGGCCGCCTCGTGGCCGAGCAGAAACGGGTAGGAGTCGTTGATACCGCCATCGCGGTACGTCAGGTCGGTGTGGCAGACACCGCAGGCAATGATGTCGACCACCACCTCCCCGGGGCCGGGGTCGGGAATGACCACGTCCACCACCTCGACGGGTTCGCCCTTCTTTCGTGAGATCACTCCGCGCACTGTCTGACTCATGGGTACCAACCTAGAGCGTGGTCGCGTCTGGCGGTTAGGCTCCTGCCCGATGTCCGCCCTCGATGCCGTCAACGACTGGCCGGTCCCGGCCGCCGCCGCCGCGGTGGTCGGGACTTCCGGCGTGCTCGCCAGCCACGGCGACACTCATCGTCGGTTCGCGCTGGCGTCGGTGACCAAACCCCTGGTGGCCCGGGCGGCTCAGGTCGCCGTCGAAGAGGGGGGTGTCGACCTCGCCACCGCCGCGGGTCCACCCGGTTCGACGGTCCGCCATCTGCTGGCGCACGCTTCGGGGTTGTCGCAGTCCGACGACCACGCGCTGGCTGCGCCGGGGACCCGGCGGATCTACTCCAACTACGGCTTCCGGGTGCTGGCCGAGACGGTGCAGGAGAAGTCCGGCATCGAATTCGGTGAATACCTAGCCGAGGCGGTGTTCGAACCGCTGGGCATGGCCGCCTCGCGGCTGGTTGGCGGCGCCGCGGCCGCGGGGTTCGGCGCTACGTCGACCGTCCAGGACCTGGTGGCGTTCGCCGGTGACCTGCTGCGCCCGACCACTGTGTCGCCGCAGATGCACGCCGGCGCCACCACCGTGCAGTTTCCCGGCCTGGCCGGGGTGCTCCCCGGTTACGGCGTGCAGCGGCCCAATGACTGGGGACTCGGATTCGAGATCAAGGGGGCCAAATCGCCGCACTGGACCGGCGTGGCCAACTCGCCACGGACCTTCGGGCATTTCGGGCAATCGGGCACGTTCATCTGGGTGGATCCGGAGCTGGAAGTGGCATTGGTCGTGCTCACTGACCGTGATTTCGGTGACTGGGCGTTGTCGTTATGGCCGGCGTTGTCAGATGCGGTGATTTCGGAGTATCGCGCAGACTAGCGCAACAGGGGTCACAAGAGGCACAATAGACACGTACGACACAAAAGCATCATGTTCTCGGGCTCACCAGGCCGTTGGGGAAGACGACCCTCGTGGAGCCGAAGGAGCAGCAGATGCGTGCGTCGAACCAGTTCGCCGACGCGGCGACGGGCGTGGTCTACATCCACGCCTCACCCGCGGCGGTGTGCCCACATGTCGAGTGGGCGTTGTCGTCGACCCTGAAGCCGCAGGGTCGGCAACATCCCGGCTCGGAGGCCGGGGCGAACCTCAAGTGGACCCCGCAGCCGGCGATGCCCGGTCAATTGCGAGCGGTGACCAACTGGGTCGGTCCGGTCGGTACCGGAGCACGGCTGGCCAATGCGCTGCGTTCGTGGTCGGTGCTGCGGTTCGAGGTCACCGAGGATCCCAGCGACGGAGTCGACGGCCAGCGCTTCAGCCACACCCCGCAGTTGGGTCTGTGGAGTGGGGCGATGAGTGCCAACGGCGACGTCATGGTCGGCGAGATGCGACTGCGTGCGCTGATGGCTGCCGGCGCCGACACCCTCGCCGCTGAGTTGGACTCGGTGCTTGGCACGGCGTGGGACGAAGCGTTGGAGCC
>CAZDYH010000119.1:0-5046 GCA_964509355.1 uncultured Mycobacterium sp.
TACGCGGGCCACCCCAGTATTGCTCGAGGAACATCCGCAACCTTTCCTCGGCGGCGTCCAACTCGTCCTCCGGGTACAGCGGTCGCAGCACTTCGTCCTCACGTACCAGGGCATAGAAGCGCGAGACGATCGTGTGGAACGTATCGGCACCACCGACGGCGGTGTAGAACGACTGCGGATCCTCGGGCACGGCTCCCATTGTGTACGGTTGCCACGTCCGCTCCCACATCCGGTGACGTCACGGGATATTCACTGGATTGACCTGCGAACACGGCACAAATTGCCGTGCAGTCCACCCCGATCCATGATGGACTGGGCGGCGGAGGACCCATGGCGCAACGCATCAAGGGTCGTGGTCACCGACATTCTGGTGCCGCGGCAGGCCCATCCGGGCCGTCGCATACGGCTGCCCAGAACCGAACGCTACACAGCGTCGAGACCCATCCACACAGCATCACCGCCCCCCATGACGGCGGATCGATATGGGGTCGCCGGCGGGTGCTGCTGCTGAACTCCACCTACGAGCCGCTGACCGCGTTGCCGATGCGGCGCGCGGTCATCATGCTGCTCTGCGGCAAGGCCGACGTCGTGCACGACGACCCATCGGGTCCGGTCATTCATTCCGCGACCAGGGTGATTGTCGTACCGTCGGTGATCCGGCTCCGGTCGTATGTCCGGGTGCCCTTCCGGGCCCGCATCCCGATGACGCGGGCGGCGCTGATGCACCGCGACCGCTTCCGCTGCGCCTACTGCGGCGGCAAGGCCGACACCGTCGACCATGTGGTGCCACGCAGCCGTGGCGGCGAGCACACCTGGGAGAACTGCGTGGCCTGCTGCTCGACCTGCAACCACCGCAAGGCCGACAAGCTGCTCACCGAGCTCGGCTGGTCGCTGCGCTCGACACCGACGCCGCCGAAGGGCCAGCACTGGCGGTTGTTGTCCACGGTGAAGGAACTGGACCCGGTATGGGTGCGGTACCTCGGCGAGGGAGCGGCCTAGTTTCAACCAACGACTTAGGTCAACCAACGACTTAGCTCAACAATTCGCGACGGTTGGGATACGGTTTGCGTCGTGAGTATTCTGCAGACCCACCTCCTTATCGGGGGAATTCCGTTGTTGCTGGCGGCGGTGCTGGCGGCGCTGATCTGGTCTCGCAAGGGGCCACATCCGGCGACCTACAGGTTGTCCGAGCCGTGGACGCATGCACCGATCCTGTGGGCGGCCACCGACGAGATCGTCGGCCAGCCCCAGCATGGACACTCAGCATCCGGGGACAGCGTGGGAGGTGGCGCAAGTGGCAAGTGGTGAACTCGCGACGATTGATGCCGCCGACCTGCCGCTCGGTTACGTGGTCACGTCCAGCGGCCGGATCTCGGGTGTCACCGAGCCCGGCGCTTTGTCGGTGCACTACCCGTTCCCCACCGAGGATCTCGCCAAGCTGGATGACGCCCTGACGTACGGGTCGCGGGCATCGAAGGCCAGGTTCGCGGCGTACATCGGCGATCTGGGCGGCGACACCGCTGCCCGGGCCCGCGAGATCCTCGGCGACGTGCCCACTCCGGAGAACGCCGTGCTGATCGCCGTCTCACCCGACCAGCATGCGATCGAGGTGGTCTACGGCACCGAGGTCCGCGGCCGCGGGGCCGAATCGGCGGCGCCACTCGGGGTGGCGGCGGCCGCATCAGCGTTTGCCGAAGGCAACCTGATCGATGGACTGATCAGCGCGATCCGGGTGCTCAGCGCCGGCATTTCACGGCCCTAACCGGCGTCGAACTCGCGCGCGGCCAGTGACCGCGCCACACCGGCGCGGCCTTCGAGCACGAGGCGGCGCAGCGCCGGGGGAACATGACCGGCCAAGAACGCCTCGGCGGCGTCGAGACCGGCCTGGCTGACATCCCACGACGGATACAGGCCGATGACCACGGTCTGCGCCACCTCGCTGGACCGCCGCTCCCATACCCCGGGGATCGCGTCGAAATAGCGCCGCGTGAACGGTTCCAGAAAGGCGCTTTGGCCCGGTGCGACGAAACCGGTGATGATCGAGCGCCCGGTGATGTTGGCCAGCGTGTCGTCCTCGATCACCTCTTCCCAGGCCTGCTCCTTCACCGCGAGCTGCGGTCGGGCCGCCGATGCCTGCGCCGCGTGCCGCTTGCCGGCCGCGGTGCGGTCCCGGTCGGCTTCGGCGTCGATGAACGGGGTTTCGAGCCCGTCTGCGTCGATATTGCCGCTGGCGGCCAGTGCGGTGACGATCCGCCAGCGCAGATCGGTGTCCACTACCAGGCCGGCCAACCCAACTTCGGCGGGCGCGATGTCCAGCAACGTGGCCAGTACCGCGACGTGCCGCAGCGACAGCACCGACGAGCACAGCGCGTTTACGTAGGCCAGCTGATGGTCGGAGCCGGGCTCGGCACCGCGGGCCAGCCGCAGCAGCCGGTCGGCGAACGCCGGCCAGCCCTGGGAGCAGGCCCAGCCCTGTTCCGCGTAGGAGCTCAATGCGGTCTGCGCCTGCAGCAGCAGCCGTTGGGCCACGCCGACCTCGGTCTCGGCGTGCACACCGTTTGACACCAGCGCCACGAAATCGCGGGCCTTCAGCTCGGCGTCGCGGGTCATCTCCCACGCCGCCGACCACGCAAGTGTGCGGGGCAGCGGCTCGGCGATGTCCGCGATGCGGGTCAGCGCGGTCTGCAGCGATTCCGGGTCCAGCCGCAGCGAGCAGTACGTCAGGTCGTCGTCGTTGACCAGGATCAGCTTTCCGCGCGAAACACCATGCAGCGCAGGCACATCGGTGTTCTCGCCTTCGACGTCGAGTTCCTCGCGGTGCACCCGAACCAGCTTGCCCGTCGCGTCATCGTCGTAGATGCCGACAGCGAGTCGGTGCACCCGCGTCTCGCCGGCGCCCGGTGCCGCGCCGCTCTGGTGGACGGTGAACCGGCTGAACCGGCCGTCGGCGTCGACGTCGAAGTCCGCGCGCAACGTGTTCAGGCCAGTTGTCTTCAGCCATTGCTGACCCCAGTGCGACAGGTCCCGGCCCGACGCCTTCTCCAGCGCTCCCAGCAGATCGCTGAACTTCGCGTTGCCGAACGCGTGGGCGCGGAAGTAGTCGCGCAGCCCGGCCAGGAAGTGCTCCAGCCCGACGTAGGCGACCAGCTGCTTGAGCACGCTGGCGCCCTTGGCGTAGGTGATGCCGTCGAAGTTGACCTCGACGGCGTGCAGGTCGGGGATATCGGCGGCGACCGGATGCGTCGACGGCAGCTGGTCCTGGCGGTACGCCCACGACTTCTCCACGTTGGCGAACGTCGTCCATGCCTGCGTGTACTCGGTGGCTTCGCTCTGGCACAGCACCGAGGCGAATGTCGCGAACGACTCGTTGAGCCACAGGTCGTCCCACCAGGTCATCGTGACCAGGTCGCCGAACCACATGTGCGCCATCTCGTGCAGCACGGTCTCCGCCCGCCGTTCATACGAGTAGCGGGTGACCTTGCTGCGGAAGACGTAGTCCTCCAGGAACGTCACCGCGCCGGCGTTCTCCATCGCGCCTGCGTTGAACTCCGGGACGAACAGCTGGTCGTACTTGCCGAACGCGTACGGCACGCCGAAATTGCGGTGGTAGAAGCCGAATCCCTGCTTGGTCTGGGTGAACAGCCGCTCGGTGTCCATGAACTCCGCCAGCGAGGCGCGGCAGAACAGCCCCAGCGGGATCTCGCCGTGCTCGTCGCTGTAGGTGTCGTCCCAGCGGGCATAGGGGCCTGCGATGAGCGCCACCAGGTAGGTGCTCATCCGCGGTGTGGTGACGAAGGTATGGACTTTCGCCTTTCCATCCTGCTCGACCGAAGCGGTCGCGCCGTTGGACACCACCTGCCAGTGCGCGGGTGCCGTCACGGTGATGTCGAAGGCGGCCTTGAGGTCCGGCTGGTCGAAGCACGCGAACATCCGCTTGGCATCGGCGGTTTCGAACTGCGAGTACAGGTAGACCTCGCCGTCGACCGGGTCGACGAAGTGATGCAGGCCCTCACCGGTGTTGGAGTAGCGGCAGTCGGCGTCGACGACGACGACGTTGTGCCCGGCCAGGCCCCGCAGCGCGATGCCGGTGGACTCGTCGTACCCGGATACGTCGATAGCGTGACCGTTGAGGGTGGCGCTGCGCACGGTGTCCGCGGCGACGTCGATGACGGTGTCGGCGCCGGCGAGCGCTTCGAACTCCACGGTTGTCATCGACCGGAAGGTGCGTTCGCCCGGCCCTCCGGAGCGCTCGGTGAGGTCGAGGACGATCCGGTAACTGTCGACGGTGATGAGCGCTGCGCGTTCGATGGCCTGGTCGCGGGTGAGGTTGGGAAGTGCCACGTCGCCCAACCTAGTAGGAAGGCGGGACCGGGGGCCGGGAACACCCGCATGGCGCGCGTAGTTGTGCTGAACGGGGCTGACGGAACCGAGTGAGAGGACTGCGATGCCCGACGCGGAGTTGTTGCCGGAGAAGGATGTGGCCGACTTCTGGTTCGATCCGTTGTGCCCGTGGTGTTGGATCACCTCGCGCTGGATCCTGGAGGTGGAAAAGGTCCGCGATATCGAGGTGAACTTCCACGTCATGAGCCTGGCCGTGCTCAACGAAGGCCGCGACCTGCCCGAGGGGTACCAGGAGTTGATGAAGCAGGCCTGGGGACCGGTGCGGGTGGCGATCGCCGCCGAGCGGGCCAAGGGCGCCGAGGTGCTGGCGCCGCTGTACACCGCGATGGGGACCAAGATCCACAACGAGAAAAACAAGGACTTCGACGAGGTCATCAGGCAGTCCGTCGCTGAGGTTGGACTGCCGGCCGAGCTGGTCGAAGCCGCCGACAGCGACGAGTACGACGAAGCGCTGCGCAAGAGCCACCACGCCGGTATGGACGCGGTCGGCGAGGACGTCGGCACGCCGACCATCCACGTCAACGGCGTGGCGTTCTTCGGCCCGGTGCTGTCCAAGATTCCGCGCGGCGAGGAAGCCGGGAAGCTGTGGGACGCCTCGGTGACTTTCGCGTCGTACCCGCATTTCTGGGAGCTCAAGCGCACCCG
>CAZDYH010000119.1:5146-7677 GCA_964509355.1 uncultured Mycobacterium sp.
GAGCGTGCGTGAAATGCCGCGCCGCGCGGCGTGTTGCCGTCCCGACACGCACGCTCGCGGGGGAGGCGGGCACAATGACCGGCATGCGCGTCTACCTGGGCTCCGATCACGCCGGATACGAACTCAAGCAGCACATCATCGAACACCTGAAGCAGGCCGGACACGAGCCGATCGACTGCGGGGCGTTCGGCTACGACGCCGAGGACGACTACCCGGCGTTCTGCATCGCGGCCGCACTGAAGACCGTTGCCGACCCGGACAGCCTCGGTATCGTGCTCGGCGGCTCTGGCAACGGTGAGCAAATCGCCGCTAACAAGGTCCCGGGTGCGCGCTGCGCGCTGGCCTGGAGCGTGGAGACGGCGTCGCTGGCGCGTCAACACAACAACGCGCAACTGATCGGCATCGGCGGCCGCATGCACACCGTCGATGAGGCGCTGGCCATCGTCGACGCGTTCGTGTCCACGCCATGGTCGAAAGCCGAACGCCACCAACGGCGTATCGACATCCTCGACCAGTACGAGCGCACCCACGTGCCGCCGCCGGTGCCCGGCGCCTCGGCCTGAGCCGTGCCGGAGGGTCACACTCTTCACCGGTTGGCCCGATTGCATCAGCGCCGGTTCGCCGGTGCCCCGGCGGCGGTATCGAGCCCGCAGGGCCGGTTCACCGACGCCGCGATCGTCGACGGCCGTGTGTTCACCCGCGCGTCGGTGTGGGGCAAGCACCTGTTCCACCATTACGAGGGCGGGCCGATCGTGCACGTCCACCTGGGGCTGTACGGCACCTTCACCGAATCGCCCACCCCGATGCTGCTGCCGGTCGGCCAGGTTCGGATGCGGATCATCGGCGCCGAGTACGGCACCGACCTGCGCGGCCCGACGGCGTGTGAGGTGATCGACGAGGTGCGGGTGTCGGCCATCGTCGCGCGGCTCGGGCCCGACCCACTACGCCGCGACGCCGACCCGGCGCTACCGTGGGCACGGATCTCGAAGTCGCGCAAGCCGATTGCCGCTGCGCTGATGGATCAGACGGTGATCGCCGGCGTGGGCAACGTCTATCGCAGCGAGCTGCTGTTTCGCCACCACATCGACCCGTACCGGTTGGGTCGCGACATCGGCGAGGCGGAGTTCGCCGAGATGTGGACCGATCTCGTCGGGCTGATGAAGGTCGGCGTGCGTCGCGGCGTCATCGTGGTGGTGCGGCCCGAGGACGATCACGGAGCGCCGTCGTACGCACCCGGTCGCCCGCGCACCTATGTCTACCGTCGCGCGAGTGATCCCTGTCGACGTTGTGGGACGACGGTTCTCACCGCGGAACTGGAGGGCCGCAACATCTTCTGGTGTCCGCTGTGTCAGCGGTGAGGTCGAAAGCTAGCCGACAATCAGACCGTAAGTGTTCAGCCCGAGCATGCCAAGACACAGCAGGAAGGCCGCCAGGCCCCACCAGCGCCATCTGGACAGCGAAGTATGGTCTGCCATACCGCCCAGCGTGAACAGCGACAGGTTGACGAGGGCGAAGACCGCGATGACGATCAGGCTTGTCGCCTCGGCAAGGCCTGCAAGCGGGAACAGCAAGGCCAGCGCCAGGATCAGCCCGGACACGAACAAGGTGGCACGGGCGGGGGTGCGGCTTCTTGCGTTGACGCGCGCAAACCATGATGGCAGCAGCCCTTCGTTCGCCGTTCCGTAAAGCACGCGCGAAGCCATGACGACCTGCACCAATATGCCGTTTGTCATGGCAATCGCCGCTATGACCGAGACCGGGGCCGGATCAATGCCCGTCAGCCGTTCGAACATGACCGCGACCGGGGCCGGCGATCCTGCAATCTCGTCACGAAAAGGAGTAGCCACCGCGACCAGCGCCAGCAGTAAATACAGCAGGACCGTGACCGCCAGCGTCCAGACGATCGCCAGCGGAATGGTACGTTCCGGCCTCTTGGTTTCCTCGGCCATGTTCTCGATGTCCTCGAAGCCGATAAACGCAAAGAAGGCGATCATTGCCGCCATTATGACCGGCAGAAAAGGTTGTCCCGAGCCATGTGTTCCAATGAACGCCTGCGGAAATTCGAGCTCCGTCAGGCCCGGCAGGCCGACTGCGGCCACGATGAAGAGAGTCGTCACTTCCAGAATTGTGATCAGCGCGGCGAAAACCATGCTTTCGCGGATGCCACGGGCTGCGATGAAGGTGAGACCGCCGATCAACATGACAAGCAGCACCGGCGCGGGAAGTGGCGCGATCAGCCGGGCATAGCCGGTGAATGCCAAGGCAATCGCAGCGCTGGAGACGATTGCCGTCGCCGCCACGCCAATACCCACTAACCGTCCCCAGCGTGGCCCGAGGCCGCGGCTCACGAAAACTGCCTCGCCGCCGGCCTTGGGAAACACGGTCACCAGCAGCCCATAGGATATGCCGGTTGCGCCGGCGGTCAGCCCGGCAAGCAGAAACGCCAATGGCGCGCGGTCGCCCGCAATCGCCAGGATTTCGCCGATCAAAGCAAAAATGCCCGCGCCGATAGTAACGCCGAGTCCGTAGAA
>CAZDYH010000119.1:7777-9793 GCA_964509355.1 uncultured Mycobacterium sp.
GCATCCTGGCCGGCGTCGAATCCCTGGGAGAAGCCGTCACCATATCCGCTCTCGAAACCGGCAGCGCTGTAGTTCACTCCGGACATCCCCGAGAAGAGCGCGTCGAACAGCAGCACCGAGCCCAGGCCCCAGGCGCCGGCGATCAGGGCCGGCTTCCACCACGGCTCGGAATACCAGCCCGCGGGCACGGGCCGCCCGGCCACCCGGCCACCGGGGTAGTAGTTCGGGGTGCGCTGTGACGGGGTGGGAGAGGCTTCGATCGAGCGGCCCTCGACCTGGACCCGTCGGTCCTCGGTCACCGTGCCCGCCGACTGCTGGCCGGTCAGGGTCTCCAGCTCGGGTCCGGGGTCCATGCCCATCGCGACTCGTGCCGCGCGCACGTAGTAGAGCCCTTCCAGCCCGCTCTCCTTGGCCAGCAGCGCCTGCTTGGCGGTGGTGGCCTGGTCGATCTGCGATGACGCGGCGGTGAACCGCTCGGAAGCGTCGGCCAGCGCCTGCTTGGACGCGTCGTCGGTGCCGGTGAGATTCAGCACCTGCCCGCCGAGCCGCTCGACGACGCGGCGCGCGTCGGCCTTGGCGTCGGCGAGCGTGGCCGCCGAGCGGTTACCCGAGGCGCGCGACGAACTCCACACGGCCAGCCCGATGGCGGCGACGACAAGGATGATGAGGACCAGCAAGGCACTGTTCATGGCGTCCACAGTACCCAGTGCAGGAGGCGGCAGAAGGGTCCTGCGAAGTCAGTTCCTGGTGACCCCGAGGGCCGCGTACACCTCGTCGCTCAGCGCGACGCTGCGCGGATCGGCATTGGCCTTGGTGGCGTCGAAGTTGTTCATCACGTAGGAGTATCCGATCCGGTGCTCGAGGTCGACGAAGGCGAACGACCCGCCGGAGCCGCCATGGCCGAAGATCCGCGGATTGGGGCCCGCGACGCCACGCTGATTGAGCATGTAGCCCAGCCCCCAACCGTGGTCGGCGACCCGCGGTCCGAGGACCACGTCGATGTCGAAGCCGCCCTGCGAAACCCGGCAAAGCTCCATGTGGTCGCGGCTGAGCAGCTTCTCCTGCGCGAGCGCGTTGTAGAAAGTCGCCATGCCCAGCGCCGAGACGTGGCCGTTGGTGCTGGGGAATTCGGCCATCCGCCACACCTCGACCGCGTCCGAGCCGACCTCGTCATCGGGGACGAAACCCAGCGCCACCGACAGGCCCGCCATCGGATGGTCACTAAGGGATGTCGGATAACCCGGCGCCTCGCCCGCGGCCAGCACGTCGCGAATGTGTGGTTTGTTGACCATCTCGGCGCAGCGATGGTGCTCCGATTCCGGAAGACCGATGTGGACGTCGACGCCCAGCGGCTCGGCGATCTCCGTGCGCAGGTAGTGGCCGATCGTGCGTCCGGTGATCCGGCGCACCACCTCGCCGAGAAGGAAACCGAATGTGACCATGTGATAGCCCTGTGCGGTGCCCGGCTCCCACCACGGCTCCGCGGCGGCGAGCCGCTCGCACACACCCTCCCAGTCGAGTGCCTGGTCGGGGCTCAGCCGGGTGTTCGGGCCGATCACCCCGGAGCGATGACCCAGCACCATCGCGGTCGTGATCGACCCCTTACCACCCCGGCCGAACTCGGGCCAGTAGTCGGCCACCGGTGCGTACAGGTCGATCTCGCCGCGGTCGGCCAACAGGTGCACGCAGGTGCTGATCAAACCCTTGGAGCCGGAGAACACGCTCGCGAGTGTGTCCTGCTGCCAGTGCCGGGTACGCGCAGCGTCGGCAAAACCACCCCACAAGTTGACGACGAGTTCGCCGTCCACCCACGCCGTCACCGCGGCGCCGACCTCGCCACGCAGCGCGAAGTTCCGCTCGAAAGCGTCGCGGACTTTCTCGAAGCCGGCGGCGCACGACCCTTCGATACTGAGTTCGTCGCTCAACGTGCCTCCTGGCGGAAAGGCCCAGGTCCGATACTTGGAGCGGGCGACGGGAATCGAACCCGCGTAGCTAGTTTGGAAGACTAGGGCTCTA
>CAZDYH010000120.1:0-9751 GCA_964509355.1 uncultured Mycobacterium sp.
GGCGCCTCGGGGTTGGTCTCGTCGATCACATCGACCGTCTCACCCGTGGGCGTGTCACCCTCGAAGGTAGTCACGGTGGTCAGTCCTCTCTCAAATCTCTGTCCGTCTGCCCGTTGCCTAGCCGAACACCAGCAGCATCAGCTTGGCCAGACCGAGGTCCACCACGCCGATCAGCGCCACCATGAACGCCAGGAATACCAGCACCACCGAGGTGTAGCTGACCATCTGCTTGCGGTTCGGCCAGATCACCTTGCGCAGCTCGGCGACGACCTGCTGCAGGTAGGTCCAGACGAAGGCGAACGGGTTGCGGGCCGGGCCGGACGACTTCTTGGCCTTCTTGGGCTTGGTCCCCGAGCCGTTCTTGGCGACGCCGGTCTCGGTCGTCGCGATGTCGTCGGCATCATCCTCGGTGTCGGTGCTCACGGCCCGCTGCCGGGTCCGCTTGCCGGTCGGGCGCAGCGGCTGTGTGACGACGGCCGTCTGACCGCCGCCGGTGGCTTCCGTGTCGCTGCCGTCGCCCGCGGCGTCGGCACTGTCGCGCTCGTCGCTCACCGCATGCCCTTCCGTCTGGGGTGGTGCTGTGCTTCCAGTGTCCACCATGTGCAAAGTATTCAGTTGAGCAGGGGCGACAGGACTTGAACCTGCAACCTGCGGTTTTGGAGACCGCTGCTCTGCCAGTTGAGCTACGCCCCTTCGAGGTTGGCAGGCCAACCTGCGCGCCGGGGCTTACACAACTCGCGCGCTCCCCGTTCGGTCAATCGCGAACCGACGGACAGCGCGCCTATGCTGGGAAAACCCCGAGGTCCGAGTGTACATCGGCGCCGGTGTGAGATTCCAATTGCGGCCAGTTACATGAAGTCGATCTTGACGCCGTCCTCCCCCTCGTGACCCATCAGCGTCGTATAGGCCTCGATGACGACCTCACCGTTCTCGTTGGTGCAGGTGTTCTTGGTGACGACGATGTCGGCGCCGAACGCTTCCTTCACCGATATCACTTCGAAGTTGCACCAGATCTTGTCACCGGCCTTCACCGGGAGGTGGTAGACGAACTTCTGGTCCACCTGCACGATCTGCATCGTCTCCATGCCGACGTCGACGACCCGGAAGAAGTCCTTCTGCACCACCAGAGCCATCACCGACACGAAGGTCAGCGGCGCGACCAGGCCGTCGTAACCCAGTTCGGCGGCGGCGGCCTGGTCGTGGCTGGCGGGATCGTCGGCCTTGACGGCGTCGGCGAATTCGCGGATCTTGTCGCGGCCCACCTCGAAGTAGTCGGGGTAGGCGTGGCTCATCCCAAGGATGTCGACTTTGAGGGCCATCAGCTACGCCAACTTGGCGGTCGCGACGGCGCGGCCGAAGATCTTCTTACCGCCGGAGGTGGCCGACAGCGCGATGGTCACCGACTTGGTCTCGGGCTCCACCGACTTGACCCGTCCGTTGAAGATGATCTCGGCGCCTTTGCCGTCGTTGGGCACCGGCACCACGGCGGTGAACCGCACGTTGTACTCGGTGACCGCGCCGGGGTCGCCCACCCAGGACGTGACGTAGCCGCCGCCGAGGCCCATGGTCAGCATGCCGTGCGCGATCGCGACGTCCAGACCGACCAGCTTGGCCACCTCGTCATCCCAGTGGATCGGGTTGAGGTCGCCGGAAACGCCGGCATAGTTGACCAGATCTCCGCGGGTCAGCGGAATGACCCGCTCCGGAAGCTCGTCGCCGACCTTGACCGAACTGAACTCACGCAGTGCCATCGTTGAAGCCACTCTCTCCGTTTTCCTCACTACGCCCGGCGAGCGTGGTGTAGGTCTCCTGTACTACTTCGCCGTCCTGGTTGGTGACGATGTTCTTGGTCACGATGATGTCGGCGCCGAAGGACTGCCGCACCGAGTGCACGTAGACATGGCAGTACAGCTTGTCGCCGGCCTTGATGGGCTGCAGGAACTTCAGCTCCTGGTCCACCTGGACGATCTTGGCGTCCTGGATGCCGATATTGGCGTTGGCGAAGAACGCCGTCTGCGCCTGGTACCCGAAGATCGAGATGAAGGTCAGTGGCGCCAGGATCGCGTCGTGGCCCAGTTCCGCCGCGGCCTTCTCGTCGAAGAACGCCGGGTCCTCGTTCTTGACGGCCTCGGCGTATTCGCGAACCTTCTCTCGACCCACCTCGTAGTGGTCGGGATACAGGTAATGCATCCCTACGATGTCGTCGGACAGAGCCACGGGTCTTGAACCTACCTAGTCAACCTCAGCAAACGGCCACCGGTCCGTCCCACGTGGGACGACCTGCATGTCTTCGGCGAGTTAGCGCGACTCTTTGTGGGGCTGGTGCGTCCCGCAGTTCGGGCAGAACTTCTTCAGCTCGAGCCGGTCGGGGTCGTTGCGACGGTTTTTCTTGGTGATGTAGTTGCGGTGCTTGCACACCTCGCACGCCAAAGTGATCTTCGGCCTTACATCGGTACTGGAGGCCACGTCAGCTTCCCTACTTTCACACTTCGTCGTTGTTGTCTTGTAGCGATGGCCGGACTCGAACCGGCGACCTAACGATTATGAGTCGTTCGCTCTAACCGACTGAGCTACACCGCCATGTGTTGAAGCGCCGCCAGCCAGCCCGGCGTCCACCGAGCCCCCTAACGGAATCGAACCGTTGACCTTTTCCTTACCATGGAAACGCTCTGCCGACTGAGCTAAGGGGGCCTGACCCGCGCGCAAAACCGTCTCGTGGGCCTTAGAGAGATTACAGCGTGGCCTGCAGCGACGCCAAACAGCGGGTCGCGGCCGCACGAGCGCGAACCGGCAGCACCTGACAGACAGGACCTGTTCCATGATGGAAACCACCGCGACACGCGTCGCCGTCTACCTCGACTTCGACAACATCGTGATCTCGCGGTACGACCAGGTGCACGGCCGCAACTCGTTCCAGCGCGACAAGGCGAAGGGCCTCGACAAGGAGCGGCTGGCGCAGGCGATGGTCGATGTCGGCGCGATCATCGACTTCGCCTCGTCGTTCGGCACCCTCGTCCTGACCCGCGCCTATGCGGACTGGTCCGCCGACGTCAACGTCGGCTACCGCGGCCAGCTGGTCAACCGCGCGGTCGATCTGGTGCAGCTGTTTCCGGCGGCCGCCTACGGCAAGAACGGGGCCGATATCCGGCTGGCGGTCGACGCGGTCGAGGACATGTTCCGGCTGCCCGATCTGACCCACGTGGTCATCGTGGCGGGCGACTCCGACTACATACCGCTCGCCCAGCGCTGCAAGCGCCTGGGCCGCTACGTGGTCGGCATCGGGGTCGCCGGTTCGACCAGCCGGTCGCTCGCGGCCGCCTGCGACGAGTTCGTCACCTATGACGCGGTGCCGGGTGTCCCAGCCTTCGTGCCGGATGCCGCTGAGGGTGAAGCCGCCGCCCCGAAGAAGCGCGCCGGTCGCGCGGCCGCCCCGAAACCAGAGGAGGAGCCGGAGGCGCCCGATCCGCAGGCCGCGGCCACGGACCTGCTCGAGCGGGCGCTGCGAATCGGTCAGGATAAGGACGATGACGCCGGCTGGCTGCACAACTCCGCAGTCAAGGCGCAGATGAAGCGCATGGACCCGTCGTTCAGCGAGAAGTCGCTGGGCTTTCGCTCGTTCAGCGACTTCCTGCGCTCGCGCAGCGATGTCGCCGACCTCGACGAGAGCAGCACGACGCGGATGGTGCGGCTGCACAGCGAGACCACGCAATAGTCTTGGTTCATGGCTACCTCTGACCGCCTGTACTTTCGGCAACTGCTGTCCGGTCGCGACTTCGCGGCCGGCGACATGATCGCGCAGCAGATGCGCAACTTCGCCTACCTGATCGGCGACCGGGAAACCGGCGACGCGGTCGTCGTCGACCCGGCCTATGCGGCAGGCGATCTGCTCGACGCGCTCGAGGCCGACGGCATGCACCTGTCCGGCGTGCTGGTCACCCACCACCATCCCGACCATGTCGGCGGGTCGATGATGGGCTTCGAGCTGAAGGGACTGGCCGAGCTGCTGGAGCGGGTAAGCGTGCCGGTACATGTCAATACCCATGAGGCGCTGTGGGTTTCGCGAGTCACCGGGATTCCGGAGAGCGACCTCACCGCGCACGAGCATGGCGACAAGGTCAGCATCGGCGATATCGAGATCGAACTGCTGCACACCCCCGGGCACACTCCGGGCAGTCAGTGCTTTCTGCTCGACGGCCGGCTGGTCGCGGGCGACACGCTGTTCCTCGAGGGCTGCGGGCGCACCGACTTCCCCGGTGGCGACAGCGATGAGATATTCCGCAGCCTGCAGCAACTCGCGAAGCTGCCCGGTGACCCCACGGTCTTCCCGGGGCATTGGTATTCGACCGATCCGAGCGCCTCGTTGTCGGAGGTGCGCCGCACCAACTACGTGTACCGCGCATCCAATCTCGATCAGTGGCGCATGCTGATGGGCGGCTGATCAGCCAGTCGACAGCTTCCCTCTTCGTTGATACGCCGAACCTGCGCATCACCTCACTGACGAGCCTGGTGAGGCGCTTTCCGGGCTAGCGGATCATGACGAGGCAATTGTGCGTGTTATGGGTTCCGCAACCCTTCTTGCTTCCGGGACAGGTGTCTCGGGTACTGCCCCTGGTGTCGAGGGTCGTAATGCACAACAGGCTGCAGATGAAATCGGTCCCGAAAAAGCCTTGCTGAAGTGCTGTCACGTCGCTCCCGACGAGGCGGCGAAGCGCGTCCTCGTCCTGGGACGACAAGGCCGCCGCCTCGGCCGGGCTTAAATCGAGATCATCGAGCGCGTTCTGCCAGTCGTTTCGCAGCTTGTCGCGAAACGCCTCATCCTTGTTGAGCTTCTGGAGAACCTTCCGCAGTGTCTTCTCTGACATTGCCGCTACACCTCCCGTGTAGTTGGCAGTTGGCCAAAAATGAGATCCGGCGCCCCCGCTGGGTCTGATAGACGTAATAGAAAACTGCCGACACCAGCGTATCCCAGCATGAGGTCTGGAGATTCGGTTTTCAGCCCCTGCATCGAATACCTTCCGGGCCGTTCACTAAGGCGGAATTGCTGCAAGCGTTGACCGCATTCTTGGGCGAATCCGAGCCATTGCGGATCGCCGAGTTCCTGGTAGCAATCCAGCATGAAGTTGCCGGCCCCGCTCAGTCCGTGGCAGATCCCTGACTGGGTTTCACTGGCGCGTTGTGCCGCAACGGTCCACGCCGCTCCTCGCACCGCCGCCCGGTGCTCCGGGTCGGCAAGCAACCGGTCGAGTACGAGGAAGAACTGCCCGATCCCTCCGGCGCCGTGACACTGCGCCTGCATCCCCGGGTTGGTGTCGCCGACGTGCCGGGGCCACCGCAAGGTCCCGTCGTCGCCGTCCGTTTGAATCGCTTGACCGAGCAGGTGTTCGGCCACCGCCTGGACGGTGTGGACGTAACGCTCGTCGCCCGTCACGCGTGCCGCGTGTGCGAGAGCCAGTCCGATGCCGGCGGAGCCGTGCAGGAGTCCGAGGTGGGGAACGACGGGGCCGCCCGGAGCCGCCGAGACGACCTCCCAATAGCATTCCCGGCCACCCTTGACCGCGGGCAGCGCCGTCGCGACGAGCTGGTCGGCCGCAATACGGGCGTCTTGCAGAAATTCGGATTCGCCGGTGGCTGCGTGACATGCCAGCGATCCGAGGATTGTGCCCGCACTGCCATACATGACGTCGACCGTGGTGCAGGCGGCTCCTCGCAGCCGGCGAAGTCTCACGGCGGCCGCGTCGACGTACCCCGGCGAGTCAAGGAGCTCGGCCATGCGGAGCAGGAAGAACGCGACGCCGGCCTCACCGTTGTGCAAGCCGTGTTGCGCCCTCCCGCGGCCCCAGGCCGGGCCGGCGAGCCACCGTGCCGCACCCCGCGCGGCCGACGCATAGCGGTCCTCCCCGGTGGCCTTGGCCAGCTCGGCGAGAAACAGACCCACGCCGGCGGCGCCGCCATAGAGGTCTGGGCTGTATTCGGTGCGATCGCTCCATTCGAAACGCCGCTTCCAGCGCAGGCCACCGCCGTGCTCCTCGGCGTCGGCGCACAGGGCGTCGCCGACGTCGCGGGCGAGCCGCAGTGCCTCATCGGGCTGCAGTGGTGCGGAAGTCCCGTTCGCGCTCCTGACGTTTGCGGCGCCGACGACATGGTGCGGGGATTTCTTGGCGTCGAGGTGGCGAGCCGCTTCGGCCAGCGCGTCGCGCGCTTCCCCCATCGTCGAGTACCGATCGCCGCGCTCCCACGCGACGGCGCGGTCGACGACCTCGGCGAGTTCACCGGGGACCGCAGGGTTCAGCTCAGCGATGGGCCGGCGCCGGAAAGGCCGAAGAATGTCGTCCTGCGCCGACATGTCTTCCAGCGATGCCTTTCCGCCTGCGAGGTAGTGCAACACCGCGCCCCAGGCGAAGACGTCGTCGGCCGGGCTGGGTGCCTGCATCTCGTATTGCTCTGGCGGGTAGTAGGGCGGCGTCCCGATGCTCAGCGGTGGAGCGTTGTCGGTGCGGTATTCGTAGGCGATGCCGAAGTCGATGAGTCGGTATGCGCCCTCGGGTGTGCGGATCAGATTGGGCGGCTTGAAGTCTCGGAACACCAGGCCCAGTTCGTGAAGGTGGGCCAGCATGTCTGCAGTTGCCATGCCGATAGCGATCACGGCGGAGGTATCCATGTGCGGGGTGGACGGGTCCTGTTCTGACAGGACGGTCTCGAGGGACGTTCCCTCGATGTATTCGATGACGAGGTAGCAGTCGCCGTCCAGCTCGAAGCTGTCGTAGCAGCGCGGCAGAACCGGATCGCCGGCATATCGCGTGAGGATGTATTCCTCGTTGACCGCCCAGTCGCTCGCGTCCCGGCCATATGCGTCGAGTCCGACGTCGTGCCAGGACTCCTTGACCAGGCAGAGGCGAGCTGGCCTCGCGCCCACGTCGACCGCACGGAACACGCCCCCGCGCGTGCTCTGTGCGAGTGCATCCGTCACGAGGTAGCGATCGTTGAGGAAGCGAGGGCGCACGGGAGGCGGTACGCGGACCCCGGCGGCTTCAAAGGGATCGGTGATCTCGCGATGGGGCGGTCGGTAGAAATCGAGACGGACGTCGTCCATCAGGCGACCTGCCGGGTCAAGCAAGTCGTACCCTCCGTCGTCGTGACCCGCGACTTCCGATTCGGGCAACCTACGCATCGAGCCGTAGCGGTAGTGCACAAGGCTGCCAGGATTCAGCGCCCGGTCGGTCGGCACTCGTGGACCGGTCAAACCTCTGGTGACGCGATCGAGTTCGACAGCCAGCTCAACCGCTTGCGCGTCGTCGCTGGGGTAGACGGTGATGAACTTGCCGATCTGCGACGTTCCGTACGCCCCGGAGTTCATGGCGCCCAGCAGGCTCAGTGACGATACGACCTTGAACCGCACGCCTGCGGCCAGGAGGACGTCGATGGCGGCCGTCAACACCTGCACGGCCGAGAGCGGCGTTGCCGTCACATGCAGCTTCCAGCCCTGATCGAGCCACGGACCGGCACCGAACGACTGTTGGCTGAACAGGTCTTCGTGCAAGATCCACGGGACCCGGCTGTCGAGCAGCAAGCGGATCGGATCTTCATCGATCGGGCGGTCATGCCAGCTGGGCGCATCGAGGTGCCGGACTGGACGATTGAGCCCCACGGGCAATGATAGGCACGGCCAACGTGCCGGCAGTCGCCGTTTCCTCAAGCCGGTTCAGCCCTTGCTGTCACTGAAGGCTTGCTCGTTGCCGGCGATACGCTGTTCCTGAAGGGCTGCGGGCGCACCGATTTCCCGCGTGTGAGGATTCCGACAAGATGTGCCGCAGCTGGCGAATCCACCCGGCGAGCTGACAGTGTTTCCGGGACAATGACTGTGTGTTCCGCCCAACCAGCCCGGAGCAGTGGCGAATGCTGATGGGCGGCTGATCAGCCAGATGAAGGTTGGGCTGTACTTCGACCTGCGCAATCCCCATTCCTGGCGACAGGATCCCGCACGGCTGCATGCCTTCACCCTCGAGGCGATCGAGGAGGCCGAGCGCCTCGGTGCTGACTCGATCTGGCTGTCCGAGCATCACCTGTTCCCCGACGACTACGTCGCGGCGCCGTTGACGTTTCTGGCCGCGGCCGCCGCGCGCACGTCGCGCGTCCGGCTCGGGACTGCGGTGGTGCTTGCGCCGCTGCACCAAACCGTGGAGATCGCCGAGCAGGCAGCGATGGTCGACCTGCTCTCCAACGGCCGCTTGGAGCTCGGCCTGGGCACCGGGTATCGCATACCGGAGTACGAACTGTTCGGCGCGGATACGCACCGGCGGTACGCGCAGACCGACGAAAAGGCCAGGGAGATAAGACGGTTGCTGTCGACCGGTGGTGTGTTGCCGCAGCCGGTGCAGGCCGAGGTTCCGATCTGGATGGGCTACCAGGGCCCGCAGGGTGCTCGCCGTGCGGGACTGCTCGGTGAGCGGCTGCTGTCCGCGGACGCCCGCAACTGGGCGCCGTACCTCGACGGGCTGCAAGCCGGCGGCCATGATCTGGGCCGCGCCCGGATGGCGGGCTGGATCAACGCCTGGGCCAGCGACGATCCCGAGGCGGACTGGCCCACCGTGCGGGTACACCTGGCTCATCAGTTCGACACCTATGCCGCACTCGGCGTCGAGGGGACGGGCCGGCCGGCTCCGCCGCCGGTCGACCCGGACCGCCTCCGGACGGGAACGCCCGACAAACTCCTCGGGTACATCTGGTGCGACCGGCCGGAAGCCGTGGCGGCGAAAATCCAGCATTACACCGCGGGCGCGCCCGTCGACACCGTGCTGATCTTCGCGTCGATAGCCGGTATGCCCGAAAGCCTTGTCATCAAGCATATTCGGACGGTCTGCACCAAGTTGGCGCCCCTGCTGGCCGAGTTGTGAGCCCGCTGCTCGTATGCTGACCCATGCCCGACACCCTGTATGCCGACATCTCCGAATGGCAGGTCGGCGTCAACGACACCTATCCGTACCCGGTGCTGTGCATCCGGTCCAATGACGGCACCTACCGCGACCGCAGGTGGGTCAACAACTACAGCTGGTGCCTGCGGCACGTGGATAGCGGCCGGCTGACCTTCTTCATCGTCTACTTCGTCTGGCGGCCCAACTGGCAGGCCACCGTCGACACGTTCAAGGCGCAGGTCAAGACCCCGCACCCCAGGATGGCGGTGATGATCGACGTGGAGTCGTGGGGCGGGCAGATCCGCGGCAACCAGTCCGCGGGCATCAACGCGAGCTACGAAGCCGTCGGGGCGTTCGTCGGATCGACGGCGAAGGTCATCGGCTACGGCAATGTCGGGGACCTGAACACCATTTGGCCGACCAAGCCGCCGGGCATCCGGCTGGTCGTCGCCGCCTACGGTCGGAATCCGCCGTATCCGGGGAAGGTCGCGCATCAGTACACCGACGGGCAGGGCTACGGCGGCGGGCTGCCCGAGGGCGCGCCGCCGTTCGGGCGCTGCGATATGAACTCCGCCGACGGTCTGACGTCCCAGCAGTTCGCGGCCGCCTGCGGCGTCACCACGGTGACCCCGATCGAGTTGGCGGCGAGGTTCCGCCGGGCGCAACTGCGTCGCCGTGGGCGTCGCTCCGGCATGCTCGTCGAAAGCGCCGCGCGGCCGACGGGTGCAAAGCTGGTGACGCTAGATCGTGTGACCCCATCAGAGGATGGGCGGCTGACAAGGAGGACGCGATGACACCCACCAACGTGAAATGCGGGAACTGCGAGAAGGTCAACCGGGTGC
>CAZDYH010000121.1:0-4937 GCA_964509355.1 uncultured Mycobacterium sp.
CACCAGAAGATTGGGTGGGTTTGGAGTGAGGATGTTCGTTGGCATGAAGCGTCTTGGTTGGGTACGTCGCCTGGCGGTCGCGGCAGTAGCGGCGGCAGCGCTCCCCGGTCTGATCGGCGTCGCCGGGGGTTCGGCGACCGCGGGTGCGTTCTCCCGGCCGGGCCTGCCGGTCGAGTACCTGATGGTCCCGTCGCCGTCGATGGGCCGCGACATCAAGATTCAGTTCCAGAGCGGCGGCCCGAACTCTCCCGCGGTCTACCTGCTCGACGGGCTGCGCGCTCAGGACGACTACAACGGCTGGGATATCAACACTCAGGCATTCGAGTGGTACTACCAGTCCGGATTGTCGATCGTCATGCCCGTCGGCGGCCAGTCCAGCTTCTACTCCGACTGGTACCAGCCCGCTCGGAACAAAGGCCCGACTCTCACCTACAAGTGGGAGACCTTCCTGACCAGCGAGTTGCCCGGCTGGCTGCAGGCCAATAGGGATGTCAAGCCCACTGGCGGTGCCGCGGTGGGGCTGTCGATGGCAGGTAACGCGTCGCTGATTCTGTCGGTCTACCACCCGGATCAGTTCATCTACGCGGGCTCGATGTCGGGTTTCCTGAATCCCTCGGAGGGCTGGTGGCCGATGCTGATCGGTCTGTCGATGGGTGACGCCGGCGGCTTCAAATCCGAGGACATGTGGGGTCCGTCCAGCGATCCGGCGTGGCAGCGCAACGACCCGATGGTGCAAATCCCGAGAATCGTGGCCAACAACACCCGCATCTGGGTCTACTGCGGCAACGGCACCCCGAATGAACTGGGCGGCGGCGACCTGCCGGCCACCTTCCTCGAGGGCCTCACGATCCGCACCAACATCACCTTCCGCGACAACTACCTCGCTGCCGGCGGCACGAACGGTGTGTTCAACTTCCCGCCCAACGGCACCCACAACTGGGCCTACTGGGGCCGCGAGCTGCAGGCGATGAAGCCTGACCTGCAGGCCGTGCTGGGCGCCACACCCACCGGCTAGCGGGCAGAAGCCACCGGCGACCGCAGCGCGACGCCCTGCGGGATGAACGGCATCACCGTCGTATGCAGGGCCGCGCTGACGGGGCTTGTTGCGTCTATTTGAGTTCGGCCGATGACAGGCCCAGCAGCCGGCGGGCCACCACCAGCTGTTGGATCTGCTGGGTGCCCTCGAAGATGTCCAGGATCTTGGCGTCGCGGGCCCACTTTTCCAGCAGTGTCTGTTCGGAATAGCCTGTGGTGCCAGCCATCTCGACGGCCTTGAGGGTGATGTCGGTGGCCACCCGGGCGGCCTTGGCCTTACCCATCGACGCTTCCTTGGAGTTGGGGATGTCGTTGTCGGCCTGCCATGCTGACCGCACGGTCAGCAGGTAGCCGGCCTCCCAGTCGGCCTCCATCCGCAGGAACTCCGCGGCCGCCGCGCTCTGGGCGTGCGACGGCTTGTCATAGCAGATCTCCACCCCGGCGTCGGCGAGGATCTTGCGCAGTTCCTCCAGTGCCGCGCGGGCGATGCCGACGGCCATCGCGGCGACGATCGGGCGGGTGTTGTCGAAGGTCTCCATCACCCCGGCGAAACCCTTGTCCACGTGGATCTCCGGGCTGCCCAGCAGGTTGTCCTTCGGGATCCGCACGTTGTCGAACCGGATCGCGGCGGTATCGGAGGCCTTGATGCCCAACTTGTGCTCGAGCCGCTCGACGGTGACGCCCGGGTGTTCGCGCGGCACAATGAACGACTTGATCGCCGCCCGGCCCAGCGACTTGTCCAACGTGGCCCACACCACGATGTGGGTGGCGCGCGAACCTGCTGTGACATAGATCTTCTCGCCGTTGATCACGTACTCGTCGCCGTCCAACGTCGCGGTCGTCGACACCGCGGCCGAGTCCGACCCGAAGCTCGGCTCGGTGATCGCCATGGCCGCCCACACCTTGCCGAGCCGCTCCAGCTGCTCGTCGGTGGCCACGCCGGAGATCGCGGCGTTGCCCAGGCCCTGGTAGGGCACCGACAACATCAGCGCCACATCGCCCCAGCTGATCTCCAGCACGTTGAGCACGGCGGACATGTTGCCGCCGTTGACATTTCCCTTCGGGCCCTCGGTGTCGCGGAACGCCTCGGCACCGGCGAAGGAGATGGTCTTCGCCTCCGAGATCCCCTCGAAAAGGCTGGCCAGCGTCTCCAGCTCCACTGGGTAGGCGTGTTCGTCGAGGTCGTACTTGCGCGAGATCGGCCGCAGCATCTCGGCCGCACCCTGGTGTGCCTTGTCGATGACGGCCTGCAGCTTCTTGGGCATTTCCAGATTGATTGCCATGAAAGGACTTCCGTTCGTTTCCGGCGAGCTCTAGATGACTACGACACCCTCGGCGACACCGACGGCCCGCAGATCGCGGTACCAGCGCTCGACGGGGTGTTCCTTGGTGAAGCCGTGGCCGCCGAGCAGCTGGACGCCGTCGAGGCCGATCTGCATGCCCTTGTCGGTGCCGAGCCGCTTGGCCAGCGCGGCCTCGCGGGCGAATGGCAGGCCCTGCTCGGCGCGGGCCGCGCCACGCCAGGTGATCAGGCGCAGACCGTCGAGCTCGATCGCGATGTCGGCGCACATGAACGCCACGGCCTGGCGGCGGGCGATGGGCTCGCCGAAGGCCTCGCGCTCCTTGACGTAGGGGATGACGTAGTCCAGCACCGCGTGCGCGGTGCCGACCGCCAGGGCCGCCCACCCCAGCCGCGACAGCGCGATCGCCTCGGAGTAGTCGGCGTCGGCGGCGGCGTCCTCGCCCAATCGTGCGCTCAGCGGCACCGACACCTTGTCCAGCTCGACGCGGCCCAGGGCCGCGGCGCGGATGCCCATGCCCGGATCGGCCTGCACGGTCAGGCCCGGTGCAGACGCCTCGACGATGAACAGCGCCGGTTTGCCGTTGAGCTGGGCCGCGATGATGAACAGTTCGGCGTCCGCGGCCGCCGGCACCAGCGATTTCACCCCGGTCAGCCGATATCCGCCCGGGGTGCGAACCGCGGTGGTTCTCAGTGCGGTCGGGTCGAAGAGCGCCTGCGGCTCGGTGATCGCCACACAGGCTTGCGGGACGTTGTCGCCGGCGAACTCCCTCAGGTAGGTGGCCTGCTGGTCGGCGCTGCCCCAGTGGGTAAGCGCCGACGCGACGCCGCCGGGGGCCAGGATCGGCAGCGCCAGCCCCATATCTCCGTAGGCCAGCGCCTCCGCCACCAGGGCGTTGGTGACAGCCGACCGCTGGGCGGCGATGCCGTCGAGGTCTTCGGGAATGTTGATCGCGGTGATACCCAGTTCGGCGGCCTTGGCGATCAGGTCGGCCGGGTAGGTGGCCGCGTCGTCGGCCTCGCGCGCCGCCGGGCGCAGGATTTCCTCGGCGAATTCATTGACCGTTTCGACGATGAGCTTCTGGTCGTCATCCGGCGTGAGGTCGAAGTAGTCCGCTCCGCTGGGCGCCAGCCGGGTGGGGGCATCGCGCAGGCCCTGGATTCGCTTGAACTGCCGGGTGGAGGCGCCCGCGGCGGAGAACACCGTTTTGGCGCCGTAACGCAAACCCCGGTTCAGCGGATCGCGAAGGTTGTACTTGTCCAGAAACTCCCGGCCAACCAGCGGAGTGAGCAGCGCCAGCCCGATGTCGGTGGGGGTCCGCCGGTGCTTGTGCAGCCCAACAGCGCTCTGGCGACCGGCTGGTTTGGCGGGGACGGTGTCGGTCATGTCAGCAGCCTCGGTCTAGGTGGGGTATCTTACTCCAGAGTAAGGTAAGTCGCGGCTGTTACCTACTCACTCGGGAGAAAGGCTGCTCAGCACCTGCTCGTGCAGCAGTCCGTTGGAGGCAACGGCACTTCCGGCGTGTGGCCCGCGGCTGCCGTCGACGCTGGTGAACGCCCCGCCGGCCTCACGCACCAGGATGTCGAGCGCCGCCAGGTCCCACACCTTGACCTCCGGTTCCGTGGCGATGTCGACGGCGCCCTCGGCCACCAGGCAGTACGACCAGAAGTCGCCGTAGGCACGCACCCGCCAGACGGTGTCGGTCAGGTCCAGGAAGCGCTCGCGCCGGCCGCGCTCGGCCCATCCGGACAGGTCGGAAAAGGACAGGCTGGCCGACCCGAGGTCGGCGACCGCCGAAACCGCCAGCCGCCGGGCCGCACCCGTGCCGACCGTCGCGAACGCGCCCGCGCCATGTCCGGCCCACCACCGTCGCTGCAACGCCGGTGCGCTGACCACCCCGACGACCGGCACACCGTCCTCCATCAACGCGATCAGGCTGGCCCACACGGGTACGCCGCGGACGAAGTTCTTGGTGCCGTCGATCGGGTCGATGACCCACTGCCGGCCGCTGTAACTCGTTGCGCCGCCGAACTCCTCGCCGAGCACCGTGTCGTCCGGCCGTTCGCGGGCCAACACCTCGCGCAACTCGGTCTCGACGGACCGGTCCGCGTCGGTGACCGGCGTGAGGTCCGGTTTGGTGTCGATCCGTAGATCCAGCGCGCCGAAGCGGGCCACCGTCACCGCGTCGGCCGCGTCGGCCAGCGCAAGCGCAAGCGTCACGTCATCCGGGACCATGCTCATGGCAGCAGTCCTACCATGTCAGTGTGTGGGAAATCGGAGTGCTGCTGTTGCTGGTCGCGACGCTGGCTGTTTTTCTTGCGCCGCGATTCATCCGTCGCGGACCGCGGGGCGACGCAGTGCACGGCACGCTGCTGGTCACCGGTGTCAGCCCGCGCCCTGACGCCGCGGGCGAGCAGTACGTGACCATCAGCGGCGTCATCAACGGGCCCACGGTCAACGAGCATGTCGTCTACCAGCAGATGGCCGTCGACGTGAACAACTGGCCGACGACGGGCGAGCTGTTCCCGGTGGTGTACTCGCCGAAGAACCCCGACAATTGGACGTTCGCGCCGCCGGAGCAGCCCGGCAGTTAGGCCGCAG
>CAZDYH010000121.1:5037-9714 GCA_964509355.1 uncultured Mycobacterium sp.
GCCACACCCTCAGCCGTGCCCGATCCGCAGTAGATCGGCGACGGTGGTCAGCTTGACGCGCGGGCGGCCGTGCGGCTCCCCCACGGACCGCTCATGTTCATCGATCAGCTGCCAGTGGTCGTCGGTGACCAGGCGTGGCTGCCGCGACACCAGCCACTCAACGAGTTCGTCGGCGTAGTTCGCTCCGACGTCGGCGAGCCCGGCTTTCCCAAGATCGTCGATCAGCGTGTCGACGGTGTCCTGGGAATCCTTCTTGTTGCTGCCGATCACCCCGGACGGCCCGCGCTTGATCCAGCCGACGACGTACGCGTTGTCGCTGCCGACCACCCGGCCGTCGGTGTGCGGGATCGTCCCGGTCATATCGTCGAACGGCAGGCCCGGTGTGGGTCTGCCGCGATATCCGACGGCGCGAACCACCAATTGAGCCGGTAGCGTTTCGCGCGCGCCGGTGTCCCTGGCGACGACCCGTCCGTTGTCGTCGGTCACCAGCTCATTACGGCCCAGCACGATCTCCTCGACTCGGCCGTCTCCCCGGATTTCAATAGGAGAAGTCAAGAACCGGAACACAATTCGGCGGTTTCCGGGTCGCGGTGCGCGCTCGGAATAGTCGCGCAGCACCTTGAGGTTCTGCTTCGTGATCTTGCCCACCGCCGCGGCGTCGTCGTCGCTGATGCCCTCCAGCTGTGCCGGGTCCACGATCACGTCGACGCCTTCGAGCTCACCGAGTTCGCGCAACTCCAATGTGGTGAACGTGGTCTGCAGCGGTCCGCGCCGACCGATGATCACGACTTCGGAGACACCGCGCGCATGCAGCGACTCCAGCGCGTGGTCGGCGATGTCGGTCTCGGCCAGCACGTCGGGATCCGTCACCAGGATCCGGGCCACGTCGATGGCGACGTTGCCGTTGCCGACGACGACGGCCCGGCCGCTCGACAGATCCGGCGTCATCTCCTGGAAGTGCGGATGCGCGTTGTACCACCCCACAAAGTCGACCGCGGCGACGCTGCCGGGCAACTCCTCACCGGGGATGTCCAGCGGCCGGTCGGATTGCGCGCCGATGGCATAGATCACGGCGTCGTAGTGCTCGGCCAGTTCGGCGGCCTGCACATGCTCACCGACAGCCAGGTTGCCGAAAAACCGGAACCGCTGGTCCAGTGCGGTCTTCTCGAAGGTCTTGCTGATCGACTTGATCTTGGGGTGGTCCGGTGCCACGCCCGAACGCACCAGACCCCACGGCGTCGGCAGCATCTCGAGCATGTCGACCCGTACGTCGATCGCATCGGACGAATCGGCAACTTTCAGCAGCGACGCCGCGGCAAAGTACCCCGACGGGCCTGAGCCGACGATCGCCACGTAGTAAGGGCGCATTCTCGAACCTTCTGTCCATTGCCCGGCTCCGCGCGGCGGGCTGTCACGGCTAGATGTGATGCTAAACGCCTGCCTTTCGAGCCGCCGGTGGGTGCGGCGAACAGGCTCGCCGGTAACGTGAGCACCAATGGATCCCGACCGCCAGGCCGATATCGCCGCCCTCGACAGCACCCTGACCACGGTAGAGCGGGTACTCGACGTCGATGGGCTGCGCGGTCGTATCGAGAAGCTCGAACACGAGGCGTCCGATCCGAACCTCTGGGACGACCAGTCGCGGGCGCAGCGCGTCACCAGTGAGCTCTCTCACACCCAGGGCGAGCTACGGCGGGTCGAGGACCTGCGCGGTCGTCTGGTCGACCTGCCGGTGCTCTACGAGCTCGCGGCCGAGGAGAACGGGGCCGGCGCGGTCGATGCGCTCGCGGAGGCCGATGCGGAGTTGGCATCGCTGCGCGAGGACATCGAAGCGATGGAGGTCCGCACCCTGCTGTCCGGGGAGTACGACGAGCGTGAGGCGCTGGTGACGATCCGCTCCGGAGCAGGTGGGGTGGACGCCGCCGACTGGGCCGAGATGCTGATGCGGATGTACATCCGCTGGGCTGAGCAGCACCACTACCCCGTCGAGGTGTTCGACACCTCCTACGCCGAAGAGGCGGGGATCAAGAGCGCGACCTTCGCCGTGCACGCCCCGTTCGCCTACGGCACGTTGTCCGTGGAGCAGGGCACCCACCGACTGGTGCGGATCAGCCCGTTCGACAACCAGAGCCGGCGGCAGACGTCGTTCGCCGAGGTCGAGGTGCTCCCGGTGGTGGCGAGCACCGATCACATCGAGATTCCCGAGGGTGACGTGCGAGTCGACGTCTACCGGTCAAGCGGGCCGGGCGGGCAGTCGGTCAACACCACCGACTCCGCGGTTCGACTTACCCACATCCCGACCGGTATCGTGGTGACCTGCCAGAACGAGAAGTCGCAACTGCAGAACAAGGTATCGGCAATGCGGGTTCTTCAGGCAAAGTTGTTGGAACGCAAACGTTCAGAGGAACGCGCTGAGCTGGACGCGCTGAAGGGCGACGGCGGCAGCTCCTGGGGTAACCAGATGCGCTCCTACGTATTGCACCCCTACCAAATGGTCAAGGATCTGCGCACCGAGTACGAGGTCGGCAATCCTGCGGCGGTACTGGATGGGGACATTGACGGATTCCTCGAAGCGGGGATCAGGTGGCGCAACAGACGAGATGACGACTAACACGACATACCTTGCGGTATCGACGGCGCAACGCTGGCACGACTTCTGGCGGGGCGACATCGGCGAGTGGATCCTCACCAGGGGTCTGCGGATAGTGCTGCTGCTGATCGGGTCGCTGCTGGTGGCCCGGTTCGTCAGCTGGGCTGCGAAGAGAATCACCAGTCGAATCGACGCGGATTTCCACGAGAGCGACGCGCTGGTGCGCTCGGAGACCGCCAAGCACCGTCAGGCCGTGGCGTCGGTGATCTCCTGGGTGACCATCGCACTGCTCTTCGTCATGGTGGCGGTGCAGATCACCGACATCCTTGCGATCCCGATCGGTTCCCTGGTGGCACCGGCCGCGGTCCTGGGCGCGGCGCTCGGCTTCGGGGCGCAGCGCATCGTGCAGGATCTGCTCAGCGGCTTCTTCATCATCGCCGAGAAGCAGTACGGCTTAGGCGACCTGGTGCAGCTCAGCCAAACGGCCCTTACGGAGGATGCCCGGGGCACCGTCGAGGACGTGACACTGCGGGTGACCAAGCTGCGCACCGGCGACGGCGAGGTGTTCACGATTCCCAACGGGCAGATCGTGAAGGCGTTGAACCTGTCCAAGGACTGGGCCCGCGCCGTCGTCGACATCCCGGTGCCGACGACCGCCGACCTCAGTCTGGTCAACGAGGTGCTGCATGAGGTCTGCCAGACCGCGATGGACGACGACGCCCTGCGGGGGTTGCTGCTGGACGCGCCCTCGCTGATGGGGGTGGAGAGCATCGAACTGGACAACGTCAACCTGCGGATGGTGGCGCGCACGCTGCCCGGCAAGCAGTTCGAGGTCGGCCGGCGGCTGCGGGTTCTGGTGGTGGCGGCGCTCCGCCGCGCCGGTATCGCCACGCCCACCGAGAAGCCCCCGATGGTGGGGGCCATCGTGCACCCGGCGACGGCCGGCGGCGCCGAGGGAGAAACGCAAGGCCCGGTGGGGAACCGGTGACGTCCACTTCGAACGCCGGTCACGACGGGCGCGGCTGGCCGGGCTACTTGCCCGGGGGTCGCATCCGCACCTCGACGGTGGCGCTGGCCATCGCGTTCTTCGCGACCTGGTGGGTCTACGACACCTACCAGCCCCCGCCGCCGCCGGAGCCCCCGGCGACGCAGGTCGTACCACCCGGGTTTGTGCCCGATCCCGACTACACCTGGGTCCCTCGGACATCGGTGCGCGAGGAGCCGGCGACCACCACCGAGACCACCACGCCGACGCCAACCGATACGACCACGACCGAGCCCAGCGAATCCACCACACCAGGCGAGACGCCGGATAACTCGCTCCCGCCGGGCACGTCTGTTCCCGGCACATCGGCACCAAGCGGACCCGCGACGCCGACGCCGGGTCAGGGGCAGATACCCGCGACGACGGCCGTTCCCGGCCCGGGACCGGCGCCCACGCCGGCGCCGCGAACCCAATAGCCTGACCCGTGCCGCTCCGCGGCACGGCTACACTGGCGTGCCGTGATGATCACCCTCGACCATGTCAGCAAGCAGTACAAGTCTTCGGCGCGGCCCGCCCTGGACAATGTCAGCGTCAAGATCGACAAGGGTGAGTTCGTCTTCCTGATCGGTCCGTCCGGTTCGGGCAAGTCGACGTTCATGCGCCTGCTGCTGGCCGAGGACCGACCCACCTCGGGTGAGGTGCAGGTTTCCAAGTTCCACGTCAACAAACTGTCTTCTCGTCATGTTCCGCAACTGCGCCAGGTGCTCGGCTGCGTGTTCCAGGACTTCCGGCTGCTGCAGCAGAAGACCGTGTTCGACAACGTCGCGTTCGCGCTGGAGGTCATCGGCAAGCGCGCCGACACCATCAACCGCGTGGTCCCCGACGTGCTGGAGATGGTCGGCCTGTCCGGCAAGGCGAACCGGCTGCCGGCCGAACTGTCCGGCGGCGAGCAGCAGCGGGTCGCGATTGCGCGCGCGTTCGTCAACCGTCCGCTGGTGCTGCTGGCCGACGAGCCGACCGGAAACCTGGACCCCGATACGAGCAAGGACATCATGGATCTGCTGGAACGAATCAACCGCACCGGGACGACGGTGCTGATGGC
>CAZDYH010000122.1:0-1212 GCA_964509355.1 uncultured Mycobacterium sp.
GCGGCCATCACCTCGGCCGAGGCGCCGCCGCCGATGTCGAGGAAGTTGGCCGGCTTGACGCCACCGTGCTTCTCACCGGCGTAGGCGACCACGTCCAGGGTCGACATCACCAGGCCGGCGCCGTTGCCGATGATCCCGACCTGGCCGTCGAGCTTGACGTAGTTGAGGTCGTGTTCCTTGGCCTTGAGCTCGAGCGGATCGGTGGCTTCGCGGTCCTCGAACTCCGCGTGCTCGGGATGGCGGAAGTCGGCGTTCGCGTCCAGGGTGACCTTGCCGTCGAGCGCCAGGATCCGGTCGTCGGGGGTACGCACCAGCGGGTTGACCTCGACCAGGGTGGCGTCCTCGCCGACGAAGACCTCCCACAGCTTGGCGATGGTCACCGCGGCGGCGTCGAGCACCTCGGCGGGCAGATGGCCCTGCTCGGCGATGGAGCGGGCGAACGCCAGGTCGACACCCTTGACCGCGTCGACCGGAACCTTGGCGAGCCGTTCGGGCTTTGTGGCCGCGACCTCTTCGATCTCCACACCGCCCTCGACCGAGCACATGGCCAGGTAGGTGCGGTTCGCGCGATCAAGCAGGAAGGAGATGTAGTACTCCTCGGCGATGTCGCTGGCCTCCGCGACGAGCAGCTTCTTCACGACGTGACCCTTGATATCGAGGCCGAGGATGTTCTTGGCGTGGGTGTAGGCGTCCTCCGGCGTGGCCGCGTACTTCACGCCCCCCGCCTTGCCACGCCCACCCGTCTTGACCTGCGCTTTGACCATCACAGCAGCGCCGATTTCCGCGGCGATCGCGCGGGCGTCCTCGGCTGACTCGGTTACCCGGCCGGGAGTGGTGGGCACGTTGTGCTTGGCGAACAGCTCCTTCGCCTGATACTCGAAAAGATCCATGGGCTCACTGTCTGTGTGTCGGCGCTGACGGACTACGGGAGGTCGCTCGGGGAAACTGTAGCCAGACGCAAAGCCGCCCCCCGCGCCGCCTCCGCCCATGTGCTGCATCTCACCGCCGCCGTCGAGTGATTCAAGTCACAATCCTCGGCGGAATGAGCCCTCGGCTTGCCACCTTCATTGGAATTTGGTTAACGTCTCCAGGTCTAGATAACGTTCTGATTACGACTAGAAGGACATTCCAGGTTGGCTCAGCACCGATCGGCCCCGTCTTCTGACCCAGGAGCTCCATCGGGCTCGCGCGACCGCTGGCTGGATCCCGAAC
>CAZDYH010000122.1:1312-9704 GCA_964509355.1 uncultured Mycobacterium sp.
ACTCGACGACTTGCATGACATCGAAAACCTGACCCCGCTGCGGCTTGTGGTGCCGGCGGAGTTCCAGAGCGATCCGGGCGAGCGTTCCGCGGAACCCCACCCCTATCGCTCGCACGGCGCCGATGTCACCGACGTGCGCGAGCGACGCGGACAGCACCGCAAGCCGGCCGCCAGTGCCGTCAAAGGCCGCTTGCTGATCGCGGCAATGGCCGCCGGCGCGTCCGCCGCGGCCGCGCACTCGGCGGTCAAGCCGTCCGACACCGCGTCGGCCGAGACCGTGCTCGCCGCCGATGCGTCAGCGCTCGAAAGCGACTCGGTCACCACCTCAGCCCGCGGAGTGCAGCTGATCACGGTCAAGCCGGCCGCTGTCGAAGCGGTACACAGCGAGGAACTCGCCAAGGGCGTGGCGTTCGCCCAGGAGCGCGCCGACCGCGAGGCACGGCTGCAGCAGCCGTTGTTCGTCACGCCGACAAGGGGCATCTTCACCTCAGGTTTCGGATACCGCTGGGGTGCGCTGCACGGCGGGATCGATCTTGCGAACTCGATCGGCACCCCGATCTATGCCGTGTCCGACGGCGTCGTCATCGACGCGGGGCCGACCGCCGGTTACGGGATGTGGGTCAAGCTGCGCCATGCCGATGGAACGGTCACGCTGTACGGCCATGTCAACACCACGATGGTCAACATCGGCGAGCGTGTGATGGCGGGCGACCAGATCGCCACGATAGGCAACCGCGGCAACTCCACCGGCCCGCACCTGCACTTCGAAGTTCTCCTCAACGGCGCCGACCGCATCGATCCGGTGCCGTGGCTGGCCCAGCGAGGTCTGAGCGTCGGCGGTTACGCCGGCTGACCTGGTGACCGAGCCGCACGACTCAGCGTCCGGCGAGCACCCACGCATCATCCGGCGAAACCCCACCGGTCCGATACCGACGCAGCAGGCCACCCCCGACGACACCCGCACCGCGATCATCCGGCGTGCGCCGACCGGTCCGCTGCCCCTACCGCCCGATGACGCGCCCACCGGGCTGATCCGACGGGCGGCACCCGTCGAGGTTCCCGCTCGGGTACCCAGGCCCGTGCCGATCAGCCCCAAGACCGCCATCGCGGCGTGCGTGGTCAGCATCATCAGCGGCTGGGCCACCGCCGTGGTGGCCACAGATCTGATCACCGGGTGGTGGAGCACCGACCGCCTGTTCTGCATCGCGGTCGGATTCCTTGCCCTGGTCTTCGCGGCGAGCACCATCACCGGCGTCATCCTGCTGCTGCTCCGGCGGTCGTCGGGCCGCTACCTCATCGTGGCCGGCGCCGTCATCGCGCTGCTGACCTTCGGCAGCGTGTTCATCGCCGGAGCGCGCATCCCCTGGCCGGTCTACGCCATCCCGGTCCTGCCGATCGCCAGCGCGGTGCTGGCCCTGCACCCGTCCACCCGGCGCTGGGCCACCGGCACCTGACGCCGTCATCCCCTCCCGTCAACGGCACCCGTCGGGCCGGTACGGGCGCGACGACTGTCGTCCCACCACGATCCGACCAGGATGATGGCGCCGGCCCAGGCCGTTCCCAGCAGCCAGCCGGCCAGAATATCGCTGACGTAGTGCACCCCGAGATAGATGCGGGAGAACCCGACCGCGCCGGCCAAGCCGATCGCGGTGGTCCACACCGCCACCCGCCCGGTCCACGAGGTGATCAGCCAGCGGCTCAGCATCCACGCGGACAGCAGGGCGACCGCGGCGGTGCCGGTGGCGTGGCCAGAGGGAAAGGAGAAGCCGTCCTCGGTGATCACCGCGAACGGTGACAATGGACGGTCCCGGCCCACCACGGCCTTGGCCGTCATGATGATCAGTCCGATCCCGCCGGCGCCGACCACACCGAGCAGCACCGGCAGCCACGATCTGCGCCGCCACGCGACCGTGGCGGCGACCAGGGCAGTCAGTGCGGCCAGCACCGCGGGACTGCCTGCCGCGGTTATCGTCCGTAGCGTCGTGGTCAACCACGGGTCTCGATGGGCTGCCAGCCAGCGGGCGGACGGTTGGTCGATCACTGCCACGCCCTCACCGTCGAGCACGTCCTCCAGCACTTCGGCAAAGCCGGCCGCCAGCGCAACCACCACGGCCAACCCCACGAACAGCGCGACACCTGCCACCCCGTCCACCGAGAACCGGCGGGCCAGTGCCGACCACCTCGCTGTGATGTGCTCCTGCGCCCACGCCCAGACCCGGCGAACCAGGGCGACATCACCCGCCCGGTCCGGGAGTGCGGATATCAGGCCCGGGTGTCGCGCGATCCAGGTCGCCGCTGCCACCAGCACCACGAGCAGCGCCACGAAGGCGACGCTGACCGGGCCGAAACCGTCGGCACCGGCTCCGTACGGCAGCTCCATGGTCGGAATGCGCGGCCCGGTCAGAGCTTCTGCACCGGCGCGTGGTTGTGCATGAGCTTGACCCGCCCGGCGCTGCCGAAGTCGATCAGCGACATCGAGGACTCGCCGACGCCGGACACCTCCTCGACCCGGCCCAGCCCGTACTTGTCGTGACTGACCCGGTCGCCGGATTCGAGCACCAGCAGCGGGCGCTTGCCCGCCGCGGCGGATCGGGCGGGTGACGGTCGGGGTGCCCCGAAGCGGCCGGCCCCGCCGACCGGCGAGCTGAATGACGGTGTGGGGTCGCTGCGGCGCCAGTCGATGAGTTCCTGCGGGATCTCGCGCAGGAAGCGCGACTCCGGGTTGAGCATCGGCTGCCCCCACGACGAGCGGACCTTGGCCCGGCTCACGTACAGCCGCTGCCTTGCGCGGGTGATGCCGACATAGGCCAGCCGCCGCTCCTCGGACAGCTCGCCTGGGTCGCCGAGCGCGCGCATGTGCGGGAACATGCCGTCCTCCCAGCCGGTCACGAACACCACCGGGAACTCCAGGCCTTTAGCGGTGTGCAGCGTCATCATCGTGACCACACCGGCGCTGTGCTCGGGGATCTCGTCGGTGTCGGCGACCAGCGACACCCGTTCCAGGAATGCCGCGAGCACACCGGTGTCGGGTACGTCCTCGTCCGCTGCAGCGTCCAAGTCCCCCCCGAGGGCCGCGGCATTGGCCAGATCGGTGCTGAATTCGTGTGCGACGCTGACGAGTTCGTTGAGGTTGTCCAGCCGGGCCAGGTCTTGCGGATCGCTGGAGGACTCCAGTTCCGTGCGGTACCCGGTGCGGTCCAGCACGGCCTCGACCAGATCGCCGAGGTCCCCCTGCGACGAGTCGAGGCGACCGCGCAGGTCGTCGAGCAGCGCGACGAAGCCTGCGACGGCCTTCTCCGAGCGCGTGTTGAGCATCGGCACCTTGCCCTCGGCTGCGGCCTGCAGTGCGTCGGCGAAGCTCGCGCCGGTGTTCTCGGCGTACACCGCGACGCACGCCTCGGCCCGGTCACCGATGCCGCGGCGGGGGGTGTTCAGGATCCGGCGCATACTGACCGCGTCACCGGGATTGTCCAGCACCCGGAGATAGGCGACGATGTCGCGGATCTCCCTGCGCTCGTAAAACCGCACGCCGCCAACGACTTTGTACGGGATACCGGTGCGGATGAACACTTCTTCCAGCGACCGCGACGAGTTGTTGGTCCGGTAGAAAACCGCGACATCGTTGTAGGTGACGTCGCCGCGGTCGGCCAGCGCGTCGATCTCGGCGGCCACGAACGCCGCTTCGTCATGCTCGTTGTCGGCGACATAGCCGACGATCAGCTCACCCTCGCCCGCGTCGGTCCACAGCCGTTTCTCGCGCCGCCCGGAGTTGCGGGCGATGACGGAGTTGGCCGCCGACAAGATGTTCTGCGTCGACCGGTAGTTCTGCTCGAGCAGGATCGTCTTCGCGTCCGGATAGTCGCGTTCGAAATCCTCGATATTGCGGATGGTGGCGCCGCGGAAGGCGTAGATCGACTGGTCGGCGTCGCCGACGACACACAGTTCTGCGGGCGGCAGACCGTCCTCGGTGTCGCGGCCGACCAACTCACGCACCAGCACGTACTGCGCGTGGTTGGTGTCCTGGTACTCGTCGACGAGGATGTGCCGGAACCGCCGTCGGTAGTACTGCGCGATCTGCGGGAAGTTCTGCAACACCGCGACGGTCTCGCCGATGAGGTCGTCGAAGTCCAGCGCGTTGGCCGCGCGCAACCGGCGCTGGTACTCGGCATACACGCCGGCGACGATGCGGGACAGCTCACCCGACTCGTCATCCAGCGACAGGTTGGCCACCGCCTGCTCGGGGTCGATCAACTCGTTCTTCAGGTTGGAGATGCCGTTGGCCAGCAGCCGCGGCGAGTACCGCTTGGTGTCCAGCCCCATGTCCTTGCCGATCATCAGCAGCAACCGCCGCGAATCGTCGGCGTCGTAGATCGAGAAGTTGGAGTTCAGGCCGGGCAGCAGCGACGCCTGGTTGCGCAGGATGCGCACGCAGGTCGAGTGGAACGTCGAGACCCACATGGCAGACCTGGCCCGCGGGCCCACGAGCTGTGCCACCCGCTCCCGCATCTCGGCGGCGGCCTTGTTGGTGAACGTGATGGCCAGCACCTGCCCGACGCCGACATCGCGCTCCGCGAGCAGATAGGCGATCCGCCGGGTCAGCACCGCCGTCTTGCCCGAGCCGGCGCCGGCGACGATCAGCAGCGGCGACCCCGCGTGCAGCACAGCCTTACGCTGTTGCGGGTTGAGGCCGGCCAGCAGATCAGTCACGTGCACAGTCATGTCTGTCCCAACTTACCGCCGCAGGACGACACTTTTTGCGCTGGCGCGACCCGAAGTGGCACACTCGATCCGTGCTCAATGCGCAGCAGCGATTTTTCTACGGGTACCGGCCAGCGGTGCCCGTGGCTTAGCTGCTTCCCAGAGCCCCGCGGTCCGCATCTGCGATCCGGGGCTCGCCTGTTGTGTGAGGCCCGAATACGGATGAGACCAGATCCCACCAACAGAGATAACGCGGAGTCACCAATGACGATAGAAACCGAACAGGTCGCCGACATCGACGACCTGCGCCACGAGATCGACCGGCTGGACACCGAAATCCTCGCCGCGGTCAAGCGCCGCACCGAGGTGTCCCAGATGATCGGTGCCGCCCGGATGGCGTCCGGCGGCACCCGGCTGGTGCACAGCCGGGAGATGACGGTCATCGAGCGCTACAGCGAACTCGGGCAAGAAGGCAAGAACCTCGCGATGCTGCTGCTGCGGCTCGGCCGGGGCCGGCTCGGCCACTAGGCCCGGGCTCCTAACTCGTCAGCGCGATGTACTTGGTGTCGAGGTACTCCTCGATGCCTTCCGAGCCGCCTTCGCGGCCGAAGCCCGAATGCTTCACACCGCCGAAAGGCGCTGCGGCATCGGAGATCACCCCGCGGTTGATACCGACCATTCCGGCTTCCAGCGAGTCGGCCACCCGCAGCGCGCGGTCCAGTGACCTGGTGTAGATATACGCCGCCAGCCCGTACTCGGTGTTGTTGGCCGCCGCGACGCCCTCGTCCTCGGTGTCGAATCCGGTGATCGGGGCGACCGGCCCGAACACCTCCTCGCGCAGAATGCGCGCCCCCTTGGGTACGTCGGCGAGCACGGTGGCCGGGTAGAAGTTCCCGGGCCCGCCCGGCGCGACCCCGCCCACCGCGACGGTCGCGCCCCGCGACACGGCGTCGGACACCAAGTCCTCGACGATGGCGACCTGCTTGGTGTTGATCAGCGGCCCCAGCGTCGACGACGAATCCAGCCCCTTGCCGAGGGTGAACTCGCTCATCCGCTTGACCAGCTTCTCGGTGAACTCTTCGCGCACCGAGTTGGCGACATGGAAGCGGTTCGCAGCGGTGCACGCTTCGCCGCCGTTGCGCATCTTGGCCAGGATCGCGCCGTCGACCGCGGCGTCGACGTCGGCGTCGTCGAACACCACGAACGGCGCGTTGCCGCCGAGCTCCATCGACAGCCGAAGCAGCTTGTCCGAGCCCTGCTTGGCCAGCGCCTTGCCCACCCCGGTCGACCCGGTGAAGGTCAGCTTGCGCAGCCGGCCGTCGTCGATCAGGGCGGTGGTCAGCGGACCGGGGCTATTGGTCGGCAGCACCGACAGCACGCCCTTGGGCAGCCCGGCCTCATCCATCAGCTTGGCCAGCAGCAGCATCGTCAGCGGGGTCTCCTGCGCGGGCTTGACGATCATCGTGCAGCCCGCCGCCACCGCCGGGCCGATCTTGCGGGTACCCATCGCCAGCGGGAAGTTCCACGGCGTGATCGCCAGGCAGGGACCCACCGGCCCCTTCGTCACGACGATGCGGCCGGTGCCCGCCGGGCTCGGGGTGTAGCGGCCGCCGATGCGCACCGCCTCCTCGGCGAACCAGCGGAAGAACTCGGCGCCGTAACGCACTTCGCCCATGCTCTCCGCGAACACCTTGCCCATCTCGAGCGTCATCAGGGTCGCGACGTCCTCGGCGCGGGCGGTGATGGTCTCGAACACTGAGCGCAGAATCTCGCCGCGTACCCGCGCCGGGGTGGCCGCCCAGTCGGCCTGTACCGCGGCCGCCGCATCGAGCGCGGTGATCGCGTCGTCGGGCGTGGCATTGGCCACCGAGATCAGTACCTGGTCGTCGGACGGGTCGAGCACGTCGAACGTTGACGAGCCCGCCCGCTCCTCACCGCCGATCCAGAGTCCGGTTGGTACTGACGACAACAGCCCGGCAATGTCTTCGGTTTGCATACATCATCATTAGCACCCTCGGACATCTGGCCGCACTAGGGTCGGGGAATGACCGCCGATACTCACCAGATTCCCGATATCGCCGCGACTCCCGCCTGGAACGCCCTGTCCCGGCATCACGATCAGATCGGCGAGACCCACCTACGCCAGTTATTCGCCGACGACCCGGAACGCGGTGCTGAGCTCACCTTGACCGTCGGGGACCTCTACATCGACTACAGCAAACACCGCATCACCCGCGAGACGCTGAAACTGCTGGTCGACCTCGCCAAAGCAGCGAACCTCGAGCAGCGCCGCGACGAGATGCTGTCCGGCGCACACATCAACACCTCCGAGGACCGTGCGGTGCTGCACACCGCGCTGCGGCTGCCCGCCGACACCAAGCTGACCGTCGAAGGCCGCAACGTCGTCGCCGACGTGCACGCCGTACTGGACGCGATGGGCGACTTCACCGACCGGCTGCGCAGCGGCGCGTGGACCGGCGCCACCGGGAAGCGGATCACCACCGTCGTCAACATCGGTATCGGTGGGTCGGACCTCGGTCCGGTGATGGTGTACCAGGCGCTGCGCCATTACGCCGACGCGGGCATATCGGCGCGGTTCGTCTCCAATGTCGACCCGGCCGACCTGGTGGCCACGCTGGCTGATCTCGAGCCCGCGACAACGCTTTTCATCATCGCGTCCAAGACCTTCTCCACCCTGGAGACGCTGACCAACGCGACCGCCGCGCGGCGGTGGTTGACCGACGAGCTCGGCGATGCCGCGGTGTCCAAGCATTTCGTCGCGGTGTCCACGAACAAGCGGCTGGTCGACAGCTTCGGCATCGACACCTCTAACATGTTCGGCTTCTGGGACTGGGTCGGCGGGCGCTATTCGGTGGACTCCGCGATCGGCCTGTCGGTGATGGCCGTGATCGGGCGTGAGGCGTTCGCGGACTTCCTGTCCGGGTTCCACATCGTCGACGAGCATTTCGCGACCGCGCCGCTGGAGTCCAATGCGCCGGCGCTGCTCGGCCTGATCGGGTTGTGGTACTCCAACTTCTTCGGCGCGCAGTCCCGTGCGGTGCTGCCGTACTCGAACGACCTGGCCCGGTTCGCCGCCTACCTGCAACAGCTGACGATGGAGTCCAACGGCAAGTCGGTGCACGCCGACGGCACACCCGTCACCACCGACACCGGTGAAATCTATTGGGGCGAACCGGGAACCAACGGCCAGCACGCGTTCTACCAGCTACTGCATCAGGGCACCCGGCTGGTGCCCGCCGACTTCATCGGGTTCAGCCAACCCACCGACGACCTGCCCACCGCCGACGGCGCCGGCAGTATGCATGACCTGTTGATGAGCAATTTCTTCGCCCAGACGCAGGTGCTGGCATTCGGCAAGACGGCCGAGGAGATCGCGGCCGAGGACACACCAGCCTCGGTGGTCCCGCACAAGGTGATGCCCGGTAACCGGCCGTCGACGTCCATCCTGGCCAACCGGCTTACCCCGTCGGTGCTGGGCCAGCTGATAGCGCTCTACGAGCATCAGGTGTTCACCGCGGGCGTGGTCTGGGGCATCGACTCGTTCGACCAGTGGGGCGTGGAGCTGGGCAAGACACAGGCCAAGGCCTTGCTGCCGGTGATCACCAGCGATGCCGCCCCGAGCCGGCAGTCCGACAGCTCGACCGACGGGCTGGTGCGCCGCTACCGCGTGGAG
>CAZDYH010000123.1:0-9636 GCA_964509355.1 uncultured Mycobacterium sp.
CACGATGTTCCTTCGGAGCACTGTAGTCAAATCTGGTGATAAGAAGATACGCTACTGGAAGCTGGTCGAGAACTACCACACGGAGCGCGGGACCAGGCAGCGGGTGGTAGCTCATCTCGGCAGCCTTGAGAACTTCACGGCCGAGGACTGGCGTAAGTTGGCGGAGCGGCTGGGTCAGCCGGAGATGGCCGCCGCTCTGGAGTACCGGGTTAAGAACGTGCGGCGCGGGCGTCCTGGAACGCTTGCTCGATGAACTCCATACTCGGGGCCATCTCCACCGAGCCGGTGTGGTGCTCGGCCAGCCCGGAGCTCGGATCGGCCGTGAAGTTCGGCAGTTCGCCCAACGCCAGGTTGATCTTCACCACGCCGCTGCGGGTCTTCCAGTGTTCGATATCGCGGACGAAGTCCGGCGGCAGTTCGCTGTGCGGGATCTGATCGAGGAATGCGGTGCGCGGGTGCAGGGTGGTCACGACCAGCGGAGCGTGCACCTCGTCGCCGTTATCCAGCACCGCCCCGTACACCTTGCCGTTGCGGACGATCAGCCGCTCGACGCGGGCGTTGGTGCGGATCTCAGCACCGAAGCTGCGGGCCGAACGCGCGATCGCTTCGGAGACGGCCCCCATGCCGCCTTCGGGGAAACCCCAGCTGCCGAGGTGGCCATCGCCGACATCGCCGATGGAGTGGTGGGCCATGACGTACGCCGTACCCGGTTCGTAGGGTCCGGCCCAGGTGCCGATCACGCCGTTGACCGCCATCGCACCCTTGATCTGCGGCGACTCGAACCAGTCGTCGAGCAGGTCGGCGATGCTCATGGTGAGCAGCCGGGTGACGTCTGCCGTCGTACGGACGTTGATGCCGCGTTGGCTCCAGGCGAGTTTCGCCAGGTCGACGAGATCCGAGGGCCGGTGCGAACCGATGGTGGGCGGGACCCGGGTGAGCATCGGACCCATGACGTCGGCGACGCCGGCCAGCCAGGCGTTCCACTTCGGCCAGGTCTCGGCGTCATTCTTCGACCACTTGGCGATCTGCTCGTAGGTCCGCGCCTCGTCCTCGAAGATCGTCAGCGATCCGCCCTCGGGGAAGGCCTGGTAGTACGGGCCCATCGGATGCACCTTGTAGCCGTGCCGTTCCAGGTTCAGCTCCCGCACGATGGTCGGCGGCATCAGGCTCATCACGTAGGACAGTCGGGTGACCCGAAGGTGGGGGGCCTCGGGCCACGGCGATTCGGTGGTGGCGGCGCCCCCGGTGGCACCGCGCGCCTCGAGCACGAGTGTGCTGGCCCCCGAGCGGGCGAGGTAGGCCGCCGAAACCAGCCCGTTGTGGCCGCCGCCGATGACGATGGCGTCGTATGTGTTCGACATGTCCAGCCCCAATTCCGGCCGCGCCCGATGCGCGTCCTGACTGACTGTTCAATCTAACCAAGTGTTACGCTGCTTACAAGTAGCAGCGCCGCCGCTGAGAGGAGATCCGCCCCAGCCATGGCCGAGTCCGCGCCCGCGACACAGAACAACGAAGCCCGTCGCACCCAGATGCTCCGCGCCGCAGCCGAATTGATCTGCGAGCGGGGTTTCGGTGAAACACGTATCGCCGATGTCGCGAAACGTGCGGGGGTCTCCTCGGCCCTGGTGATCTACTACTTCGGCACCCGCGATCGCCTGCTGGTGGACGCCCTGCGCTACTCGGAGGAGTCGTTCTACGACGCGGCCGAATTGATGCTGGCCGAGGTCAGCTCACTGCGCGAACGGCTTTCGCTGCTCATCCAGTGGACCTGCGTGCCGGAGGCCAATGGTGAAGTGCCCGGCGCGTGGGGCCTCTGGTTCGACCTGTGGGCGCAGGCCTTCCGGCACGACGAGGTGGCTCCGGCCCGGATCGAGCTGGACGCCCGCTGGCGGCGGATGATCGCCGACGTCGTCGAAGCGGGGGAGCTGACCACGAAGGTGGACGCCCGGATGTTCGCGCGGGAGTTCTCGGCGCTGCTCGACGGGCTCTCGATCCAGGTGGCGCTGCGGGATCCTGAGATCGACTCCGACGTCGCCTATGAGATCGCCATGCGCTTCGCCGAGCGCGAACTCGATCTCGCTCCACAGCAGCGCCGTCCGGCCCGCAAGATGGCCGCCGGCCGCACCGGCTGACGGGGCTCAGCGCGTCGTCTGATGCTCTCGCGCAAGCGGCTCATCGCCCACCTGGTCGGCAGCACTGTCCAGGCCGGGGTGGGGGCCCGGGACGGCAGTCACCGGGCTACGACGCAGTACCCGGACCGCGTCGTGAGTGCACACGCAGTTCACCGGAGTCCCCGGCTGCTGGGTCACCGAGTGCGGGCCCGAGTAGTTCGGGACCTCGACGATCAGCGCGGTCGGTTCGCCGACGTCGACGTGCACCTGGGTACAAGACCCGAGATAGACGATCTCGGCCACGGTGCCCGCGATGACGTTGGATCCCGGTCCGATCGCATCGCCCGGGCCGTGCAGCGTTATGCGCTCGGGCCGGATGATGATCGCGGCCGGGCCGGGTTGCACGTTGGTGGCTGTGCCGTCGACGGCGGCTTGAAGTCGGGTGGCCATCGCCGAGCACATGGCCGACCCGCTGCCCACGTCGAGCACGTCGGCGTCGAAGATGTTGGCGGCTCCGAGGAATCCGGCGACGTAGGCGGTGGCCGGGGCCGAGTAGATCTCCTGCGGCGGACCCACCTGCTCGACGCGACCCTCGGCCAGCACGGCGATCTGGTCGCTCATGGTGAGCGCCTCCTCCTGGTCGTGGGTCACGTAGACGAACGTGATCTCGACCTCGCGCTGTACGGCGCGCAGCTCCAGCTGTAGCTGTCTGCGCAGCTTCGCGTCCAGGGCGCCGAGCGGCTCGTCGAGCAGCAGCACCCGCGGTTCCAGGACCAGCGCCCGGGCAAGCGCGACGCGCTGCTGCTGACCGCCGGACAGCTGCGCCGGACGTCGTTTCGCGAAGTCCCCCATCCGAACGAGTTCCAGCGCCTCGCCGACGCGGCGCTTCGTCTCCTCGTGTGATGTCTTCTGGTATTTCAGCCCGAACGCGACGTTGTCCCACACGGTCATGAACGGGAACAGCGCGTAGGTCTGGAACACGGTGTTCACCGGACGCTTGTGTGGCGGGTCGCCCACAACGTCGCGGCCGTCGAGTTCGATCCAGCCCGAGTCCGGTTTCTCGAATCCGGCGATCATCCGCAGTATGGTCGTCTTGCCGCAGCCGGACGCGCCCAGCAACGAGTAGAACTGGCCGGCCGGAATGTCGAGGTCGATATCGATGACGGCTGGTACGCCACCGAAGGACTTGGCCAGCTGGTGCAGCCGGATGGCGCCGCCGGTCACCTGCGGGCGTCCGGAGTGGACCTCAGAGTGCCACCGCCGCACCGAGCCGGGCGAAGTTCGCGGCGAACCGTTCGACATCGTGGTGGTCGTGCTGGACAGATAGCAGCCATTGCTCCACCTTCCCCCATGGCGGGAGGAAAACTCCACCATTGTGCTGCATGAGCCAGTGCAGGTGGCCCAACCGGGCGTCGACCTGCAGGAAGTCACGGAACTCCCGCACCGGATCGCGGCGGAACGTGACGCAGCCCTTGGCGCCGACCGTGACGACGTGCCAGTCGAAACCATGCCGCGCGATCACCGCTTCGAGCGAGGCCCGCAGGTCGGAAGCGAGCCGGTCCAGGTGCGCGTAGGCCGCGGGGGTGAGTACGTCGGCAAGCGTCGCCCGCGTCGCGGCCATGGCCAGCGGGTTGCCGTTGAACGTGCCCACCTGCTCATAGCGGCCGTCGGCAATCGCGGACATGACCGTCCGGGTACCGCCGATCGCCGCGACCGCGATACCGCCACCCAGTGCCTTGGCGAGGCACACCATATCCGGCACCACGCCGGACAGCGCGGTGATACCGCCGGGCCCGGTGGTGAAGCCGGTCTTGACCTCATCGAAGATCAGCAGCGCGCCGGCCGCGTGCAACAGCTTCCGGATGGCCGCGAGATAACCGTCGGCGGGCGGGATGATACCGGCGTTCATCATCACCGGTTCGACGATCATCGCGGCAATCTGGCCGGGGTGCTCGGTGAGCGCGCGGGCCACGGCCTCGGGGTCGTTGAACGGCACCACGACCACCAGGTCGCGGATCGCGGCCGGGATGCCGGTGTTGCCCGGCACGCCCGTGGGGTGATCGCGCGGCCCGACCTCGTCGGCCTCCGGCAGCACGGAGACCTCCACCGAATCGTGGTGGCCGTGGTAGCAGCCCTCGACCTTGATGATCAGGTCCCGCCCGGTGAGCGCACGGGCGAGGTGCACGGCGTCCATCGTCGCCTCGGTGCCGGAGTTCGCGAACCGCCACAACGGCAGGTCGAAGCGGCGGGCGAGTTCGGTCGCGTTCCAGATCGCGTCTTCGGTGGGCTGCGCGAAGTGGGTGCCGCGCCGGACCTGGTCGCTCACCGCCGCGACGATGGCCGGATGGGCGTGCCCGGCGATCGATGCGCCGTAGCCGCCGTGCATGTCGACGTACTCGGTGCCGTCGACGTCGTACACCTTGGAGCCCCGGCCGTGGCTCATCCACACCGCCTGCGGCTGGGCGATCTGCCAGTTCGAGGTGGCGCCGCCGGCGAGGTGTTCACCGGCCAGCGCGATGAGTTCGGTGCTGCGCGGCTGGCGGCGCAGGAACACCTGTTCCTCGTCGGCGATCAGCTGATCTACAGCGTCCCGCACCGGGCTCTCGACCACCGACGAAGCCACGGTGAAACCTCCACTCAATACCGTTGTGCACCCACCTCGATAGGTGGCCCGGAATTTCTTGACTGAGCATTCAGTCTATGCGAGAGTCCTTTCAGCGACAAGACACAAAGAGACGGGGAGGCCCCAATGCCAGTACCTCGAAGCGAAGGTCCGACCCGCCGCCAGTTCCTGCAGCGCACCGCGATCATGGCCGCGGGCACCCCCGCTCTGGCCGCATTCCTGGCGGCGTGTTCGAAGCCGGAGTCGACCTCCGCAAAGCCAAGCCTGCAGCTGGCATCCCCGGACAACCCCGTCACGTGGGACATCGCGAAGGACAACCAACCGATCGCGGATGGACTCGCGCCGGAGAAGGGTGCGACGCTCCAGCTCTACAGCTACGCCGACTACGTCAGCCCGGACGCGGTGAAGTCGTTCGAGGACAAGCACGGCGTCAAAGTGCAGATCTCCACGTTCAACGACACCGATGAAGCGATCACCAAGATCCGTGGCGGCAACGTGGATTACGACCTCTACTACCCGAGCTACGACCAGATCAGCCGGCTGGTCAACGGGACGCTCATCCGCCCGCTCAACCACAGCTATATCCCGGGCATCAAGAACGTGTGGCCGACTTTCACCAATCCCTGGTACGACGGGGAGTGGCGCTACACGGTGCCCTACACCGTCTACACCACCGGTATCGGGTGGCGGAACGACCAGGTGCCCGCCGATATCGGTGCCCTGCCGAACCCGTATGACTCGCTGTGGGATCCGGCCTACAAGGGCAAGACCGCGGTCATCGACGACTGGCACACTGCGATGTCCATGGTGCTGTTGCGCCAGGGCATCACCGATATCAACACCTCGTCGGCGGCCGACCTGAAGATCGTCGGCGAACAACTCAGCGCGATGGTCGCCGCGACGTCGCCGAAGGTCACCATCACCATGTACAGCGATCTGCCCGGCGGGCAGATCGGGTTGTGCCAGATGTGGTCCGGCGACATGGTCAACGCGCAGTCCTACCTGCCCGCCGAGGTCTCACCCGACGTGCTGCGCTTCTGGTTCCCCGAAGACGGCAAGGGCATGGTCGACAACGACCTGATGGTCGTGCTGAAAAGCGGGAAAAATCCGGTACTGGCGCACCTGTTCATCGACCACATGCTCGACCCCGAGGTCGCCAAGCAGAACTTCTCCGCGATCGGTTATCAGCCGCCGCAGGTCTCGATCAACCCCGATTCCCTTGTGGCCGATGGCTTCATCCCCGAGAACCTCAGATCCGCGATCGTCAAGCAGGACTACTTCGACAAGGGTTACCGGCTGCTCGAGCTCGATGCGGCCAACGACGCCGCCTGGCACAACGTCTGGCGCGCCTTCAAAGCCGGGTCCTGAATTCGGTGGCGGTAACGGACCTTTCAGAGGCGACAAGCCCGCCTCGGACGGAGCCGCCGCCGACGAGGCGGGAACGCACCAGCGGGCTCTGGCCCGGTCTCGCCGCTCCTGGAATCATGTGGCTGCTGGTGTGTTTCATCGCACCGCTCTACGTGGTCCTGGCCGTTGTCTTCGGTCAGCTCGATCCGGTGTTCCGCACGGCGGTCCCGGTGTGGAACCCGCTGCACTGGGACCCCACTCAGTTCACCTACGTCCTCACCCACATCGTCGGCCGCGACGGCGTATTCGGGCCGGCGCTGCTGCGCACCCTGGTCTATGTCGTCGTGGCAAGCGTGCTGAGCCTGCTCATCGCCTTCCCGGTGGCGTACTACGTGGCCCGGCTCTCCGGTAAGCGCAAGGGCCTGTTGCTGGCGTTGCTGATCGCGCCGTTCTGGATCAGCTACATGATGCGGATGCTGGCCTGGGTGAATCTGCTGCAGGACGACGGCCTGGTCAACAAGCTCTTCGGCCTCGGCGGCCTGTTCTCGGTGCAGGTGCAGTGGTTGTCGGGCCAGCCGGTGGTGGTGATACTCGGTCTGGTGTACGGCTATGTGCCGTACATGATCCTGCCGCTCTACGCGGGACTCGACCGGCTCTCCCAGTCGATGCTCGAAGCGGCGCGTGACCTGGGCGCGGACCGGTTCTCGTCGTTCTGGCGGGTCACGCTGCCGTTGTGCCGCCCGACCATCGTCGCGGCGGCCCTGCTCACCTGCCTGCCGATGCTCGGTGACTACTTCACCAGCGATCTGCTCTCGAAGTCGCCGAAGACGGCGATGGTCGGCAATCTCATCAACGACAGTGTGCAGGCGCCGGGGCAGACCGGTCAGGCCGGGGCGTTCGTGATGTTGGTGTTCCTCGTTGCGCTGCTGCCGATGTTCTACTACGTGCGGGTGATGTCGCGCGGCGACGAGGTGCGGGTGTGATGCGGAGTCCCATCGCGTTGGGCCTGGCCTGGTGGAACGACCCGTGGCGGCGTCCGCGGGTGCTGCTCGGCATCACCATTGCGTACCTGGTGTGGTCGCTGCTGCCGGTGGCGATCGCAGTGCTGTTCTCCTTCAACGCGGGCCGGTCGCGTACCAGCTGGCAGGGTTTCTCCTTCCGCTGGTACTGGGGCGACCCGACCTTGTCGGTATGGCACAACGCCGCCCTGCATACCGCGCTGCTGCAGACGCTCAAGCTCGGACTGATCGCGACGGTGATCACCGTGCCGCTGGGCGTGATGTTCGCCATCGGAATCGACCGGTGGCGGGGCCGGCTGCCCGCCGGAGCGAACATGCTCATGCTGATCTCGTTCGTGATTCCCGAGATTCTGCTCGCGGTCGCCCTGCTGTTCATGATCACCTCGGTGGCCCTGCCGGTGGCCCTTGGCACGTCCGCGCAGGTCATCGGGCTGGTGACCTTCCAGATCTCCTATCCGGCCGTGCTGGTCCGGGCGCGGCTTGCCACCATCGGGCCGCAATACGAAGAGGCCGCCATGGATCTCGGCGCGTCGCCGTTCGGAGCGTTGCGCCGGATCATCCTGCCGATGCTGATGCCCGCGATCTTCGCCAGCACCGTGCTGGTCTTCGCCGACGTCATCGACAACTTCGTGCTGGTGCGCTATCTGTCCGGCGACGCCTCGACCGAACCCGTGTCGGTGAAGATCTACAACACGGCGCGGGCCGCACCCACGCCGGCATTGAACGCGTTGGCGACGCTGTTGTTGTTCACGGCGCTGACCGCCGTGGTGATCGGATTCCTGATCTACCGACGCCTGACCCGCGGCGACACGGTCACCAGCGACCGCGGTATCGGCGCCTTCGCCGGAGAGGCGTGATGCCCAGGTCTAGACCATTCCCGTTCCGCACAGTACCCTGACTGTGTGTTCAAACAGCACGGTCCGGCACCCGTTCCCGCCGACGATCTCGCCGCGGCGCTAGCCCCCTTCGGTTCCTCGCGCATGCTGCCGCGCGAGGCGTACGTCGACCCGGAGGTGTTCGAGTGGGAACAGCGCACGATCTTCTCCGGGTGGACCTGCGTGGGCCACGCGAGCGACCTCGACGGCGTGGGCGCCCAGAAGGCCGTGGGCTCCGGCCCTAACGGAGTGTTGTTGGCGCGGGGCGACGACGGCATCGTTCGCGCCTTCGCCAACACCTGCCGGCACCGCGGCCACGAACTTCTGGCGTGCGGGGCGACGGCCAAACGCCGCGGCATCATCTGCCCGTACCACTCGTGGTCCTACCGGCTCGACGGTCAGCTGCGCAACGCACCCGACTTCCGTGACGTCGCCGGCTTCGAGCCCGGTGAGTTCGGGCTCACCGAACTGCGCCTGGTCGACTGGCACGGCTGGCTGTTCGTAGACCCCAGCGGTGCGGACGTTGAGTTCGCCGAACATGTCGCCGGGCTGGAGGACACCATCGGGCCATACCGCCCCGAGGACCTGACGGTCGTGGCCAGGCATTCCTACCAGCTCGCCAGCAACTGGAAGGTGATCGCGGAGAACTACCAGGAGTGCTACCACTGCTCTGCCATCCACCCGGAGCTTTCCCGGATCAGCCCGCCGACCAGCGGCGAGAACATCCAGTTCGAGGGCTCGTGGATGGGCGGCTGGATGTCGATCATCGAGGGCGCCGAGACCATGTCGCTGACCGGAAAAAGCGGCGGTGTCGCGATCAAGGGCCTTTCCGAGCAAGAGCTGCGCACCGTGATGTACCTGGTCGGGTATCCCAACCTGCTGGTCAGCCTGCACCCGGACTACGTCATGACCCACCTGATGACGCCGTTGGCTGCGGACCGCACGCACGTGGAATGCGCGTGGGCCTTCCCGAAAGAGATTGCGGCGAAACCGGATTTCGACCCGTCCTACGCGGTGGATTTCTGGGATCTGACCAACCGGCAGGACTGGGCGGCCTGCGAGTCGGTGCAGCGCGGGCTCAGCTCGCCGCACGCGCGGCCCGGCCCACTCGCCCCCCAGGAGGACGGCGTCTACCAGTTCGTCACCCGGGTAGCCCGGGCCTACGCCGGAAAGGACTGAGTGCGCAGGCGCGGTCCCCTGACGTGACCGGCCACTTGCGGCGGGCTGCCGGCAGGAGCCTGCCGGCCGACAACCACGTGCACTCCGAATGGTCCTACGACACCGATGACGCGGCGTCGATGCGACGATCCTGCGAACGCGCGCTGGAACTGGGCGTTCCGGCAGTGTCCTTCACCGAACACCTCGACTTCACGACCTGGAGCCTCGGAGACGCCGCCACGAACCTGACGTCACTGCGCCGGGGGATCTGCGATCTCGACGTCGACGGTTACCTCGAGTGCATCGAGGACTGCCGGCGCCGCTTCCCGGGGCTGAAGATTCTGTCCGGGATCGAGGCCGGGGAGCCGCACCTGGTCGGTGAAAGTCTGGGCGGCGTTGTGCGGCGCGGTGCGTTCGACCGGGTACTCGGATCGCTGCACGCACTCGTGCTCGACGACCGCATCGTCCCGGTCGAGGACACGTTCTCCATCCTGGGCGAGATG
>CAZDYH010000124.1:0-9505 GCA_964509355.1 uncultured Mycobacterium sp.
GAAAAATGCCACAGGGAACTGTGAAGTGGTTCAACGCGGAGAAGGGCTTCGGCTTTATCGCCCCGGAGGACGGCTCCGCCGATGTGTTTGTCCACTACACGGAAATTCAGGGATCAGGCTTCCGCACCCTGGAAGAGAACCAGAAGGTCGAGTTCGAGGTCGGCCAGAGCCCCAAGGGCCCTCAGGCCACGGGCGTTCGCTCCATCTGAGCAAACGAACCTGACGAGAACCCCCCGCGTAGTCCCGGTAACGGGCACTGCCGGGGGTGTTTTCGTTTGTGGCCGCCGATGCGGCCCGGCGGCACTGTCGCGGTCGGATACTGGCCTACTGTCGTGACGTGAGCCAGCTGTCCTTCTTCTCGGCAGAGTCGGTGCCGCCCGCGGTTGCCGACCTCACCGGGATGCTTGCTGCCGCCGGGCAGGTGGTGCTGGTCGGTGACGGGGCGCGGTTGTCGGTGGTCGTCGACCGACTCTGGCGGGCGTCGGCCCTGGCCGAGATGATCGAGGAGGCCGGTTTGCAGCCCGAGATCACCCATACCGAAGAAGACACGCCGCTGGTGCGGACGGCCGTCGACGGCCGCCTGCTCGGCATCGCCGCCGAGTGGACCCGTGGGGCGGTGAAGACGGTGCCGCCGCAGTGGCTGCCCGGACCGCGGGAACTGCGGGCCTGGACCCTGGCCGCGGGCAGCCCGGAAGCCGACCGTTATCTGCTGGGCCTGGACCCACACGCGCCGGACACTCATTCACCACTTGCCTCGGCCATGATGCGGGTGGGTATCGCGCCTACCCTCATCGGCACCCGAGGCACTCGGCCGGCCCTGCGGATCAGCGGGCGTCGGCGGCTATCGCGCCTGGTAGAGAACGTGGGGGAACCGCCCGACGGCGCCGAGGCGTTGTCGCAGTGGCCCCGAGTCTGAGGCCCGGCGACAAGCGGCCGGCGCGGGGAACGTCCGGCCCGGCGCCGGGGAGTCAGTTTGCGTCGGGCCGCCCGGGGTGCCAAATTGTCAGTTGCCCACTGGGTCGGGACTAATGCCGGTGACGGTGAAGTGCAGTGGCAAGACAGAAGTGGAGCGTAAGCGCAGTTGGCTGGCGAGGACCGCGGTGGCGGTAGAAGTGGCGGCATCCGGCGGCTCGTTATCGTCGAGTCGCCCACAAAGGCGCGAAAAATTGCCGGCTTCCTGGGTTCCAACTACATAGTCGAGTCGTCCCGCGGCCACATCCGTGACCTACCGCGGGCGGCCGCCGACGTGCCCGCGAAGTTCAAGTCCGAACCCTGGGCCAGGCTCGGGGTCAACGTCGACGCGGACTTCGAACCCCTCTACATCGTCAGTCCGGAGAAGAAGAGCACAGTCGCCGAGCTCAAGGGCCTGCTCAAGGACGTCGACGAGCTGTATCTCGCCACTGACGAAGACCGCGAGGGCGAAGCCATCGCGTGGCACCTACTGGAGACCCTGAAGCCGCGCATCCCGGTCAAGCGGATGGTCTTCCACGAGATCACCGAGTCGGCCATCCGGGCCGCCGCTGAAGACCCGCGTGACCTGGACAATGACCTGGTCGACGCCCAGGAGACCCGGCGCATCCTGGACCGGCTGTACGGCTACGAGGTCAGCCCGGTGCTGTGGAAGAAGGTCGCGCCGAAGCTGTCGGCGGGTCGCGTGCAGTCGGTGGCCACCCGCATCATCGTCCAGCGTGAGCGCGACCGGATGGCGTTCCGCAGCGCCGGCTACTGGGACGTGGTCGCCGAACTGGACGCCAGTGTGTCCGATCCGGCAGCGCAGCCGCCCACCTTCACCGCCCGGCTGGTGGTTGTCGATGGACTGCGGGTCGCCACCGGCCGCGACTTCGACTCGCTGGGTGCGGTGCGCAAGCCCGACGAGGTGCTGGTCCTCGACGAGTCCAGCGCCGGAACGCTGGCCCGCGGACTGCGCGGCGCCGCCCTCGCCGTGTCATCGGTCGAGGAGAAGCCGTACACCAGACGCCCGTACCCGCCGTTCATGACCTCGACACTGCAGCAGGAGGCCGGCCGCAAGCTGCGGTTCTCCTCGGAGCGCACGATGAGCATCGCTCAGCGGCTCTACGAGAACGGCTACATCACCTACATGCGTACCGACTCGACCACGCTGTCGCAGTCGGCCATCAACGCCGCCCGCAACCAGGCCCGCCAGCTCTACGGCGAGGAGTACGTCCACCCGTCGCCGCGTCAGTACACCCGCAAGGTCAAGAACGCGCAGGAGGCGCACGAGGCCATCAGGCCGGCGGGTGACACGTTCGCGACCCCGGGCGCGCTGCACGGCGAGCTCGACAACGACGAGTTCCGGCTCTACGAGCTGATCTGGCAGCGCACCGTCGCCTCGCAGATGGCCGACGCCCGCGGCCGCACGCTCAGCCTGCGCATCGCGGGGGAGTCCGACGACAGAAGATCGGTGGTGTTCACCGCCAGCGGCCGTACCATCACCTTCCCCGGTTTCCTCAAAGCCTATGTCGAGACCGTGGACGAGTTGGCCGGCGGCGAGGCCGATGACGCCGAGAGCCGGTTACCGCAGCTGACCCAGGGCCAGCGCGTGGCCGCCACCGAGTTGACCGCCGAAGGGCACGCCACCAACCCGCCGGCCCGCTACACCGAGGCGTCGCTGATCAAGGCACTCGAGGATCTGGGCATCGGCCGTCCGTCGACGTACTCCTCGATCATCAAGACCATCCAGGACCGCGGCTACGTGCACAAGAAGGGCAGCGCCCTGGTTCCGTCCTGGGTCGCGTTCGCAGTCACCGGTCTGCTCGAACAGCACTTCGGCCGATTGGTGGACTACGACTTCACCGCGGCGATGGAGGACGAGCTGGACGAGATCGCCGCCGGACACGAGCAGCGCACCAACTGGCTCAGCAACTTCTACTTCGGCGGTGAACACGGCGCGCCGGGCTCGGTCGCGCGCTCAGGCGGGCTGAAGAAACTCGTCGGAGTCAATCTCGAGGGCATCGACGCCCGAGAGGTCAACTCGATCAAGCTGTTCGACGACGACCAGGGCCGCACCATCTATGTCCGGGTCGGCAAGAACGGACCGTACCTGGAACGGATGGTCCGCGGCGAAGACGGCGAGCTGACCCCGCAGCGTGCGAACCTCAACGATTCGCTCACTCCCGACGAGCTCACCCTCGAGCTGGTCGAAGATCTGTTCGCCACACCGCAAGCGGGACGTGTCTTGGGGGTGGACCCGGCGACCGGTCATCAGATCGTCGCCAGGGACGGCCGCTACGGACCGTATGTGACCGAAATGCTGCCCGAGCCGCCCGAACCCGAGGACGGAGTCGCCGCGAAGAAGAGCAAGAAGCCAACGGGTCCCAAGCCCCGAACCGGCTCGCTGCTGCGGACGATGGATCTGCAGACGGTGACCCTCGATGATGCGTTGAGGCTGCTGTCGCTGCCGCGTGTGGTCGGCGTCGATCCCGCGTCCGGTGAGGAGATCACCGCGCAGAACGGACGCTACGGCCCATACCTCAAGCGCGGCAGCGATTCCCGCTCACTGGCGACCGAGGACCAGATGTTCACCATCACCCTCGAAGAGGCGCTGAAGATCTACTCCGAGCCTAAACGCCGTGCTGGGCAGGGTGTTTCGGCTCCGCCGCTGCGTGAGCTGGGGACAGATCCGGCGTCGGGCAAGCCGATGGTCATCAAGGACGGCCGGTTCGGGCCGTATGTGACCGATGGCGAAACCAATGCCAGCCTGCGCAAGGGCGACGACGTCCTGTCGATCACCGACCAGCGGGCCGCCGAACTGCTGGCCGACCGGCGCGCCCGCGGTCCGGCCAAGCGGCCCGCCAAGAAGACCACCCGCAGGGCCCCGGCCAAGAAGGCCGTCAAGCGCGGTTAGCTGACCTCGCTCGGCACCGCCAGATGCAACGGCCGGGCCAGTTGCGTGGGTGCGGTGCGGCCGCGCAGCTCGACGATCTCGCCGACGTCCCAGCACAGCGCCTCGGCGTCCAGCGCACCGCTGACCGCGATCGCCGACGCGAGCACGTGACCTTCCTCCGACTTGGCCAGCTCGGTGAGCCGGGCGGCCTCGTTGACCGGGTCGCCGATCACCGTGTACTCGAAGCGGGCCCGTGCGCCGATGTGTCCGGCGATGGCCCGGCCTGCGGACACTCCGATGCCGAACTCGGCGGACCCCAACACCGGGAGGAGCTCGTCATGCAGCTCCCGGGCTGCCGCCAGCGCGGCGCCGGCGCCGTCGGGGTGCTCGATGGGCGCTCCGAAGATGGCCAGCGCGGCGTCACCCTGGAACTTGTTGACGAATCCGCCGTGGCGGCCGACGGTTTCCACGACGACACGGAAGAACTCGTTGAGCAGCGCGACGACCGCGCTGGGTGGCCGGGTGGAGGCCAGCTCGGTGGAGCCGACGAGGTCGACGAACAGCACCGCGACGTCGCGTTCCTGCCCGCCCAGCTCGGTGCCGCGCTCGAGCGCGCGCCGGGCGACGTCCTCGCCGACGTAGCGGCCGAACAGGTCGCGCAGCCGTTGCCGCTCGGACAGTTCGCGCACCATGTCGTTGAAGCCGGCCTGCAGGAGGCCGACCTCGCTGGCGTCGTAGATCTGCATGTGCGCGTTGTAGTTGCCGCGCTGCACCTCGCCGAGCGCCCAGCGCAGCTGACGCAGCGGGTCCGCGATCGACATGGCCACCAGCACGGTCCCGGCGAACCCGACGACCAGCGCGGTGACCGCCAGTAGCAGAATCGGCATCGTCGCTTTTTCGGCGGAGGTTTCCAGGATGGAGAACTTGCTGGCCAGCACCACCAGCACAATCGCCAGGACCGGTACCCCGGTGCCGAGCATCCAGGTCAACACCTGCCGCAGGATCACCCCGGGTGCCCGGAAATTCTCCGGCAAGCCTTCCCGCAGCGCGGCAACCGCCACCGGCCGCAGCACCCGCTCGGCCTGCAGATAGCCGATGATGGCGGTTGCGGTGGCGCCCAGGGCGATGGCGATGGCAATCGCGGGTGCCGAACGGCTGGCGACGGGCCAGCTGGCGATGACGAACACCACCCCGCCCAGGAACCAGTTCGTGACGCTGATCAGCGTGCGGTAGGTGGGCATCCGCAGCGCGCGGGTGCGCGCCAGCTTGGTGGCGGCGGGATCGGAATCGGAGAGCAGGCCGTCCCGGCGCTGCCAGCGGAACACGGGCCGGAGCAGCCGCAGGCTCAGGTACGCCCCGGCCGAGAAGGTGACGACCAGCACGGTCAGGAAGATCACCAGGTTGGCACGGGGGAGGTCCTGCAGTTGGAATCGGTCGTTCGGGGGCAGGCCGTAGCGCAGGAAACTGATCACGAACAGCGCGCCGATGATGTCGGCCTGCAGCATGCCCAGCGAGAACACCGGCCAGGGCGTGCGCGCCACCCAGCGAACGAATGCGCTGATTCGCCCGGTCGGTCCGGCCTGGGTGCTCACCCGCTAACCGTATCGGTCGGCGGGCAGCGCTGTCGGCCGTGACCACTACTGTTGCAGTGATGTTCGGGGTTTTTGCGCGGCTGGTGGGCCAGCAGTCGGTTGAGGCCGAGCTGGTGGCCGCGGCTGAGGCCGCACGCGGTGACTCGGCTCACGACGCGGCCACGACCGGGACCATGACACATGCCTGGCTGATCACCGGACCACCGGGCTCGGGACGCTCGATCGCGGCGCTGTGCTTCGCGGCAGCCCTGCAATGCTCTGCGGACAGCACGCCTGGTTGCGGTCAGTGCCGCGCCTGTGTGACGACGATGGCCGGCACGCACGCCGATGTGCGGCGGGTCATCCCGGAAGGCCTGTCGATCGGCGTGGACGAGATGCGCGGCATCGTCGGAATCGCATCCCGGCGCCCGAGCACCGGGCGGTGGCAGATCGTGGTGATCGAGGACGCCGACCGGCTGACCGAAGGCGCCGCGAACGCGTTGCTCAAGGTCGTCGAGGAACCGCCGCCGTCGACGGTGTTCCTGCTGTGTGCGCCGTCGGTTGACCCCGAGGACATCTCGATCACGCTGCGGTCGCGCTGCCGGCACATCGCGCTGGTGACACCGCCGGCCGCCGCCATCGCGCAGGTTCTGGTCAAGACCGACGGGCTGGCCGACGACGAGGCGCGGTGGGCGGCCTCGGTCAGCGGCGGGCACGTGGGTCGTGCGCGCCGGTTGGCCACCGATCCGCAGGCCCGGGAGCGACGGCAGCGGGCGTTGGGGTTGGCGCGCGATGCCGCCACGCCGACGCGGGCCTACGCCGCCGCCGAGGAGTTGGTGGCGACCGCCGAGGCCGAGGCTCGCGCGTTGACCCTCGGCCGCGACGAGGCCGAGGCCGAGGAACTGCGGACCGCGCTGGGTGCGGGCGGCACCGGCAAGGGCACTGCCGGGACGCTGCGTGGTGCCACCGGTGCGATCAAAGACCTTGAGCGACGGCAGAAGTCGCGTCACACGCGGGCCGCACGCGACGCTATGGACCGCGCGTTGATGGATCTCGCGTCCTACTTCCGGGATGCACTGCTGGTGGCATCGAGCGCGACAGAGGTGGTGCCCAACCATCCCGATATGGCCGATCGTGTCGCCGCACTGGCCGTGCACGCCACGCCGGAGCGTCTGCTGCGCTGTATCGAAGCGGTGCTGCGGTGCCGCGAGGCCCTCGCGGTCAACGTCAAACCCAAGTTTGCGGTCGACGCCATGGTCGCCACCATCGGGCAGGCCCTGCGCGACTGACTTGGGCGCGCCGCACGGTCTGCCGTAGACTCGTGCCGCCCGGGCGGTGACTCTTGCTCTGCGCGCAAGCGCTCATCGCCGCTGGGCACCGCCGCCTTAGCTCAGTCGGCAGAGCGATTCACTCGTAATGAATAGGTCGGGGGTTCGACTCCCCCAGGCGGCTCCGGTCTCTCGCGCCGAAACGTCACACCGGCGCGACGTAGCCGACGGGTCCCGACGCGATGCACACCGACAGCGCGGCGGTGTCGGCGCGCACCGTGATGGCGGTGCCCGCCCCGGACAGCCGGACGTAGACCCGGTTCAGGCCCGGATGCACCGGCACTTTCGTCGATGCGCCCTCGGACAGTGACAGGGCCATCGAGCCGTCGCTGTTGGCCAGGTAGTTGATCTCGGCGGTCCACTCCGCGGGCAGCAACGGGCCGTCCAGCGCCATCTGGATCGGGATATCGGGCTGCGCGAGGTAACCGCACTGCGGCGTCGGCCCGGGCACGATCGTCCGGACCCAGGTCACCTTGGCGTCGACCAGTCGGCCCGCGATGTCGAGCATTCGCAATTTGCCTGTCGCCGGGGTGAATTCGGGTCTTTCGCGCAGCAGCGCGAACATGTGGCTGGCCAGGTTCTCCGGCCAGGCCACCCGCTGCAGCACCAGCGGGTCGACTTCCTGATCCAGCAGCGGGGCATCCGAGGAGGCCTGCGCGCCGGCCAGTCCGCGACGCGCGTTCTGCAGGTACGGCTGGGCGGGGTTGTCGCGCCAGCTGGTCAGGAACGTCGCGGTCGAGTACAGGCTGCTCGCCACGAATGCCGCCGCCAGGCACACCGTCACCACAGCCCGGGGCACGGCGGCATTGAGCCATTGCGATGACGGCCGGTTCGGTGCGCAGAACCCCACGGCGGCCAGCAGTGCGAGCACGACGACGAGGTCGGGCAGGTAGCGCAGCGTCTGAGCCAATTCGAGGGCGGTGAACGCCGATGACCGCATCAGGTAGATCGGTATCTGGCAGGCGATCGCGTACCCGGTGGCGACGAGCCAGACCGGACCGATGCGCTGCTTGCGGATCAGCGAGATCACGAAGACGGCCGCCAGCGCCAGCCAGCCCGACACCATCACCACCGCGGGCGGCGTCGCCCACGGCGATGCCGGCGCCCACCGCTCCCAGTGCCACGGCCCGCCCACCAGACCGGGGACGATGCCGTGAGTGACGGAGCGGCGCAGCAGATCCCACGTCATCGACAGATCCCAACTCCAGCGCTGCTGGTCGACGACCACCAGATAGAGCACGATCCAGCCGGCGGTCAGGGCCAGCGACGCGGTCCACAGCCGGGCACCGCGACGCCAGACCGTCCGCACTGCCGACCGCTCACCCCGCACATGGCAGAGCAGCGCGGCTACCGTGAACGCGATGGCCGGGATCACCGCCGCCTTTTCGAAGAACAACAGGCCGCCGAGATAGGCCAGCACACCCGTCACCGCATAGCGCTGATTCCCGGTGCGCACCAACAGGATCGCGTCCGCGCACACCCAGGCCAGCGCCGCCAGCATCGGCAGCGAGTTCAGCGCCGCGGCCCACCAGGCGAAGCCCGGCACCCCCAGCGGCGTGAACAGCGCGAACGTCAGCGGAACGAGCAGCACCGGGCGCCAGCCGAGGATGACGTACAGGGCGCGCAGCAGTGCCAGCGATGCCAGCAGTTGCAGCACCACCAGGCTGATCGCCGGTCCGATCCAGTTCAGCGGCGCCAGCCGGGTGATCCCGCCGGCGATCAGGAACGCGGCGGGCATGACGTGCCCGTCGTGGTCATCGAACAGATACGACGGTGACAGCAGACCCTGGGTGCCGGCCCGCCCGGTCAGAATCAGATCGTCCCAGTAGAAATAGCCGCGGAACGCCAGCACCGCCCGGATCAGCAGTTGCACCGCGATCAGCGCGGCGGCGGTCAGCGCAACCCAGGACATGCGGGTCGTCCGGGCTGCCATAGCTCCTTTCTTACCGGGTGCCCGCCACAGCCGGCCGCCCCGGCGGGCATCGGTATGGTGGGCCGATGCGCGCACTGGTCACGGGGGCAGCCGGTTTCATCGGGTCGACGCTGGTAGACCGGCTACTGGCGGACGGGCACTCCGTCGTCGGCGTCGACAACTTCGCGTCAGGGCGGGCCACGAACCTCGAACACCTCGTGGATGAACCCGACTTCTTCTTCGTCGAGGCCGACATCGTCTCCGCCGACCTCGCCGCCGTACTCGACGAGTACCGGCCCGAGGTGGTGTTCCACCTGGCCGCCCAGATCGATGTCCGGCGCTCGGTCGCCGAACCGCAGTTCGATGCGTCGGTCAACGTCGTCGGCACGGTGCGCCTCGCCGAGGCGGCGCGGCGGACCGGTGTCCGCAAGATCGTGCACACCTCATCGGGCGGATCCATCTACGGCACCCCGCCGACCTACCCCACCAGCGAAGCCGTGCCGGTCGACCCGGCGTCGCCCTACGCAGCGGGCAAGGTGGCCGGGGAGATCTACCTGAACACCTTCCGGCATCTCTACGGTCTGGAGTGCTCGCACATCGCCCCGGCAAATGTCTACGGCCCCCGCCAGGATCCACACGGCGAGGCCGGGGTCGTCGCGATATTCGCCCAGGGCCTGCTCTCGGGCAAGCCGACGAAGGTGTTCGGGGACGGTTCCAACACCCGCGATTACGTGTTCGTCGACGATGTGGTGGACGCCTTCGTCAAAGCGTCGTCGTCGGTTGGGGGCGGGCAGCGGTTCAACGTCGGCACCGGCGTGGAGACCTCCGACCGGCAACTGCATTCAGCGGT
>CAZDYH010000125.1:0-9500 GCA_964509355.1 uncultured Mycobacterium sp.
CCCCGTGCCCTTCACACTCACCGACGAACAGCACGCGTTGCGAAAGGCCGTCGCCGACCTGATGGCCAAGCGGTCGGGCCACGCCGCCATGGTGTGGCGCGAGATGGCCGAGATGGGCCTGCTCGGCTTGTTGATCCCCGAAAGGTTCGGCGGCGCCGGTGCCGGGCATGTCGAGATGGGCATCGTCATGGAGGAGATGGGGCGCGCGCTGATGGGCGGCCCGTTCCTGACCACCGCGGTGACCGCCGTCCACCTGCTCGCCGAGGCCGGCGACGGCGACGAGAGTGCCGGCGTGTTGCCGCGGATCGCCGCCGGTGAACTGATCGTCGGCATTGCGTACGCCGAGGACTCCTCGGCCCGGCTGCCCGAGCGGGTGGACACGGCGGCGTCGGCAATCGACGGCGACTGGAAGCTCACCGGCCAGAAGACCTTCGTCGTCGAAGCGCACAACGCCGACCTGCTCTACGTGCTGGCCGACACCGACTCGGGGGCCGCCGTCTTCGCGGTCGACCGGAACGCGCCCGGCGTGACGCTGGCCGTGCTGACGACGATCGACCAGACCCGCCAGCAGTGCCGCATCGAGTTCGCCGACGCGCCCGCCCGGCTCGTCGGCGGACTGGGCGACGGGGTCGAGATATTCACCGCCGCACTGGAACGCAGCGCGGTCGCGCTGCTCAGCGAGCAGGCCGGCGGCGCCCATCAGGCGATGCAGATGGCGGTGAAGTACGCCGGGACGCGCCACCAGTTCGGCCGTGCGATCGGTAGCTTCCAGGCGATCAAGCACCTGTGCGCGGACATGCTGCTCGAGGCGGAGTCCGCGCTGTCGGCCGCACGATTCGTCGCGGCCTCGTTCGACGATGCGGCGCCGTCGCGGTTTGCCGATCTTGCACTGGCACAGGCGTATTGCTCGGATGCGTTTGTGTTCGTGGCAGCGACGAACATCCAGGTGCACGGCGGCATCGGCTTCACCTGGGAGCATCCGGCCCATCTGTATCTGCGGCGGGCCCGCACCGATGCCCAGTTACTGGGCGAACCGGCCTGGCACCGCGAACGTTACCTGCGACTGATCGGCGGACAGGCATGAGCGAGGACGAGGTGCGCACCGAGGTACGCGAATGGCTGGCGGCCCACTGGGACCCGGCCATCGACCGGTCGCGGTGGGCGCACGTGGTCGTCGACGCCGGCTGGGCGGTGCCCAGCTGGGAGCCGCAGTGGTGGGGCCGCGGCCTCTCCGATAGCGAATCCCGCCTGGTGGCAGAGGAATTCAGGCGCGCCGGAGCGCCGGGGGCTGGCCATGACCGCGCGAATCTTTTCGCCTGCACATTGCACGACGAGGGCAACGACGAGCAGAAGCATCGGCTGATTCCGCCGTCGATCCGAGGCGAGGCCAAGTGGTGCCTGCTCTACAGCGAGCCGGATGCCGGGTCGGACCTGGCGGGGCTGCGCACCCGCGCCGACCGGGACGGCGACAGCTGGGTGGTCAACGGCCAGAAGGTATGGACATCGTTCGCCAAGACCGCCGACTACGGTCTGCTGGTGGCGCGCACCGACTGGGATGTACCCAAGCACCAGGGAATCAGCTTCTTCATGTTCCCGATGCGCCAGCCCGGAGTGGAGGTGCGCCCGATTCACCAGATCACCGGCGAGTCGGAGTTCAACGAGGTGTTCATCACCAATGCGCGCGTTCCGGCGGAGAACTTGGTCGGCCCGCCGGGCGGCGGTTGGGCGGTGTTGCAGGTGGCGCTCGCCTACGAGCGGCGGCTGATGGGCGATGTGGCGCGAACCTCACGCGCCGCAGGCACATTCGAGGCCGACACAGACGACCTCGTCGCGCTGGCCCGCGAGTTCGGCAAGTTCGGCGATTCCCACATCCGCCAGCAGATCGCCCGCGTCAGTGCGCTGACCACCGTGAACCGCTGGAACACCGCCCGATCGAAGGCCACCGCCGACCGCGGCGAAGCAGCGACCCTGATGGCCCTGGGCAAGATCGCGATGTCGCGCATCCTGCACGAGACCGCGCGGGTGCAGACCGAGATCGTCGGCGCGGAAGCCATGCTGGCCGGCCCGGACAACCCCGTCGGCGACGCGGTGACGTTCCGCGCCCTCAACGCGTACTTCACCTCGATCGGCGGCGGCACCGACCAGATTCAGCGCAATATCGTCGGAGAGCGGGTGCTGGGTCTGCCCAAAGAACCGGAGCCGTACCGCGATACGCCGTTCCGTGAGCTGCCGCACTGAGTCGGCACCGTCAGAACTGCAGTGCGGTGAACCGCCAGTCCAGCACCTGGCGGTCGGGCTCGTCGGCATCGGCTGACACGGCGTACACCAGCGACCGCAGGGTCAGCACCCCGCCGCGCTCGTCCGGCAGCGGGTCGGCGGCCTCGACATGCAGCTCGCTGTAGAGCGTGTCGCCTTCGTGCACCGGACCGGTGTGGTCGCACGACTCCCAGCCGAGCACCGTCGCGAGGTTGGGCAGCAGCCGGGTGGCCTGGGCCAGCGCCAGCCCGATGGTGTGGCCGCCGTACACCAGACGCTGCCCACCGACTCGCGAGTCATGATGGGTGGCTGCGACATTCAATGTCAGCCTGGCCAGTTCGGGGGCGTTGCTGACGACATCGCCGGTGCCGGGCAGCACCGCTCCGGCAATATCGGCGTAGAAATGCGGGCCAGGAATACGCTCCCGGAACGCCGCCGCATTCCAGTGGGCGGTCGGGTCGGGCGCCGCAGCCAGGTCCGTGCCGATGGCGGAGAGATCGTCGGCATGGCCGGTCTCGGCCGCGTCCGGGCTCAACGGCAGCATGGCGCAGCGATAGAAATCCAGCACCAGCCGGCCCACCTGGTCGATGGTGGTCATCCGCAGCGCCGCCAGCCCGGTGGGCGCCCGGCCGGGCTTGGCCGAGTTCTGCCGCAGACCGACGACCTCGGTGCGGGTGAACAGCGTGTCGCCGATGACCGGGAACCGATAAAAGCTCAGCCCCCGGTAGAACAGGTTGGCCTTGACGCGCTGGGTGGCCAGCGTGCTCTGCCCGATCGCCACGTCGCACACCAGCGCCGGATGTGCCAGCGCACCCGGCGCCCCGGTCACGGCCGATGCGAGTTCGGCGTCCAGCGCCAGCCGTAGCCGATCGCCGGTGATCGACTGGTGCACGGCTGCCGCACCCGCCGTCAGCGTCATCGAGGGAGCCCAGTCGAAGACCTGTCCGACCTCGAGGTCGTCGAAGTAGGGCCCGCCCTCTGGGGCACCAATATGGCCGTACAAAGTCACAACATCACATGCTGGCAGGATGGCCAGCCGTGTGTCAATATGGCCGTACATATTCGGACTCACGGAGTGGCTAGTTGAACGAAGAAGAAGCCATGCTGGTCGCTACGGTGCGGGCCTTCGTCGACCAGGATGTGAAACCGACCGTGCGCATGGTCGAGCATGCCAACGAATATCCGGAGGCGTGGATCGAGCAGATGAAGCGCATCGGGATCTACGGGCTGGCCATCCCCGAGGAGTACGGCGGATGTCCGGTGTCGATGCCGTGCTACGTCCAGGTGACCCAGGAGCTCGCACGCGGCTGGATGAGCCTGGCCGGCGCGATGGGCGGCCACACCGTCGTCGCGAGGCTGATCACCCTGTTCGGCACGGCGGAACAGAAGCAGAAGTACCTGCCTGTGCTGGCGAGCGGCGAAGTACGCGCCACCATGGCGCTCACCGAGCCGGGCGGTGGCAGCGACCTGCAGGCGATGACGACCACCGCATTGTCCGACGGCGATGAGCTGGTGATCAACGGGTCGAAGACCTGGATCAGCAATGCCCGCCGGTCCGGGCTGATCGCGCTGCTGTGCAAGACGGACCCGAGCGCCACCCCGAAACACCAGGGCATCTCGGTGCTGCTGGCGGAACACGGCCAGGGCCTGACGGTGTCGCGGGATCTGCCCAAGCTCGGTTACAAGGGTGTCGAAAGCTGCGAGCTGTCGTTCGACAACTACCGGGTTCCGGTGTCGGCGATTCTCGGCGGCGTTGCGGGCCAAGGCTTCTCACAGATGATGAAGGGGCTGGAGACCGGACGGATCCAAGTCGCCGCCCGGTCGCTGGGGGTGGCCACCGCGGCACTGGAGGACGCGCTGGCCTATGCCCAGCAGCGGGAGAGCTTCGGCCAACCGATCTGGAAGCACCAGTCGGTCGGCAACTACCTCGCCGACATGGCCACCAAGCTGACCGCCGCGCGCCAGCTCACCCGGTACGCCGCCGAACGCTACGACAGCGGAGAACGCTGCGATATGGAGGCGGGCATGGCCAAGCTGTTCGCCTCCGAGATCGCGATGGAGATCGCGCTGGACGCGGTCCGCATCCACGGCGGGTACGGCTACTCCACCGAATACGACGTCGAGCGCTACTTCCGCGACGCTCCGCTGATGATCGTCGGCGAGGGCACCAACGAGATTCAACGCAATGTCATCGCCGGGCAACTGGTCGCCCGCGGCGGCCTCTAGGGCGGCTGCGCGGATGAAGACCGAGCCGGCGTATCAGACCCTGCGCCAACAACTTCGCGCCGAGATCGCCGCCGGTGTCTACCGCAACGGCACCCGGCTACCGACCGAGTCCGAACTCGTTGCGCACCATGGTCTGTCGCGTCAAACCGTGCGACGCGCGTTCCAGGACCTCGTCGCCGAAGGCGTGGTGTACCGGGTGCCCGGCCGGGGCACGTACGCCACCGAGCCGGGCCGGCGCTACCTGCGCCAGCTCGGGTCGATCGACGACCTGATGAGCCTGTCCGATGACACGTCGATGGAGGTGCTGAGCGGCCTGCGGCGACGCGTCGACGTCGACGCCGCCAGCCGGTTGCGGCTGGACGACGACGTGGTCTACACGGTGCTGTTCCGCCGGCTGCATGATGGCGTGCCGTTCGTGGTGACGACCGTGCACCTGCCCGAGCCGGTGGCCCGCCCGGTACTTCATTCGGCCGAACTGGCCCGCGGCGCGGTCGGCACCAACACCGTCATCGGGCTGCTGGAACCGCATCTGCGCGAGCCGATAGCCGAAGCGGCGCAGTCGATCACCGTCGCAGCGGCCGACGCCCAACTGGCCGGCGCGGTGAACTGCGAGCCCGGGCATCCGATGCTGCGGGTCGACCGGCTCTACTCGGACACCACCGGCTCGCCCGTCGAACTGTCCGTCAGCCACTTCCTGCCCGAGCAGTACACCTACCGTGTCACGCTGCGCCGCTCGGGTTGACCGCCACCTCGGCAGCGGAATGCTGCTCCACCAGCCCCTGCTTGTAGAGCTTTCCGGCCTCGCTGCGGGGCAGCTGCGCCTCGAATGAGATCGAGCGCGGACACTTGTAGTGCGCCAGGCGTTCCCGCAGCCAGACCAGCAGCTCGTCGGCGAATGCGTCGGTGGCGTCAGCCGGGTCGACGGTCTGGACGACCCCCTTGACGCTCTGGCCCATGTCCTCGTCGGAGATGCCGAACACCGCGGCGTCCAGCACCTTCGGGTGGGTGATCAGCATGTCCTCGGCTTCCTGGGGGTAGATGTTCACCCCGCCGGAGATGATCATGTGGTGCCGCCGGTCGGTCAGGTAAAGGTAGCCGTCGTCATCGAGGTAGCCGATATCGCCGACGGTGGTCCAGCCCTGCTTCGACCGCGCCGCAGCGGTTTTCGCCTCGTCGTTGAGGTACTCGAACGTGGCCGCGCTCTCGAAGTAGATCTCGCCGGCCTGATTGGGCGGCAGCTCCTCGCCGTCCTCGTCGAGGATATGAGCGATGCCCACCAGCGGCCTGCCCACCGAGCCGGGATGGTGCAGCCAGTCCTCGGCCCTGATGAACGACGCACCCGCACCCTCCGAGGAGGCGTAGTACTCGTCGACGATCGGGCCCCACCAGTCGATCATCTGTTTCTTGATGTCCACCGGGCACGGCGCCGCCGCGTGCACCACCCGTTGCAGGCTGGACACGTCGTACTTCTTGCGCACGGCCTCCGGAAGTTTCAGCATCCGGACGAACATCGCGGGGACGAACTGGCCATGGGTCACCCGGTAGCGCTGGATGGCTTCCAGCGCCTGCTCGGGGTCGAACTTCTCCATCACGACGGTCGTGCCGCCTATCGACTGCACCGCCATCGACCAGAGCGAGGGCGCGGTGTGGTACAGCGGCGCCGGGTTCAGGTAGACCGCATCGCCGTTCAGCCCGACGGCCATCAGCAGCGGCTTCAGCATGTTGGGGGCCTCGGCCGGTGACGTGTTCTGCAGTGCGCGCCGAATTCCCTTGGGGCGTCCGGTGGTTCCAGAGGAATACTGCAGCAGATCGCCCTCGCGTTCATCGGCGATCGGCGTGGCGGGCTGGTCGGCCACACATTCGGGATAGCGCTGCCAACCGTCGAGATCGTCGTCGGCGATCAGCAGCAGATCGGGCAGACCGTTCGGCAGATGCTCGGCCAGGCCCTCGCAGACCTTGCGCATCGCCCGCGAGCTGATGACCCCCTTGGCGCCGCTGTTGTCCACGATGTAGGCCGCCTCGGGTGCGGTCAGGTGCGTGCTGATCGGCGCGTAGTACAGACCGCTGCGCCGGGCCGCCCACATCACCGCGTGCAGGTGCTCGTTGTTCTCCATCAGCACCGCCACCGCGTCGCCCTCCCGCAGGTCCGCACTCCGGAACAGGTGGGCCAGGCGGTTGGCGCGCGCTTCGAGCTCAGGAAAGCTGAGGGTCGTGCCCGAAGGGTGCAGGATGATCGCGGGCTTGTCGGCGTCGAGGTGGTCGCGAATCTGCATGGGCTGACTTTACGGCGCCTGTGCGCGGGCTTTTCCACCGGATCCCGCAGGAGTTGACGTGCGTCAAATCAGGCTGATGCGACCGTCGTCGATGCTGTAGTACGCGCCGATCGCCCGCAGCGCGCCGGAACTGAGCGGCCCGCTCAACTCGGACGATTTCTTGATCGCCTCCAGCGACTGCTCGGTGTTGGCGCGGATCGTGTTGTCCAGCAGATCACCGGGGCGCTGCTCGGCCACCGCGACCGCCGGGGTGATCGCCTGCACCAAGGCGGCGACTTCGCCGGGTGGCGTCTCCTGGTGCTGGATCGACTCGAGCGTGGCCTCCACCGCGCCGCACTTCTCGTGACCGATCACCACCACCAGCGGCGTTCCCAGGTGGCCGACGGCGTACTCGATACTGCCCAGCAACGCCGGATCGACGATGTTGCCTGCCACCCGCGCCACGAACAGATCGCCCAGGCCCTGGTCGAAAAGCACCTCAGGTGGCAACCGCGAGTCCGAGCAGGTGAGGATCGTCGCGAACGGCTGCTGCCCCTTCGACACCTTCAGCCGGTGTTCGGGATCCTGGGCCGGGTGCTGCATCCGCGCGTCGACGAACCGTTGATTGCCTTCCAGCAACCGGTCCAGCGCGACCTGTGGATCGGTGATCACGGGGCGCGACGACTCGGTGGGAAGGTCGATCCCGGCCGGCACGGTCACAGTCACGGTCGACGCTGCCGGTGTGCCCCTCGAGCCACAGCCCACCAGGGTCGTCACCGTCGCTGCACCGGCCACTCCGAACCAAGCACGCCTTGAGAGGTCCATAACGTCGCCCCTTTACGCCGCCCCCGACCGGCGAAGCATAACCACAACGTCCCTGCGTGGGGCGCAGTTAGCTGAAGCGGCGCTGCAACGGCCAGGAAACTCGACCGTGTACCTGAAGCGGTCAGTCGGCTTGGGACAGCCGGTGCTTCAGCGCGTCGAACTCGTCCTTGACGCCGGTCGGCAGCTTCTCACCGATGAAGGAGAACCACTCCTCGATCTGCGGCAGCTCGTCGCGCCACTCGGCGGCGTTGACGGCCAGCGCCTCGGCCACATCGGCGGCGTCGGCGTGGAGGCCCTCGAGGTCGAGATCCTCGAGGGCGGGCACGATACCGATCGGGGTGCTGACACCGCCGGCCTTCTGCTCGATGCGGTCGATGATCCACTTCAGGACGCGGCTGTTCTCGCCGAACCCCGGCCACAGGAAGCGGCCGTGGTCGCCGCGGCGGAACCAGTTGACGAAGAACATCTTCGGCAGCTTCGACTCGTCGGCGTTCTTGCCCAGGTCGATCCAGTGCTCCAGGTAATCGCCGACGTTGTAGCCGAGGAACGGCAACATGGCCATCGGGTCGCGGCGCACGGTGCCGACCTTGCCCTCGGCCGCGGCGGTCTGCTCCGATCCCAGCGTCGCACCGATGAACACACCGTGCCGCCAGTCGCGGGCCTGCGTCACCAGCGGCACCGTGGTCTTGCGACGGCCGCCGAACAGGATCGCCGAGATCGGCACACCCTGCGGGTCATCCCACTCCGGCGCCAGCGTCGGGCACTGCGACATCGGGGTGCAGTACCGCGAATTCGGGTGCGCGGCTTTGGTTTCCGACTCGGGGGTCCAGTCGTTTCCCTTCCAGTCGATCAGGTGCTGCGGGTCGCCCTCCAGGCCCTCCCACCACACACCGCCGTCGTCGGTCAGCGCGACGTTGGTGAAGACGGTGTTGCCGGCGGCGATCGTCTTCATCGCGTTGGGGTTGGACTTCCAGTTGGTGCCCGGTGCCACCCCGAAGAAGCCGAACTCCGGATTGACCGCGTAGAGCCGGCCGTCCTTGCCGAAGCGCATCCAGGCGATGTCGTCGCCGAGGGTCTCGGCGCGCCAGCCCGGGATCGTGGGCTGCAGCATGGCCAGGTTGGTCTTGCCGCAGGCCGACGGGAAAGCCGCGGCGATGTAGTAGGCCTTGTTCTCCGGCGAGATCAGCTTGAGGATCAGCATGTGCTCGGCCAGCCAGCCCTCGTCGTGGGCCATGGCCGAGGCGATGCGCAGCGAGTAGCACTTCTTGCCCAGCAGGGCGTTGCCGCCGTAGCCGGAGCCGAAGCTCCAGATCTCGCGGGTCTCCGGGAAGTGGGTGATGTACTTGGTGTCGTTGCACGGCCACGGCACGTCTTTCTGGCCGGGCTCCAGCGGAGCACCGATCGAGTGCAGCGCCTTGACGAAGAAGCCGTCGTCGCCGATCTTGTCCAGGGCGGCCTTGCCCATCCGGGTCATCACCTTCATGGAGACGACCACGTACTCGGAGTCGGTGATTTCCACGCCGAGTTTCGGGTCGTCGGCACCCAACGGGCCCATACAGAACGGCACCACCCACATGGTGCGGCCGCGCATACAGCCGCGGTAGAGGTCCTTCATGATGGACCGCATTTCGCTGGGGTCCATCCAGTTATTCGTCGGGCCGGCGTCGACTTCACGCTCCGAGCAGATGAACGTCCGTGACTCCACCCGGGCGACATCGGCCGGATCGGACAACGCCAGGAACGAACTCGGCTCCTCGGCGTCGCTGAGCCGGGTGAAGGTACCCGCCTCGACCAGGTGCTCGGTCAGCCGGGCATATTCCTCGTCAGAGCCATCCGCGAATACCACCCTGTCGGGCTGGGTGAGTTCGGCAACCTCCTGGACCCAGGCGAGCAGGCCCTCGTGCTTCGTCGGTGCGGTGTCCAGACCTGGAATGGTCGCTG
>CAZDYH010000126.1:0-3396 GCA_964509355.1 uncultured Mycobacterium sp.
GCTCGGCTGACCGCCACATTCAGTCGATTCCTGTTGAGCAGGAAGGAGATTCCGTGCGGCACGTCGTCGATCGAGGAGGCCGTCATGGAGACGAACACCACCGGCGCCTCCCGGCCCTGGAACCTGTCGACCGTGCCGACGGGGATCTGGCCGAGTCCGGCCGCTTCGAGGCGCCGCCGGAGCAGGACGACCTGGGCGTTGTAGGGGGCGACCACCAGGACATGCTCGGCGGCCAGCGGCCGGGTGCCGTGCTCGTCGGTCCATGACGAGCCGAGCAGTCGGTGGATCTGGGCCGTGATCGCGTCGGCTTCTTCGGGACTCTCGGTGGAGTTGCCGTCGTGGGCGACCGTCAGCACCCGAACCCCGGGCGGATATCCGTCCAGGTGGCGTGCGGCGGTCTGTTCCTCGTGGGAATGCAGCCTGCCCTCGTAGGACAGCGCCGATACCGGAGCGCAGACCGCAGGGTGCATCCGGAAGGAGCGGTCCAGGAAGTATCCGCGCTCCGGTGGCAGCGTTCGATGGCCTTCCACCAGCCAGCCGAGCGCCGAGGTGTCTACCGGCCCGGGATGCGTGCCCTGGCTGACCTGCGGCAACTGTTGTGGGTCGCCGAGCAGCAACAGATTCGCGGCGGCCGGCGCGACCGCGATGGTGTTGGCCAGACAGAACTGTCCGGCCTCCTCGATGACGAGCAGGTCGAGGCTGCCCGGCGGCACCCGGTTGCCGTTGGCGAAGTCCCACGCCGTCCCGCCCACCACCGAGCCCGGGTTGTCGGCGATGAACTGCGCATACTGCTTCTCGTCGATCTGCCGCCAGCGTGGATTGCCGTAACTGTGCGCGGGCTTCTTCTTCGCCGCCCGCGCCGGGCCGACGCCGGCGGAGATCGCGCAGTCCAGCAGGTGTTCGACAACGGCGTGGGATTGCGCGACGATCCCGATTCGCCAACCGTGTCCGGCGACCAGTCGCGCGATGATCTGGGCAGCGGTGTGCGTCTTTCCGGTGCCCGGTGGCCCGTGCACTGCCAGATAGGACGAATCCAGGTCGAGCAGTGCCGCGGTGATATCGGCCGCGGCGTCACCGCCGTGTGGGAGCGGCGCACCGCTGCGGGTGCGGGGACTGCGGCGCAGCAGGATGTCCAGTACCGCACTGCGCGGCAGTCCCGGCAGTCCCGCACCGATTTCGGCGGCCACCGATTCGATCGAATCCCGCAGTCTGCCGGTCGAAATCGGCGCGCCGGGCGTGAGCGCGAACGGCAGCCGGGAAAACTCGCCGCCGCCTTTCGGCGGCCGTTCGACGATGACGATCTCGGTGGGCACGTCCGGGTCGTTGGTCTCGACGACTTCGGCCCGACCGGCCGCCCGGCGGTCGGGGTTGTCGGTCATCCCGACGGGTGCCGGCGGCTCGTAGAGGGCGAACACGCTGGTGCCGAGCGCTCCGCTGGCCAGCTCGCCGGCCAGCCGCACCCGCCGTTGCGGCTTCCTCGCACGCGGCGGAACATGCCAGTCCGCGACCACCGACGCCTCATCCGCGACGAAAACGTCTGCGCTGTCAGCCCATTCGTCAACGGGGTTGTTCAGCCGGTCGAAGTGCGCCCACCAGAACGGCTTGTCCTCGCGCCGGTGGTATCCGCGCGCCGCCGCCACCAGGGCCACCGCGGCCTGCTCGGGCGTTCGGCCGGCGACTGCGGAGTCCCCCGCGAAGTCCTCCAGTCTGCGACCGAGCGGGTCCGCGGGCTCGATGCTACCGCCGGTCGACACCGGCTCAGTGCCGATCGGCGTGACGCCGCTTTCGAATGCCCGCATCAGCAACCAGTCCCGCAGTACGCGCGTCGATCCGCAGTCGTAGTGGTTGTACTCCTCGATCTCCTTGAGGACGGTTGCCGCCTCGTCGACCCGCCCCTCGTCGCACAGCTCGCAGTATCGCGCGTACTGGGTGATCGAGTCCGCGGCGGTGGTGACGTCGCCGGATCGCAGTTGCGTGCCCATGTACAGCGGTTCCAGCGACTTCAGGCTGTAGGACTCCGCGCCAACCCGAATGCTCTTGCGCACCAGGGGATACAGGTCGACGAGTACACCGTTGCGCAGCAGTTCGTCGACGTCGTCCTCGCCGACGCCGTAGCGTCCGGCAAGCCGCAGCAGCGCGGTCCGCTCATAGGCGGCGTAATGGTAGATGTGCATGTCGGGATAGCGCTTGCGGCGCTTGCGCACCATCTTCAGAAAGTCCTGCAGCGCCTTGCGTTCGCTCACCCGGTCGTGCGCCCACAGCGGGCGGAAGGCGCCCGACGGCCCGGCCTCCAGGACGCCGAACAGGTACTCCAGGCCCCAGTCGGCGCCGTCGGCGGTCCACAGCGGGTCGCCCTCGAAATCGAAGAACAGGTCGCCGTCGTCGGGGTCGGGCAGCAATGCCAGCGGCTGCGGGTCGGCGATCTCGAACTGCGGTGCGCCGGTGGTGCGCTCGAGCATCTGGAGTCTCGCCTGCGCGGTCAGCGTGTTGACGGTGCGGGCGGACAGTTGCGGCACCGGTCCGGCATGGTCGGCCAGCCCGGCCATCGTGGTGATGCCGGCGTCCAGCAATCTGGCGCGCTGGCTCACCCGCATACCCGATACCAGCAGCAAGTCGTCGGTTGCCCGCACCTGTTCGGTGCACTGCGGGCAGCGGAAACAGGCCCTGACGTGCTCGTCGGCCCAGCTCACCGCGCGCCCGCCGGCGTAGTGGTCGTCGAGCAGACGCTGCAACTCCGCCCGCCGGCGTCGATACACTCCGATCAGCTCATCGACGCGGTAGCGCATGACCGCGCCGTTGCCGAGTACCAGTTCGGCGTCCGGCGATACCGGGACCCCCGCCAGCGCCAACGCGTCGGCGTAGGCCGCGAGTTGCAGCAGCGCCGTCACCTTGGCCGAGCGCGCCAGCTTGGTGTCACCGACGCGGTAGCGCTGATCGTCGAGCGTCAGAAAGTCGGCGAAGCCGACGAAACGCCCGTCGAACATGGCGGCCTGGTACACCAGCGGAGCGCGCGCGGCGACGGCGCGCATCGTCGCGTCGGCCGCGGCGGTCAGGCCCGCGATCGTGAATGCCGGCCGTCCGATGATGGCAACATCGCCGCCGAACTCGCGGCGCACCTCGTCAAGACGGCGCTGCTCATGCTGGTCGCCCAGCGTGGCGGTGCGAGCCAGCAGTTCGTCTTCGACGGCGAGGGCGGGTCCCCGGCCCAGCTTCGCGTCAAAGGCCCGCAACAGCGCGTACTCGCATCGGGCCGCTGCGGCAAGATCCGATGCGCTGTAGATGACGACGCGGTCGTCGGCGACGAACACAGCAGCCACTGTAGGTCAGGCGACCGACAACTCCTCCCGCGCCGAGATCGCCGTTTTGCGGATCGCCACTTGAACTCTGGCTGAGTTG
>CAZDYH010000126.1:3496-9419 GCA_964509355.1 uncultured Mycobacterium sp.
GATTGCCCGCACCGGCCACGCAGATACCGGTGGTGGACGGATATCGCGTTGTGGCTCTGCTCGACATGGGCTGGGAGGAGGTCAAGGTCGCCGTCGAGTATGACGGCGACCAGCACCGCAGTGACCGGCAGCAGTACGTCAAGGACATCAGGCGGCTGGCAGCCCTCGAGAGCAGGGGCTGGATCGTCATCCGGGTGATCGCCGAGGACCACTCGGCTGACGTCGTCAACCGGGTGCGCAACGCCCTCGCCCGCCGCGGCCTGTTCGTCGAGATCAACATATCGCAGACCGCCACTCGCACTTTCGCTGCGTAACGTTGATCTCGGCGCAGTCGGCCTCGCTCAGCCGCCGGTATTGCCGATGAGCTCCACGCCGTTGCCGTTCCACCGGAACTTCACGACGCTGTCCAGACCTTCGATGCCGGGATACTTGAGCGCCACGGTGTCGCCGGTACTCTGCGATGTGTCGATCCCGTTGAACCCGAACGTGTCCGGAACACCGTTCGGGATGAACTTGCCGAGGTGGAACATGACCGCCCGGGTGTTGGGATTTGCGGCGTTGGTGTTGGCCTTGACGATCACCACCGAGAGCGGGGCGCACTCGTTGTAATTGCCCGCCAGCGGTTCTGCGCTCCAGCCCTGCTGGCTGCGCGGATCGCGCGGCAGTTCCGAGACCGCTTTGGCGATTGCGGGCGCGCCCAGGTTCACCTCGCACGGATCGGGTGGGGCGCTCGAACTGGTCGGAGCAGGCGTGCCTGCCGGCGGGGGTGGTGCTGACGTCGCACCCGGGGACGGGGTCGTCGCCTCCGGCGTCTTGGCGACGGTGGAGTCACCCGAGCCGCAGGCGGCCAGCACCGCCGCCGTCGCCGCGGCAGCCATCAGGCCCACCAGTGGCCGGCTCATCGCCCACACAACGCGCACCGTACCGCCATCGGGCCCGCGGTCGCGGCAGGCGCGGCCGACCGCGGGCGTTGCGCCTGGCAACGGGGCCGGGTCGGGTCAGCACTAGACTGCTAACCCGATGACCTCCCCGGAACCGGGCCTGCCCAGCCCCGAGACGACATTCGCCGACCTGCAGATTCACCCTTCGGTGCTGCAGGCGGTCGTCGACCTCGGCTACGAGTCGCCGTCGGCGATCCAGGCGGCGACAATCCCGGCGTTGATGGCGGGTTCGGATGTGGTCGGGCTGGCACAGACCGGGACCGGCAAGACTGCGGCATTCGCGATCCCGATCCTGTCCAAGATCGACACCTCCAGCAAGGCCACCCAGGCGCTGGTGCTGGCGCCCACCCGCGAGCTGGCGTTGCAGGTCGCCGAGGCGTTCGGCCGGTACGGCGCCAGGCTGCCGGGAGTCAACGTGCTGCCGATCTACGGCGGGCAGTCCTACGTCGTGCAGCTGGCCGGCCTCAGACGTGGCGCGCAGATCGTCGTCGGCACGCCGGGCCGGGTGATCGACCATCTCGAACGCGGCACCCTGGACCTGTCCAGGCTGGACTACCTGGTGCTCGACGAGGCCGACGAGATGCTGGCAATGGGCTTCGCCGAGGACGTCGAGCGCATCCTGGCCGACACCCCGGAATACAAGCAGGTGGCCTTGTTCTCGGCGACTATGCCACGGGCTATCCGTGCGATCACCTCGAAGTATCTGCACGACGCTGTAGAGGTGGCTGTCGAGGCGAAAACCACTACAGCGGAGAACATTTCGCAGCGCTACATCCAGGTGGCCGGCCCACGCAAGATGGATGCGCTGACCCGGGTGCTCGAGGTCGAGCCGTTCGAGGCGATGATCGTGTTCGTCCGCACCAAGCAGGCCACCGAGGAGGTCGCCGAAAGGCTGCGGTCGCGCGGCTTTTCCGCGGCGGCCATCAACGGCGACATGCCGCAGGCACAGCGCGAGCGGACGATCGCCGCTCTCAAAGAAGGCAGCATCGACATTCTGGTTGCGACGGATGTCGCGGCCCGGGGTCTTGATGTCGAACGCATCTCGCACGTGCTCAACTACGACATCCCGCACGACACCGAGTCCTACGTGCACCGCATCGGCCGCACCGGCCGGGCCGGCCGGTCGGGTGAGGCGCTGCTCTTCGTCTCGCCGCGGGAGCGTCACATGCTCAAGGCGATCGAGAAGGCGACCCGCCAGAAGCTCACCGAAGCCCAGTTGCCCAGCGTCGACGACGTCAATGCCCAGCGCGTGACCAAGTTCCGGGACTCCATCACCGATGCGCTGGGCGCAGACGGTTTCGACTTGTTCCGCCGGATGATCGAGGACTACGAGCGGGAGAACGACGTCCCGATGGTGGACATCGCCGCGGCCCTGGCGGTGCAGTCGCGCGACGGCGAGCAGTTCCTGATGTCGCCGGAGCCCCCGCCGGAGCGCCGACGGCGGGAGGACGGCGAACGCCCGCGACGGTCCGGTGCGGGGCTGGCTACCTATCGAATTGCCGTCGGTAAGCGGCACAAGGTCGGGCCGGGCGCGATCGTCGGAGCCATTGCCAACGAGGGCGGCCTGCATCGCAGCGACTTCGGCCACATCACCATCAAGCCGGACTTCTCGCTGGTGGAATTGCCCGCAAAGCTGCCGCGCGAGACGCTCAAGGCGCTCGAACGCACCCGCATCTCGGGCGTGCTGATCAACCTGCAACCCGACTCCGGACCTCGCGGGGGCAAGCCGGGCCCGAAGTCGGGCGGCAAGCACGGTGGAAAGCCCAACCGAAAGTCGCAATGAGCCGTCCCCGCCCAGGCAGCGGTACCGCCGACGACACCAGACGTGACACCGAAACTGTCGCCGCGGGGCGGCCGCCGGCGGGCTATCGGGTCGTCTCGCTCACCGGTGTCCGTGCGGTCGCCGCCATCCTGGTGGTGGCCACCCACGCGGCGTACTCCACCGGCAAGTACACCCACGGCTATGTCGGGTTGGTGTACTCCCGCATGGAGATCGGCGTGCCGATCTTCTTCGTGCTGTCCGGTTTCCTGTTGTTCCGTCCCTGGGTGGCCTCGGCCGTGACCGCCAGCGCGCCGCCGTCGCTGGGTCGCTACGCCTGGCACCGGGTCCGGCGCATCATGCCCGCCTACGTGGTGACCGTGATCGCGGCCTATCTCGTGTACCACTTCCGCACCGCCGGGCCGAATCCCGGCCACACCTGGATGGGCCTGTTCCGCAACCTCACGCTGACACAGACCTTCACCGACAACTACCTGTACTCGTATCTGCATCAGGGCCTCACCCAGATGTGGAGCCTGGCGGTGGAAGCGTCGTTCTACGTGGCACTGCCGCTGATGGCCTACCTGTTGCTCGTCGTGCTGTGCCGGCGGCGGTGGCGGCCCGGGTTGCTGCTCGCGGGCCTGGCCGCGCTCGCCGCGCTCACCCCGGCCTGGCTGGTTCTGGTGCACGCAGGCGACTGGTTACCGGACGGGTCCAAGCTGTGGCTGCCGACCTACCTGGCCTGGTTCGTCGGCGGGATGGTGCTGGCGGTGCTGCAGTTCATGGGTGTCCGGTGCTACGCGTTCGCGGCGATCCCGCTGGCGCTGGTGAGCTACTTCATCGTGTCCACCCCGATCGGCGGTGAGCCGACGACCTCGCCCGCCGAGCTGCGCGAGGCACTGGTCAAGGCCGGGTTCTACGCCTTCATCGCCACGCTCATGGTGGCGCCGCTAGCGCTCGGCGATCAGGGCTGGTACGCCCGGTTGCTGGCCTCCCGGCCGATGGTGTGGCTGGGGGAGATCTCCTATGAGATCTTCCTGATCCATCTCGTCGTGATGGAGATCGCGATGGTCGAGGTGGTGCACTATCCGGTCTACACCGGATCGATGTTGACCGTGTTCGTGGTGACGCTGGTGATGACGATCCCACTGGCCTGGCTGCTGCATCGGTTCACCCGGGTGAAACGGTAGGCGACCTACTGGCCGGTGCGCTGTTCGACGGGAGCCACGATGGGGACCAGGAACTCCGCCAGCATCGCCCGTTCCTCGGCCTCGTCGCGGCCGGGAAATATCAGCAGTGAGGTCATCACCCGCACCATCCAGCGGGCCCGCCGTTCGACGACGTCCGCGTCGTCCGGGCCCAGCGAGATCAGGAACGCCGCCGTCATTGCCTTGATGACATCGGACTGCTCGGCGATCTTGCCGCCGAGCGGCGCCTTGGTGCTGGCGAACCACGACGCCAGCGCGGGGCTCTGCCGAACCATCGCGATCGACGTGGTAACTCCCGCGATGAGCCGTTCCCGGGGGTCGTCGATCCCGTTGATGCTCTTGGTAACCCGGTGATACAGCGCATAGGCCTCACGGTGCACGTAAGCGGTGCGCAGCGTCTCCCGGTTCTCGAAGTACCGGTACAGCGTCGCGCGCGAACACCCTGCGGCCCGGGCGATCTCGTGCATGCCGACGGTCCCCGGGTCGTGTTCGGCGAAGAGCTCACCGGCGGCGTCCAGGATGCGATCGGCGGCCACCTCGCTGCGGCGCGCCGCCAGCCAGTTGTTGCCGGCCATCAGGATTTCACCCGGAACGGCACCGAGGTTGGGCGCCGCACGTAACTGCCGCCCGCCCAGACGATTCCGGACTCGTCGACCTCGAAGTCCGGGCAGCGGGCCATCAGCTCGGTCAGCGCGACGCGGGACTGCATCCGGGCCGCCGCGGCGCCCAGGCAGTGGTGCGCGCCGTGACCGAAGGTCATGATGTTGCGCGGCCTGCGCGTCACGTCGAGTTCACCGGCGTCGGGCCCGTACTGGCGCTCGTCGCGGTTGGCCGAGCCGTAGAGCAGCAGGGCCCGTCGTCCCCGGGGAATCGTGGTGTCGCCGAAGGTGACGTCGCGGGTGACGGTGCGGGCCAGGCCTTGCACCGGCGAAGTCAGCCGCAGCAACTCATCGACGGCATCGGGGATCAGCTCGGGGTGGTCGGCCAGCAGCCGGCGCTGGTCCGGGCGTTGATGCAGTAGTTGCACGGAGCCGCCGAGCATCCCCGTCGTCGTGTCGTTGCCGCCGGTCACCATCGTGAAGGTGAACGCCAGCACCGACAGGGTGCCGGCGGTATCGCCGTCAGCGCCCACGCCCGCAGCCACCAGATGCGAGACGGTGTCGTCCCCGGGTTCGCGACGGCGGCGATCGATGAGCTCGGTGAAATACCCCATCATCGAGGCCACCGAGTCGGCGACCGTCTCCAGCGCGGTTGCGAATCCGCCCTCTGCGGTGTTGGCGGCGACGATGGCTTCAGTCCAGCCGTCGAATTGCGTGCGGTCCTCCTCGGGCACGCCGAGGTAGTGCGCAACGACCATGGACGGCAGCGGCTTGAACAGCTCGGCCACGATATCGCCGCCGCCGTTGGCGCGCAGCCGCTCGATCCGCTCGACGACGAACTCGCGCACCTTGGGCTCGACCGCCTCGACCTGTCGCGGGGTGAAGCCACGGGAGACCAGCTTGCGGAACTCGGTGTGCGCCGGCGGGTCCTGCATCACCATCGGCGGGTTATCTTGCAGGCCAATCAACTCCAGCTCGCCATAGTTGACCGTGAGGCCCTGCGCGGACGAGAACGTTTCGTGGTCGCGGGCCGCGCTGAAGATGTCGGCGTGCCGGGACAACACGTAGTAGTCCTGGCTCGGGTGATCCGGCGGCACCACATGATGCACGGGGTCGTGGTCGCGCAGGGCCGCGTACATCGGCCACGGGTTGGCCCAGGTCTCGGCGTCGGCCAGTTCGAATCGCGCCGGCGCGTCGTGAGACACAACTGCTGTCATGTCTTATGGATACGACAGAGAGACCGCTGTGTCAATGACCTGGCGGACTTTCCGTTCAGATGACCGCGCCCGGATTCAAGATGCCGTCGGGGTCCAGCGCGACCTTGATGCGGCGGTTGAGTTCCATCGCCTCAGGGCCGAGCTGACCGGCCAGCCAGGGCTTCTTCAGCCGGCCGACACCGTGTTCGCCGGTGATCGT
>CAZDYH010000127.1:0-9319 GCA_964509355.1 uncultured Mycobacterium sp.
ATCAGCGATGACGCCGGGGAGGCGGTTGCCAAGCAGATCGTCGCCGACGGCGGTACCGCGATCTTCGCCCACGTCGACGTGTCCGATCCGGACTCGGCGACCGCGATGGCCGAGCGCACGGTGGCGGAGTTCGGTGGCATCGACTACCTGGTCAACAACGCGGCCATCTTCGGGACGATGAAGCTGGACCTGCTGCTGACCGTGCCGTTCGACTACTACAAGAAGTTCATGAGCGTGAACTTCGACGGTGCGCTGGTGTGCACCCGTGCGGTGTACAAGCACATGCGTCGGCGCGGTGGCGGCGCGATCGTCAACCAGTCGTCGACCGCGGCGTGGCTGTATTCGGGCTTCTACGGGCTGGCCAAAGTCGGCGTCAACGGCCTGACCCAGCAGTTGGCGCGCGAACTGGGCGGTCAGAAGATCCGGATCAACGCCATAGCGCCCGGGCCTATCGATACCGAAGCGAACCGGACGGTCGCCCCCGGCGAGATAGTGGCTGACATGGTCAAGAATCTGCCCATCGCAAGGATGGGCATGCCGGAGGATCTCGTCGGGATGTGTCTGTTCCTGCTGTCCGACCAGGCGGCGTGGATCACCGGTCAGATTTTCAATGTCGACGGCGGACAGATCATCCGGTCCTGAAGGAGTGATCGACATGGTTGAGCAGAGCACCCGGCTCGGCTACATCGGGCTGGGCAATATGGGCGCACCGATGGCCCGGCGGCTCGTCGACTGGCCCGGCGGGCTGACGGTGTTCGATGTGCGCGCCGAGGCGATGACCACGTTCGCGCAGGCCGGCATCCGGCTGGCCGGGAGCGTGGCCCAAGTCGCGGCCGCCGCTGACATCATCAGCGTCACCGTCCTCGACGACGCGCAGGTCCGCGACGTCGTCGCCAGTGAGAACGGGCTGGCCCGGCATGCCAGGCCAGGGACCATCATCGCCATTCACTCGACCATCAGCGACACCACCGCCGTCGAACTGGCCACCCAGCTGGGCTCTCAGGGCATCCATGTCATCGACGCACCGGTCAGCGGCGGAGCGCCCGGTGCCCACAAGGGTGAACTGGCGACTATGGTCGGGGCCACCGACGAGGTGTTCGCGCAGATCAAGGACCCGTTCAGTCGGTGGGCGTCGCTGATCATCCACGCCGGCCAGCCCGGTGCTGGAACGCGGATGAAGCTGGCCCGCAATCTGCTGCACTTCGTGTCCTTCGCCGCGGCCGCCGAGGCGCAGCGGCTCGCCGAAGAGTGCGGTCTGGATATCGCGGCGCTCGGCAAAGTCGTTCGCCACACCGACGCCATCACCGGCGGGCCGGGCGCGATCATGCTGCGCAAGACCACCGCACCCGTCGACCCCGACGACCCGTGGTACCCGATCCTGAGCCACGTGCGTGAGCTCGGCGAGAAGGACCTGAGCCTGGCGCTGGCGCTGGGCGCCGAGAACGCCGTCGAGCTGCCGCTGGCCGAGCTGGCGCTGCGCCGGCTGGCCGCCGGTCTAGGCGTGCCGCACAGCGCCCCTTTCGTCTAGGGCCGGCGTCAAACTGAGAGGAGACCCTGATGGACGAACTGCACCGCAAAGGCCTGAGCAAGATGAACGAGGTCTACGGGTGGGAGATGCCCGACCTGCCCGGCGACTACTTCGCCATGACCGTCGAGCACCTGTTCGGCACGGTATGGACCCGGCCGGAGCTGTCGATGCGCGACCGGCGATTGCTGCTGCTCGCGGTGCTGACCGCGCTGGGCCAGGAGGACCTGCTGGAGATCCAGGTCAATGCGGCACTGCACAACGACGAGTTGACCAAGGACGAGCTGCGCGAAGCGGCGCTGTTCGTCACGCACTACGTCGGCTGGCCGTTGGGATCGAAGCTGAACAACGCGGTCGAGCGGGTGCTGCACAAGCGCAAGAAGGCGGCCGAGAGCGGTACCGGGGGCGACAAGAAGGCGACGGCCGGTGAGGTGATCGCGAAGGCGGTGGGCAAGCAAGACTGATCTCCACGATCGTGATGGCTTCCCGACGCAGCCCGGTGCTGCCGTTAGGGTGGGCACCTGTGCGCGTCCTCGTGATCGGATCCGGTGCCCGCGAACATGCGCTGCTGCTGGCGCTGCGCAGCGACCCCCAGGTCGAGCACCTGGCTGTCGCGCCAGGCAACGCCGGCACCGCCAAGGTCGCCGAACAGCACGAGGTTGACGTCAGCTCCGGGGAGGCCGTCGTCAAGCTGGCCCGCCGGGTCGACGCCGACCTGGTCGTCATCGGCCCGGAGGTGCCGCTGGTACTCGGGGTCGCCGACGCAGTGCGGGCCGCCGGGATTGCCTGTTTCGGTCCAACGAGGGACGCGGCCCGCATCGAGGGCTCGAAGGCGTTCGCCAAGGATGTGATGGCCGCCGCCGGTGTGCGCACCGCGTCCAGCGAGATCGTCGACAACCCCGCCCACCTGGACGCCGCCCTGGACCGGTTCGGGCCGAAGGCCGGCGATCCGGCGTGGGTGGTCAAGGACGACGGCCTGGCCGCCGGAAAGGGTGTGGTGGTCACGGCGGACCGGGACGTCGCGCGGGCGCACGCCGCCGGGCTGCTGGACGCCGGCCATCCGGTGCTGCTGGAGTCCTTCCTGGATGGCCCCGAGGTGTCGCTGTTCTGCATCGTCGACGGCCAGACCGTGGTGCCGCTGCTGCCCGCGCAGGACTTCAAACGCGTCGGCGACGGCGACGCCGGACCCAACACCGGCGGCATGGGCGCCTACGCGCCGCTGCCCTGGCTGCCCGCCGAGGTCACTGCGCAAATCGTCACCGGGATCGTGGAACCCGTTGCCGCCGAACTGGTTCGGCGGGGTTGCCCGTTCTCTGGTGTGCTCTACACCGGGCTCGCGATCACATCGAACGGGCCGGCGGTCGTCGAGTTCAACTGCCGATTCGGCGATCCCGAGACGCAGGTGGTGCTGGCGCTGCTGGACTCCCCGCTGGGACAGCTGCTGTACGCCGCCGCCACCGGCGAGCTGGCGGCGCAGCCCGCGCTGCGCTGGCGTGACGGAGCCGCGGTGACAGTCGTGCTGGCAGCGGAGAACTACCCCGGCCGTCCGCGGGTCGGCGACGTCATCGTCGGCTCGGAAGCCGACGGGGTACTGCATGCCGGGACGGCACGCCGCAACGACGGGGCGATCGTGTCCTCCGGCGGCCGGGTGCTGTCGGTGGTGGGCACCGGAGCCGATCTCGTGGCTGCGCGCGCCGCCGCCTACGGCATACTCGCGTCGATCCGTTTGCCGGGCGGCCATTTCCGCACCGATATCGGACTGGCCGCCGCGGAAGGCAGGATCTCGCTCTAGCTTGAGCTCAAGCGGTGAGGAGCGGCGCCATCCAAGTCAGCTCGGCCGGCAGTTGTGCGCTCCAGAACGCTCCGTCGTGCCCGCCGGGGGAGAACCCGCCCGATGGCGGGTTGGGCAGCTGAGCGATGAACGCCTGCGTGGCCGAGTAGAACGGGTCGCTGTTGCCGCAATCCACCCGGATCGGGATGGACGCCAGCCCGGGCAGGCCGAACACCGAGTTGGCGGCGAAGTCGTCGGCGCCGTCGAATGCGCCGGGCGCGGCCGCTCCGGATGACATCCACAGGGCGGGGCTGACCGCTGTGATGGCCGCGGTGCGTGCCGGACCGAGTCGCGCGCCGAGCAGTAGCGCGCCGTAGCCGCCCATCGACCAACCGAGGAACGCCACCCGCGACGTATCCAGCCCCTGGGTGTCGAGCATCGGGATCAGCTCGTTGAGCACCATGGCGCCCGAGTCTTCGCCCGAAGCGCGCTTGTGCCAGTAGCTTCCGCCGCCGTCCACGGCGACCACGGCGAACGGCGGCAACCCCGCGCCGACGGCCTGGGCCAACCCCTGTTCGACGCCGCCGGCCATCACGGTCGCCGCGTCGCTACCCTTGCCGTGCAGCGCGATGACCGGTCGCAGTGTCTTGGTCTGGCCCGGCGGGCGGGCGATCGCCCAGTTGGTCGCCACACCGCCGCGCGCTGCCGACACGAACGAGCCGGTGACCATCGTCGGTGCCACCGCGCGCGCGGGCTCCAGCGGTACCGGCGGCGCCAGCGGGGCGCCGGCGCTGGTCATCGCCACCGGTGGCCCGGCGGTCGAGCGGCCGGGCTCGAGCAGGCTGCCCAACGCGTAGGCGCCCGCGGCCCCGGCGGCCGCACCGGCGCCGAGGCGCAACACAGCGCGACGGCTCAGATCTGGCATGCGGGCCATCATGCCATCGGCTGCCGGATGGGAAGAACTCACGCGGTGGAGGATCTCCGCCTTCGCCAGGATGACCATGCGCCGGTGCACCACAGTGCCCAGATCACCAGCACCGGCTGAAACAGCAGTCGGATACCGCGGGAAACGTCCGAATCGAGTCCGAATGCGTCTGTGTGCGTGACGAACTGGGAGATGTTACCCGGGAAGATCAGCACGAAGAAGGCCGCGACGATCCATCCGATCGGCACCCGCCACCGCGTCAGGAACAGTACGGCCGCCCCCAACGCGATTTCCACGATGCCCGAGGCGATAACGACGAAGTCGGCGTTCAACGGCAGCCATGGCGGCACCTGGGCATGAAATGCAGCACGGGCGAAGCTCAGATGACTGGTCCCCGCGACTACCAAGAACGCCCCCAAGACCAGACGCGCGATGCTTTGCGGCACAGATGACACGGGTCCCTCGACCGCAGGCTGACTCATCACCCCATGGTGCCCCGTTTCTCGGGGACGCGACCGCCTGCCCAGGGAAAGCTGACGATTACCCGAAAGCGCAATGTGGCACCGGGGTGGCTGGCAGCATGGCTAGTCGTGACGGCAGCGGTCACTCCCAAGGGAGAACGTCGACGGTGTGCGCTGGTCAGCGCCGCCGCCGAGCTGCTGCGCGAGGGTGGATTCGAGGCGGTGCGACACCGGGCCGTCGCGCGCCGGGCCGGCCTGCCGCTGGCGTCCACCACGTACTACTTCTCCTCGCTCGACGACCTCATCGCCAGCGCCGTCGAATACGTGGGAACGCTGGAGGCCGCGCAACTGCGATCCCGCGTCGCGTCGTTGTCCCGACGCCGCCGTGGCGCTGAGTCGACGGCCGACGTGCTGGTCGATCTGCTGGTCGGCGACAGCCCCGGCGGGCCGTTCAGCGAGCAGCTGATCTCCCGCTACGAGCGCTACATCGCCTGCGCCCGGCAGCCGGCCCTGCGCGACATCCAGCGACGCATGCAGCGGCAGCGCGTCGACGCCGTCGTGGAAGCGGTCGGGCGGTCCGGCCGCTGCGCGCGTACCGAACTGCTGACCGCTCTGGTGTGCGCGGTCGACGGCGCGGTGGTTTCGGCGCTGGTCGACGACGGCAACGGCCCGCGGGCAACGGCCAAAGCGACACTCGTCGACGTGATCGACATACTGGCGCCGGTGGACGAACGCGCCTTGCGAGTGTGACCCGCCGGGGCGGCGGCTACCTTGGGGGTATGGACATCTCCGCGATATCCGGCACGGCGACCGGGCTCATCGACGACGCGCTCGACCGCTTCGTCGTCCTGGGCTACACAAGAATCGGATCGCGGCTTCGCCGCCAGTGGTGGCCCGCTGATCCGGCGCCGCAGTCGATGGCCGGCAAGCGGGTGGTGGTCACCGGAGCTACCGCCGGCATCGGCGAAGCGATGGCGCAGTCGTTCGCCGAGTTGGGGGCGACCGTGCACCTGTTGGGTCGCAACGAAGAGAGGGTGCGGCGGTCGGCAGCCAAGGTGCGTGGCACCGTGCCCGCCGCGGTTGTGATCGAAGAGGTCTGCGACGTGTCCGACCTCGACGCGGTGCGTGCCTGGACCGACGATCTGGCCGCCCGTATCCCGGCGTTGCATGGGCTGGTGCACAACGCCGGTGCGTTACTCAAGGAGCGCGGGGTGACCCCACAGGGCCACGAGGTGCAGCTGGCCTCGCACGTGCTCGGACCACACCTGATCACCGAACGACTGTTGCCGCTGCTGCGTGCCGCGGGTGGGTCGTCGGTGGTGTTCATGTCCTCGGGTGGCATGTATAGCTCGGGGCTGGTCGACGACGACCTGGAGTACCGGTCGGGCAGCTACAACGGTGTCCGCGCGTACGCCCGCACCAAGAAGATGCAGGTTGTACTGGCCGACGCGTGGGCGCGGCGGCTGGCTGGTAGCGATATCCGGGTCGAAAGCATGCATCCCGGCTGGGTGGAGACGCCCGGTGTCGCCGAGTCGCTGCCGACGTTCCGCACCATCACCCGGCCACTGCTGCGTGATGCGCGGGACGGCGCCGACACGGCGGTGTGGCTGGTCGCGACCCGACCGGACAGCAAGCCCGGGCACTTCTGGCATGACAGGGCGCAGCGCCCCACGACATTCGGCTGGCAGCGCGACGAGGACCCGGCGAAGGTCAGGCACTTTCTGCAGCAGGTTTCCGAAATGACCGGCACGTCGGCGGATTGGGGTGCTATCCGCCGTTGACGGTGCGCCGGACTAGCCGCCGGCCGCGCGCAGCCGCGCGAGCCTGGCCTGCAGTAGCGGCACGCGGTGCGAGTTGCCCGTCAGGCCGAGATAGCGCTCCCCGAAGCGCGCCAGCAGCGCATCGTCCAGCCGGCGCACGGCGCCGGCCGGATAGCGGTAGGCCATCATCGCGTTGACGGCATCGCTGTCGAAGCCGTTCAGCAGCTCCTCGAGCTCGTCGAGCGAGGAGATGCCGAGTTCGAGCAGCAACCGGGATATCCACGCGTAATGGTCGGTGCGCGACCACCCGGCGTCCGGGTAGCGGGCACTGAGGTACGTCGCGAGGACCGGTGTGGCGATCCCCTGGTCGGTCGACGGTTCGGGCTGTTGATCGGGCGTCGACGCGCGCAACCGGTCGCGAATCCCGGTGAACTCCCGGTCAGCGAGTTCGAGGAGACCCGCCGCCAGTGTGAACCGTCGGTCCAGATCCGGCGCGTCGCCTTCGGGGATCGAGCCCTTGTAGCGGATATCGTGCTCGAACTCCGCCCACGCGTGCTGAAGGACGGTGCGCACCTGGACCGACGCCGGCTGCTGCTCGCCCTCGACCGCCAGCAGTAGGTGCCGGCTGGCGTAGCCCCACCGCCCCTCGCTGGCGGTCTCCTGACCCATATCGCGGTCGTCGAGCAATTGCAGTTCATCGCCCAACAGATTCGCGACCGCGGTGACGTCGTCGCGGAGGTAGGTGATGACCCGCAGCCCGACCTGGTCGGTGATTTCCGCGAGCGGGTTGGAGTACAGCCGCTGCCCGTCGACGCTGCGTTCGGCCTTGGCCGCGAACGACTCAGGAGTCTTGGTGCGCGCGGTGACGCTCAGATAGTTGATGCCCGCGTCATCGAGCAGCGATGTCACCAGGGCAAGGTAGTGATCGGTGGTCGCGATCAGCGCGGGGCGTCGAACAACATACTGCGCCAACGCATCCCGTATTGCCTGCGGTGTCGGCCCGGGCGCTGCCGCCGCCAGGCCCTTGGGCAGCGTGGGCGTGACGATGTAACCGGTGGTGAAGTCGCCGTACGTCGTGACATCAGCCGGCCGGCGCGTGTAGTACAGCGCAACGTAGGCGCACACGACCGCGTCGACCCGATCCTCGGCGCGGCGCAGCTCGCTCTTGCGTTGTGCGCTCTGCACCGCCTGCCGGAGCGCTGTCCAGGCGTCGTGGTCGGCGACCCGCAGTGGTGGCGTGGCCTGTGCGAGACCCTCGATCAACTCCATCAGCCGGAGCAGCTCCGACCTCAGCTGGTCGAGGCCACGGCCCGGTTTGGCTTTGTACTTCAGTGTCCGGGGCAGCCGGAACAGCGCCACGGTGGCCGGATGTGGGTAGACCTCGATGGCCCGCCGCCCAGCCCGCGACCCCGGATCCATGTCCAGGCCGAGGGCATCGGCCAGCCGGGCGCCCCGCGGCGTGCCCGCGAACTCTGGTTTGCCGGTGTTCGCCGGGTGCGCGCCGGCATGGAACTTGCCGAAGTCGCGGTTCAGTGCGCTCTCGGCCGGCCGCTGGCCGGTCGGGTTGGTCACCACCAGCGGCGCGTCGATGGCGACCAGACAATCGCCACCGACATATGGCGCAAGCGCGGCCCGGATGCCCTCGTCGTCCAGCGCGGCGGCAATGTGCACCAGCCTGCCGTCGGCGTCGACAACCGCGATTCCGGTGGGCTTGCGCTCGCCCCACGCCAGGTCCAGGCCGACGAAGTACACCCGCCTACCTTGCCGTATCGATCCCGTTCGCCGCGATGCACCCCAGTAAGCTGGGTGTTTGTGACGATTCCCAATGTCTTGGCGGCCCGGTACGCCAGTGCGGAGATGGTGGCGATCTGGTCGCCGGAGGCCAAGGTCGTCGCCGAGCGGCGGCTGTGGCTGGCGGTGCTGCGGGCGCAGGCGGAGTTGGGTGTCGATGTGCCCGCCGGCGTGGTCGCCGACTACGAGCGGGTGCTCGATGATGTCGACCTGGTGTCCATCGCGGCGCGCGAGCGGGTGCTGCGCCACGACGTCAAGGCCCGCATCGAGGAGTTCAATGCGCTCGCCGGTCACGAGCATGTGCACAAGGGCATGACCAGTCGCGACCTGACTGAGAACGTCGAACAGCTGCAGATCCGCCGATCACTCGAGCTCGTTCACGCCCACGGCGTGGCGGTGGCGGCCCGGCTGGCCGAGCGCGCGGTGACCTATCGTGACCTCGTCATGGCCGGGCGCAGCCACAATGTCGCCGCGCAGGCCACGACGCTGGGCAAGCGGTTCGCCTCCGCCGCGCAGGAGACCCTGATCGCGCTGACCCGGGTCCGCGAGCTGATCGACCGCTATCCGCTGCGCGGGATCAAGGGGCCGATGGGCACCGCCCAGGACATGCTGGACCTGTTCGACGGCGACGCCGCGCGGCTGGCCGAGCTGGAGCGCCGTGTCGCCTCGTTTCTCGGCTTCGGGTCGGTGCTGACCAGCGTCGGGCAGGTGTATCCGCGCTCGTTGGACCACGATGTGGTCTCGGCGCTGGTGCAGCTGGGTGCGGGCCCGTCGTCGCTGGCGCACACCATCCGGCTGATGGCCGGGCACGAGCTGGTGACCGAGGGTTTCGCGCCCGGGCAGGTCGGCTCGTCGGCGATGCCGCACAAGATGAACACCCGCAGCTGCGAACGGGTCAACGGACTGCAGGTGGTGCTGCGCGGGTATGCCTCGATGGCCGCCGAACTCGCCGGCGCGCAATGGAATGAAGGCGACGTGTTCTGCTCGGTGGTGCGCCGGGTGGCGCTGCCCGACGCGTTCTTCGCCGTCGACGGACAGTTCGAGACGTTCCTGACCGTGCTCGACGAGTTCGGCGCCTACCCTGCG
>CAZDYH010000128.1:0-5873 GCA_964509355.1 uncultured Mycobacterium sp.
CGCGGCGGCCACGTTGTCCGACCGCTACATCACCAGCCGCTTCCTGCCCGATAAGGCCATCGACCTGGTCGACGAGGCCGCGTCTCGGCTGCGGATGGAGATCGACTCGCGCCCCGTGGAGATCGACGAGGTCGAGCGCCTGGTGCGCCGGCTCGAGATCGAGGAGATGGCGCTGGAGAAGGAGGAGGACGAGGCCTCCAGGGAGCGGTTGGAGAAGCTGCGCGCCGAACTGGCCGACAAGAAGGAGCACCTCGCCGAGCTCACCACCCGGTGGCAGAACGAGAAGAGCGCCATCGACGTCGTGCGTGACCTCAAGGAACAGCTGGACCACCTGCGCGGCGAGTCCGAGCGGGCGGAGCGCGACGGCGACCTGGCCAAGGCCGCCGAGCTGCGCTACGGGCGCATCCCCGAGGTCGAGAAGAAGCTCGACGCGGCGCTGCCCACCGCGCAGGCACAGGAGAACGTCATGCTCAAGGAAGAGGTCGGGCCCGACGACATCGCCGACGTGGTGTCGGCGTGGACCGGCATCCCGGCCGGCCGGCTGCTCGAGGGCGAGACCGCCAAGCTGTTGCGCATGGAGGACGAGCTGGGCAAGCGCATCGTCGGACAGAAAAAGGCGGTACAAGCCGTTTCTGACGCGGTCCGGCGCAGCCGGGCCGGGGTTGCCGATCCCAACCGGCCGACCGGCTCGTTCCTGTTCCTCGGCCCCACCGGTGTCGGCAAGACCGAGCTGGCCAAGGCGCTGGCCGACTTCCTGTTCGACGACGAGCGGGCGATGGTCCGCATCGACATGAGCGAGTACGGCGAGAAGCACTCGGTGGCCCGCCTGGTCGGTGCGCCCCCCGGCTACATCGGCTACGACCAGGGCGGCCAGCTGACTGAGGCGGTGCGGCGGCGCCCGTACACGGTGGTGCTGTTCGACGAGGTCGAGAAGGCGCACCCGGACGTCTTCGACGTGTTGCTGGCGGTGCTCGACGAGGGCAGGCTCACCGACGGGCAGGGCCGTACGGTCGACTTCCGCAACACCATTCTGGTCCTGACGTCCAACCTCGGTTCGGGCGGCAGCAAGGAGCAGGTGATGGCGGCGGTGCGCGCGGCGTTCAAACCGGAGTTCATCAACCGGCTCGACGACGTGCTGATCTTCGACGCCCTCCAACCCGAAGAGCTGGTGCGGATCGTCGACATCCAGCTGGCCCAGCTGCAGAAGCGGCTCGCTCAGCGGCGCCTGGAGCTGCACGTCTCGCTGCCTGCCAAGAAGTGGCTGGCCGAGCACGGGTTCGACCCGGTCTACGGGGCGCGTCCGCTGCGGCGGCTGGTGCAGCAGGCCATCGGTGACCAGCTGGCCAAGATGCTGCTGGCCGGTGACGTTCACGACGGCGACACGGTTCCGGTCAACCTGAGCCCGGACGGTGACTCGCTGGTTTTGGGATGAGCGCTTGCGCGAAGACCGTCAGATTGGGATGAGCGCTTGCGCGAAGACCGTCAGATTGGGATGAGCGCTTGCGTAACGTGGTTGTGACCTGCTGGCGTTCTCTCTTTGCCGCCTGCAGCAGATAGGCTACGTCCAATGGTCCCGCTCTGGTTCACGCTGTCCGCGCTCTGCTTCGTGGGTGCGGCGGTGCTGCTGTACGTCGACATCGGTCGGCGGCGTGGGCTCAGCCGGCGCCGCAAGTCGTGGGCGAGGTCGCACGGCTTCGACTATGAGCCGGAGTCGACGGAGATCCTCGAGCGCTGGAAGCGCGGGGTGATGTCGACGGTCGGCGACGTGTCGGCCCGCAATGTCGTCCTCGGCCAGATCCGCGGCGAGGCGGTGTTCATCTTCGATCTCGAAGACGTCGCGACCGTGATCGCGCTGCACCGCAAGGTCGGCACCAACGTGGTCGTCGACCTTCGGCTCAAGGGCATCAAGGAGCCGCGGGAGAACGACATCTGGTTGCTCGGTGCGATCGGTCCGCGGATGGTCTACTCCTCGAACCTCGACGCGGCGCGGCGGGCCTGCGACCGGCGCATGGTCACCTTCGCGCACACCGCGCCGGACTGCGCCGAGATCATGTGGAACGAGCAGCACTGGACTCTGGTCAGCATGCCCATCTCCAGCACCCGCGCCCAATGGGACGAGGGGCTGCGCACCGTGCGGCAGTTCAACGACCTGCTGCGGGTCCTGCCGCCGCTGCAGACGGCGATCGGTCAGGGCAGCCGGGCTGGACTGGGACGCCACAACGCGGCGCCCGGCCGACCGCTGGCGTCCGCCAGCCGGGGGGAGCTGCCGCCCGGGCGTGCCGACGCGGAGCCGATCCCGCAGCCCCGCAACGGCCGCCAAGCCGCGCACCATCAGCGTTAGCCCCGAAGTTCGGCATGCCCTGCGCCGTCGCATTGATCACCGGGCCGACGTCCGGCAAAGCGTCGTCTGGGACGTGACCGTGGCCGCACCTGAGCTGACGGCCGCCGACCGCGACGAACTGGCCGGGTTGGTCCGCCGGCTGTCGGTGCTGCGGGGCCGCGTCACGCTGTCGTCGGGCAAGGAGGCCGACTACTACGTCGACCTGCGCCGAGCCACCCTGCATCATCGGGCCGCGGCGCTGATCGGCAGGCTGATGCGGGAGCTCACCGCCGACTGGGAGTACGCGGCCGTCGGCGGCCTGACCCTGGGCGCCGACCCGGTGGCGACCGCCATCATGCACGCGCCGGGCCGGCCGATCGACGCCTTCGTGGTCCGCAAGTCGGTGAAAACGCATGGTATGCAACGCCTTATCGAGGGTGCCGATATCGCGGGGCAGCGCGTCCTGGTGGTGGAAGACACCAGCACCACCGGCGGCTCCGCATTGACGGCGGTCCGCGCGGTGCGCGAGGCCGGCGGTGAGGTGGTTGGGGTGGCAACCGTGGTGGACCGCGCCACCGGCGCCGCCGAAGCCATCGAAGCCGAGGGGCTGCCGTACCGCAGCGTACTGGGCCTGGCTGATTTGGGGTTGGCCGGTGGCTGAGTCGGGCGATAATCGGGATGTGGAGCGCCGACGAGGCCGGCAGGCCGGCCAATCACCGATGGCCACCCTGGAGCAGTTACCTGCGCTGGTGGTGCTCGAACGGATTCCGGTTCCGGTACTCGCCATCGGGCAGGACGGCACCATCCTGTTCGCAAACGGTGCCTTCGCCGCGATGCTCGGCCACACCCCGGAAGCGGTCCGGTCGCTGAAGTTCGACCAGATCTTCGACACCATGCCGGCCGACGGATCTCCGGTTTCTGTCCTCCGGGCACATGCGGGACTGATCGTGGAGTTGGCGCACCTGGACGGCTCGGTCGTCAGGGCACGAATGAGCAAGTCAGCCCTGCTGCGCGGTGACGACCCGGTTGTGCTGGCCACCTTCCAGGATCTGACCGAGCAGTTGTGGGTCGACGAACGCTAGTGCTTCGGGGGACTACTCGATCGACAGCGTGGGCTTGAGATTTCGCATGGACTCACGCGCCAGGAACTCGCGAAAATAGGGCAGCGACTCGTCGCTGGCGATCGCCGGGAGCAGGATCTCCCAGGTTCGAACGAGCCGCCGGACGAGATCGGCGCCGCCGGATGTCGCATTCGATAACAGTTCCGAGCCGAGCATCGCAGCGACGATGGTCTCGCCGGCAACCTCCGGATCGAGGTCCCCGCGCAGGTCGCCCTCGGCGCTCGCCCGCCCGGTCTGCGCGGTCATGGTGGCCAGCCAGCTGCTGTAGTTGTGGGCGGCCGCCCCGGTGAACTCGCCCACCGCGCGGGTGAGTTGTCGCCCGGTGCGGGCGAACTTGTCGCCGACGATGAGATTCGCGACGACGAACATGCCGTGAATGATGTTCTCCAGCGCCGGCGAGGACGATTCGCAGCTGCGGCGGAAAGTGTCGAGGACCGTGGTGCCACTTTCCTCAACGATGGCGGCGGCCAGCGACTCCTTGGAGTCGAAGTGGTAGTAGAGGGCGCCCTTGGTCAGCTCGGCGCGTTCGATGATGTCGCCCAGTCCGGTGGACATGTAACCGACCTCGCTGAACAGGGCCACCGCCGCATCGAGGATCTTGCGCCGGGTGGCCTCGGACCGGGCCTGGCGCACCATCGTCGCTGCACCTCCATTGTCGGGTGTTGTCCCGGTCAGTAATCATGCCGAATCATCCCGACGTGGGACATTCTTAATCGCAAGTGCCGTGCGCCGCTTGATGAACTGGGTCAGGTAGTCGATCCGGTCGGGATTGACGAAGCCCGGCAGCACCAGGACCCAGCCCTTCTCGAGGTTGGCGAGGAACTGCTCCGGCTCGTCCAGATCGCTGGTTTGGCGAATCCCCACGTACAACGAGACGACCAGCCGGCTGACGTCCTCGGGGTCGCGCGTTCCGATGACATCGCCTTCGGTGCTGGCACGCTCGATGATTACCGCGAGTGCCCTGATCCACTCGCGAAACAGGTTCGCCTGGAGCCCTTCGGTCCGGCCGATCGACTCGAGCAGGTGTATTCCGGCCCGGGCCACCTCATCGCCGGTTTCCTGGGCGGCAATGGCGTAGAAGATGTCGACGAGTGTTTCCAGACCCGAGAGCCTGCGGGCGAGCAATTCGTTGACCACGTCTCGCGCCATGCGGGTCTGTTGCTCGATGATGGCGATCGCCAACGCATGCTTCGACCGGAAATGAAAGTACATCGCACCCTTGGTGACCTCGGCCTCGGCGAGGATGTCGTCCAGGCTCACCAGGCTGTACGAACTATGCGCGAACTGGTGTGCGGCGGCTCGCAGGATCTGTTGCCGCGTTGAGTCCGGTCGGCTGTCACTCTGGTCGGTCACCGCGGGACCCCGGAATATGGGTACGACTCAGGCACAACATTTACCGTCCGATTCTGCCACCCGGGGGCGCCGGGTCGGCGCAACCCGGCTACGCATACTCTAAGTCATCACCAATGTGACAAACCATCCCAAAAGTATGTAAGGTCGTTCTGTGCAGACTCTTGGTTGGTTGCCTCAGACGCAGTCAAAGCCGGACTACGTCCGGGCTATAAGTGGGCAGCATGCGACGTTCTTCAAGTCCCAGACGGTCCCCCGGATGATGTCCGTCGGCCGCGTGCTGGGCACAACAACCATCTCTAACGACTTCTCACGACTGGCTCGACGAAGCGGCGGCCCACACATTTATCTGGGTAAGCCGCCCGTGAAGGAGGCGGCGATCATGTACCAGGACGTCAAGGTGGCGCCGGAGCTGGTGCACTGGGACAAGGTGGTCGATGTCGTCTGCATCGGCTCGGGGGCCGGAACGTTAGCCAGCGCTATCGCGGCCGTGGACGCCGGCCTCGAGGTCTTCGTCGCCGCGTCCAGCGGCGCGGAGGACGCGAATGCTGACAGGCTGCCCCGCAGGTTGAGCACTCTCGTGCTGGACGGCGACACCATTGAGTACCTCGACAGCCTGACCCAGGACCTCGGCCCGCTGGACCGCCCGGCCTCGGATGTCGAGGCGCCCACCCGGGTCTTGGCTGAAGCATCGCCGGTCGAGCTGGGCCGCGGAACGGTCGAGACCTTCTTCGGCGCTCGGCTTCGGGGTTGGGCCGCCCAGTGCCTCGCCTCGCCCTACGGGGTGCTCTACAGCGCGGTGTCCGACCGGAACATGAGTCCGATGCGCTCCCGGGCCGGCGGGACGATAGAAGCCGCGATCATCGGTTCCTTCGAGCCGGATCCCGAACTCCCCGGACCGGCGCTTGCTGACTGGATGTCCGCCCAGGCCAAGGAGCGAGGTATCGAGGTGCACGCCGCGAGCCCGCTGCAGCGCCTCGTGTTCGAAGACGGCCAAGTGGTGGGCGCGGTGCTCGCCACCCCCGCGGGACCATGCGCGATCCGGGGCCGACGCGGTGTGGTGCTGGGCACCGGCGGGAACG
>CAZDYH010000128.1:5973-9299 GCA_964509355.1 uncultured Mycobacterium sp.
CGCACGAATCCCCGGTCGATCTTGAGCGTGTCGACCGGGAGGGACTTCAGGTGTGACAGCACGCTGTAACCGGTGCCGAAGTCGTCGATGGCGATCCCGACGCCTACCTCCTTCAATCCCGCGAGCGTGACCCGGGTGGTCTCGATGTCCTGAACCACCATGCTCTCGGTGATCTCCAGACACACCGAGCCGGCATCGAGGCCGAACTCGTCGATAGTGTCCGCGACGGCGCCGACGAAACCGTCAGAGACCAGTTGCACAGGCGAGACATTGATGCGCAGCACCGCGTTCTGTCCTACGCCGTGTGATTGCCAACTGCCGAACTCAGCGCAGGCGGCGCGCATCACCCAGCGGCCCAACTCCCCGGCCATGTTGATCGATTCGGCGACGCCGATGAACGAATCCGGTAACAGCAGCCCCCGCGTCGGATGCTGCCAACGGACCAGCGCCTCGGCCGCCAGGATCTCCCCGGTCCGCATGTCGACCTCGGGTTGGTAGTGCAGCACCAGGGCACCGGTCTCGATTACGCCCTGGAGATGAAGCTCGATGTCGTTGCGGAGCTCACTCGTCAGGGACATGTCATCGGAGAACACCGCGATCTCGTTCCCGCCGGTTTTCTTGGCCGCGTGCACGGCCTGATCGGCCCTGCGCAGCAGATCGGAGGTGGTGTCCCGGCCCGGAACACCCAGCGCGACCCCGACGCTGACTGTGCGCGTGAGCATCTCACCGTCGACGGCCACCCGCTCCCCCAGCAGCGCTTGAAGCCGGTGCGCCAGCGATTCAGCGGCATCGGCGTCCATCGGTGACGCCGGAACCACGACGAACTCGTCGCCACCGAGCCGGGCGATCAGATCAGGACCCGCCGTCCCGCCACGAAGCCGTTCGGCGTACACCCGGATGAACCAGTCGCCGGCGGTATGACCCAGGTAGTCGTTGATCGCCTTCAGCCGGTCCAGGTCGAAGAACAAAGTCGAGACCGGCCCCGGCTGTCCCGCCGCGAGTCTGGCGTCCAGGTGTGCCAGGAGCGCTCGACGATTGTTCAGTCCGGTCAGGTCATCATGTTCGGCGAGGTACCGAAGCTGTTCTTCGGCGACGATCCGGGCCTGGAGTTGCGCGAACAGCGATCCGATCGCCTCGAGAGCGTTGAGCTCTTCCTGGCTCCACTCCCTGTCACCGAATTTGACGAAACCGAGCACGCCGGTGGTGACGTCTCCTGACACCAGCGGCGCGGCGGCCATCGAGGTGGCAGGAATGTGGCGGCCCTCATCGATCAGGCGTTGGTAGTCGTCGGTGGCCGGCTCCGGGCGAAACACGTGCGGTTTCTTCCCGTGCTCGGAAATGGCGAAGACCGGGTCGGCGTCCGCGAAGTAGATGACGCCGAGGGGATCCGGGTCGGGAATGTCGGGCCTCGGCGGCCATTCTGCGACCAACCTCGAGGCGTGAATCTCGTGATCGTTGTGGCGCAGGAAGCTGACGTCCACCTCGAAGTGGTGAACCAGGTCCGCCAGTATCCGTTGACTCACTTGGGTCGAGTTGGCGGCACTCGCCGCCATCAGTTGGGTGGCGACGGCGGTCACGACCAGTTCCAGGCTGCGTGGCACGTTTTCCTCCGATATCTGTCGTCAGCCCGATGCTGAATGGACGTTGTCAAGGCTGCGGCGACGGCTGCGTGCCGATGTCCGCCGAGCGTAGGAGAACCTGAGCACCAGCACCTGGGACTCGTCGGGTCCGGTGCCGGTCAGTTCACGGAAATCGTATTGCAGCCGGTGCAGCGACGGGGCGAAGGCCGTTGACAGTTCAAGCAGTTCGTCGTCGTTGTGGGCATACAGGAACACCGGTGAAACCGGTTGAACGGCCAACCCCTGCTGCTGTGCGACGATCCATGCCGCCTCGACTGCCGATCCGCCACGTGCGTAGTCGGTCAGCGTGTGGCCGTGCGCAGACACCACGGCCAGAGCGGAGCTCGCGCAGACGCGGGCGCGGACGTCGTCGCCGAGAGCCGCGCCCGCATTCCACTCGGCGAGGCGGGCCATCACCTCCGGGCGCCGGATGATGTCGAGGGTGAGCAGTTCGCCGGAGTCGAGTCCGAGGCTGCGCACGTCGATACCCGAGTCCGCAGATCCCTGGCCGGGCCAGCGAAGTTCCGACATCATCTCCGTGTGCAGCCGGGGGGTCAGGTAGCGGATCCGGTCGACAGCGGCGAGAATCGTCGCCGCTTTCTCGATCTCGTCTCCTGCGGTCAGGAGTCGCAGCCGCGCACCCTCGCGGCGAGCGGCGGACTCCAGCAATTCGACGGTCTCGGCGGCGATGGGACGAGTCGTCCCGCGGTGTCGGTTCGTTTCTCTGCCGAGCATCGGTCGGTACAGCCGGGCGAGGTCAGGATCGTCGCCGTGGCCGAGCCGCACGACCGCGTGCAGCGGCGACCGGCCGTCATGCTCGCCGAAGTCCACCGGCCCCAGCACCCCGTGCGCAGCGGCGGCCACCCGCGCGTTGAACACGGCCGCGCCGATCGCGACGGCGCTACCACGAAAGCCGACGTCCATGGTCGACGTGTGCTCCGGCGCGAGCCGCAGCGTGACCGCATCTTCTGCCGTCTCGACGTGCCAGGGTTGTGCGTTACCCCCCGACGGCGCACGGATCGCGGCCGCGGCCACGACGTCGATGATGTCGGTGGGGGCCGCCGGCTCGACCGGGTCTGTGCATTCCCCGGGGCATCGACGGTCATCGCTGGCCGTCGCGGGCTCATCAAGGTGGTCGAGTGCGGCGGCGATGTCGATGCGGACCCGGCCCGACGGGAGTTTCTCGCGCAGACCGATCCTCCGGACGGCTTCGGCGACCGCGGTCGCACCGAGCGCGACGTCGCCGGCCAACTGCGGCCAGGTCGACAGGGTTCGTCCGACCTCGATCAGCGACGCCGCCCCCCGCGGAGACGACCCCGCGGCGTCGAGGATGCGCAGCACGTGCGGGATCTTGTCTCGGCTGGTCAAGCCGGAGAGCTGGTCGATCTCCACGTCGCCGAGCAGGCCGTGCAGGATTGGCCGCGCAGGCTCCAGGTCAAAGCGCTCTACGTCCAACAGGCCGCGGTCGCTGGTCGCCATCAGCACCGGGAGCCCTCGGGCGCGCGCGGCCACTCGGACGAGTGCCTTGATATCGAGCGAGTCACATTCCTCGACCACGATGTCCAGTCCCTCGAGGAACGCGTCGATGGAGTCCGGTGTCAATCCTGATGTCAGTACCTCTACAGGTAGGTACGGGTCGAGTTCGGCTATCCGCCTGGCCGCCACCGTCGCCTTGTTCACCCCGAGGTCGAATACGGTAGCGGGCAC
>CAZDYH010000129.1:0-9236 GCA_964509355.1 uncultured Mycobacterium sp.
GCCTGCAGCAGCAGCGTGAAGGTGATCGGCTCGATCACGGTCGCCGCCGCGGCCGCAGCCAGGTTGGCCCGATGCGGGTCGCCGACCCAGCGCCGGTACCGGTGCACCGACCAGAGGCGGAACGCCACATCGATGACGAGCTTGCCGACGATGACGAGCACGACCGGGCCCAGGACCGCCAGCCGTGCGGTCGCGGCGAAGAAGATCAGCAACGCAAGAGCGGTCAGGCCGTAAAGCGGCTGCAACGTGTCGACGGCCTTGATCGGCAGCATCAGCATGCCGAGCCGGCCCAACCGGCGGTCGCCGACCATGGCGCGGTACCACCACTGCGTCTGCAGGAAGCCACCGAACCAGCGGCGACGCTGGCGCAGGAATGCCGAGACCGACCCGGGCGCTTCGGTGCGGGCCCGGGCGCCACCGAGGACGCGGAAGCGCCACAGCAGACCACGTTCGCCGGCGTGACGCTGCATGCGGGCGACGAGTTCGTAGTCCTCGACCAGGCAGGCGTCGTCGAAGCCGCCGACCTCGACGACGGCACTGCGCCGGAAGCCCGCGAAGGCGCCGGATATCAGCTGCAGGCAGTCGACGCCCATCCAGGCGTAGCGGCCGAGGAAGTTGCGGATGTACTCGTAGGTCTGGAACCACTGCAGCGCGCGTCCCACGACCGACGGCGGGCACACCGGCGTGATGATTCCGGTGATGCCGGCCAGTTCAGGCTCGCGGGAAAATGCCCGCCGCACAGCACCGATGGCCCGCGGTTCCGGCACCGTGTCGGCGTCGACGGTGACCACGATGTCACAGTCGGTGGCAACCAGGCCCGCATTGAGAGCGTGGGCCTTGCCACTGTGGCGCAGCCGCAACCAGACGATCGCCGTCGTTCCGACCCGTACCGCAGGGCTGGACTCACCGAATTGTGTTACCGCAAAGCCGAATTCGGCAGCAAGCAGCTCCGGGGTTGCATCGGTGGAGCCGTCATCGGCGATGATGATCTCGTCGGGCGGATCATCCTGGGCGAGCAGGGCGGCCAGCGTTGCCGGCAGTGCCGTCGCCTCGTTGTGTGCCGCCACGATGACCGCGAGCCGCTGCGGCGTGACAGCGTCGATCGCGTTGTCGTTACTCGTGATTCGTCGTATCTGCCAGCCGGTGAACACCTGTAACACCGCGTCGTAGGCCAGGTAGGCCAGCCCGACCGACCACGCGAAGACCCCGCCCTGGCCGAATGCGAGCAGGAACAGGGCCACCCAGATGACGAGCACCCCGGCGTGGATCAGCACGCTGATCACCGGCGTCGGCGGTGGCGCGAGCCGGGACGAGGCACGGCCCAGTGCCGGCGTGAGTGAATCGGTCAACGGTTTGATGATAGGGACACGGTGCGCGGACTGCGCGGGTTCGATTGCGGGCCGAACGTTACGCGTCCTCGAGAAGATCGGCTGTGACGGCCGATTCGGTATCCGGGATGCCGTCCTGTTTGGCCTTGCGGTCGGCCATCGATAACAGTCGCCGGATGCGTCCCGCGACAGCGTCTTTCGTCATCACCGGGTCGGCCAGCCGGCCCAGCTCTTCCAGCGATGCCTGGCGGTGCTCCACCCGCAGCTTGCCGGCCGCGGCGAGATGATCGGGCACCGTGTCGCCGAGGATGTCCAGGGCGCGCTCCACCCGGGCGGCCGCCGCCACCGCGGCCCGCGCCGAGCGCCGCAGGTTCGCGTCGTCGAAGTTCGCCAGCCGATTGGCGGTCGCCCGCACCTCGCGGCGCATCCGCCGCTCCTCCCAGGTGAGCCGGGTGTCCTGCGCACCCATCCGGGTCAGCAACGCACCGATGGCCTCACCGTCGCGCACCACGACCCGGTCGGCTCCCCGCACTTCGCGCGCCTTCGCGCTGACCCCGAGCCGCCGCGCGGCGCCGACCAGCGCCAACGCCGCCTCGGGACCGGGGCAGCTGACCTCCAGTGCCGACGAGCGGCCAGGCTCCGTCAGCGACCCGTGCGCCAGAAACGCGCCCCGCCAGGCGGCCTCGGCGTCGGTGAGGCTGCCGCCGACGACCTGGGCCGGCAGGCCCCGGACCGGGCGACCGCGCAGATCGAGCAGTCCGGTCTGGCGGGCCAGCGCCTCACCGTCCTTGGCCACCCGCACCACGTACCGCGTGCTCTTGCGGATGCCGCTTGCCGACAGCACATGCACCACGGCGCTGTATCCGTAGAGGTCGAAAATGTCCTTGCGCAGGCGACGCGCGATGATCCCCAGATCGACTTCGGCTTCGACGACCACTCGACCCGCGACGATGTGCAGCCCGCCGGCGAACCGCAGCAGTGCAGCGACTTCGGCGCGTCGAGCACTGACCGAGTTCACCACCAGCCTGCTCAGTTCGTCCTTGACCTCGGCCGTCATCGCCACGGGTCGTCACCTCTCGGTCCGTTCTCGGCCGGCGTCGGGGCGGACGTCGGGAAGGTGGGTGTCACGGGTACAGCGCCCCGCACCCGCACCCCCTCCAACGCCGTGGCCAGCTTCGCCGGGTCATGTAAAGGTGTACCAGGTCTGGATACGTCAGCAAACTGGACGTGGGCATCGAGCAGTGCCGCGGTGCGACAAAGCTGCTCGCGCTCCCGATCGCCGGGCACTCGCTCCGCGTCGACGACGATGTCGTGCACCGTAAGACCTGGCGCATGCTGGGCAAGCACGTGCAGATGCCGCTCGGCGGAGAACCCCGCCGTCTCGCCCGGTTCGGCGGCCAGGTTGAGCACCAGTGCCCGCCGCGCGGATGTCGCCTGCAGTGCCGCGGCCAGTCCCGGCACCAAGACGTGCGGGATCACGCTGGTGAACCAGGATCCCGGCCCGAGCACAACCAGATCGGCGGCCATGATCGCGTCGACAGCCTGCCGGGTGGCCGGCGGGTTGCCGGGCTGCAGACGCACCCGGCGCACCTTGCCCGGCGTCGTCGCGATCGCCACCTGGCCGCGGATGACCCTGCTCATCCGCGGATCGGTGTCCAGCCCGGCGACGTCGGCCTCGATCTGCAACGCGATCGGGCACATCGGCAGCACCCTGCCCTTGACGCCGAGAATCCGGCCCAGTTCGTCGAGAGCGGCCACCGGATCGGCCAGCACCTCGTTGAGCCCGGCCAGTATCAGGTTCCCGATCGGATGGCCGGCCAGCGCACCGTTACCGCCGAACCGATGCTGGATGATCGTCGCCCACAGCCGACCGTGCGGACTATCGGATGCCAACGCCGCCAACGCCATTCGCAGGTCACCCGGCGGTACCACGTCGAGCTCGCTGCGCAGCCGACCCGAGGAGCCGCCATCGTCGGCGACCGTCACCACGGCGGTGACGTGCGGGGTGAGCCGCCGCGCCGCCGACAGAGTCGCATACAGACCGTGCCCGCCGCCGAGAGCGACAATGCGCTGGTTCATTCGCGGCCCAGATCCCGGTGCAAGACCCGCACCGACAGCTGATCGTTCGCCTCCAGCAGTCCGGCCAGCGCCTCCGCCATGGCGACGCTGCGATGCTTGCCGCCGGTGCAGCCGATCGCAACGGTCATGTAGCGCTTCCCTTCCCGGCGATAGCCCTCGACGACAACGGTCAGCAGCTGATGGTAGGTCTCGAGGAACTGCGTCGCACCCGGCTGGCCCAGCACGTAGTCGCGAACGGCCGGATGTTGGCCGGTGTGCCGGCGCAGCTCGTCGACCCAATGCGGATTGGGCAGGAACCGCACATCCATCACCATGTCCGCGTCCATCGGCAGGCCGTACTTGAATCCGAAGGACTCCACGGTGACGCTGGTGTGCGCGACGGTCTCAGCGCCGAACGCGCGCTCGATGCTCTCGCGCAGTGCCCGCACCGACAGCATCGACGTGTCGATGACCAGATCGGCCGCGGCGCGCACCGGTGCCAGTATGGCGCGTTCGGCGGCAATGCCTTCGGCCAGCGTCTGATCACCCTGCAGGGGGTGGCTGCGGCGATTCTGTTCGTAGCGGCGCACCAGGATGTCGTCGGACGCGTCCATGAACACCACCCTCGGCGTGATGTTGCGGGTCGCCAGGTCATTCCGCACCCAGTCGAGGTCGCCGGTGAAACCCTTGGACCGGACGTCCATCACCACCGCCAACTGGGTGATCCGCGAGCCCGCGGCCAGACCGAGGTCCACCATCCGCGCGATCAACTCGGGTGGCAGGTTGTCAGCGACATACCAGCCGAGGTCTTCGAGCACCTTGGCCGCGGTCCCGCGGCCCGCACCGGACAGACCCGTCACCAGCACGACGTCGATGTCCTGGCTGTCCGCTAGTTCCTCGTGCACGGCCTTCCCGCCCGGCCCGCCCAAACCCTGGCCTGTCATCCCGATGCCTGCTCAGCTGTTCGATCATCGCTTACCGGCGTCGTCCCGGCAGCCAAACCCGCTGAACCCGGGCCCGCTGCCAACGCTGCCCGCACCGCCGCCGCGGTGGCAACGCCGATACCGGGCACGGCGGTGATCTCCTCGACGGTGGCTTGCTTCAGGTTGGCCAACGAGCCGAAATGACTGACCAGCGCCGCCCGCCGGCTCTCCCCCAGCCCCGGCACCGAATCCAGCGCCGACGCCGTCATCCGCTTCGACCGCTTGCTGCGGTGGTAGGCAATGGCGAACCGGTGCGCCTCGTCGCGCACCCGCTGCAGCAGATAAAGCCCCTCGCTGTTGCGCGGCATGATGACCGGGTCGGGCTCGGACGGCACCCACACCTCTTCCAGTCGCTTGGCCAGGCCGATTACCGCGACATCGGTGACTCCGAGCTCGTCGAGCACGGCGGCGGCGGCATTGACCTGAGGGGCGCCGCCGTCGACGACGAACAGGTTCGGCGGGTAGGCGAATCGGCGCGATCTGCCTTCCGGAGCCGCAACGCCGGCGACATTGGGTTGCGGGGCAAGCTCATCCGGCTGCGATGTGTCGCTCAGGTGCCGCAGGAACCGCCGCTGCGTCACCTCCGCGATAGAAGCCACGTCATCGGAGCGGCCGCCGCCGGCGGCTTCGCGGATGGCGTAGTGGCGGTAGTCCGACTTACGCGGCAGACCGTCCTCGAACACCACCAACGACGCCACCACATCAGTGCCCTGCACATGGCTGATATCGACGCATTCGATGCGCAACGGCGCAACCGCCAAGCCCAGCGCGTCCTGAATGCTCTGCAGCGCAGCCGATCTCGCATTGAAGTCGCCGGCGCGTTTCAGCTTGTGCTGCTGGAGTGCCTCCTGGGCGTTGCGGTGCACCGTCTCGGCCAGCGCCCGCTTGTCGCCGCGGCGCGGCACCCGTAACACGACCCGTGAACCGCGCAACCCGGACAACCAGCTGGACAGCTCGTCGGAGTTGGGCGGCAGACCCGGAACCAGCACCTCGCGGGGCACCGGGTTGGTGGATTCGTCGGCCGCGCCGTCCAGTTCGGCCTGCTCCCCGTAGAACTGGGTGAGGAATTGCTCAACCAGCTGCGCCTCCCCGGAATCGCCAGGGTCACCGGACTTTTCGACGATCCAGCCACGCTGACCGCGGACCCGGCCGCCACGGACGTGGAACACCTGGACCGCTGCCTCGAGTTCGTCATCCGCGAAAGCCACCACATCGGCATCGGTACCGTCGCCGAGCACGACGGCCTGCTTTTCCAGCGCCCGTTTCAGCGCCGAGATATCGTCGCGCAGCCGCGCCGCCCGTTCGAAGTCGAGGCCCTCGGCGGCGGAGTTCATCTGCTGTTCCATATCGCGGGCGAAGCGGTCGGTCTTGCCCGACAGGAAGTCGCAGAAGTTCAGCACGATCCGCCGATGCTGCTCGGCGGTGACCCTGCCCACACACGGTGCCGAGCACTTGTCGATGTAGCCGAGCAGACACGGTCGGTCGATCTGCTTGTGCCGCTTGAAAACCCCCGCCGAGCAGGTGCGTGCCGGAAACACGCGGGTGAGCAGGTCCAGGGTCTCCCGGATCGCCCAGGCATGGGAGTACGGCCCGAAGTAACGCACACCCTTGCGCCGTGGGCCGCGGTAGACGAACAACCGCGGAAACTCCTCGTTGAGGGTGACCGCAAGCACAGGGTAGGACTTGTCGTCGCGGTACCGGACGTTGAACCGCGGATCGAACTCCTTGATCCAGTTGTACTCCAGCTGCAGCGCCTCGACCTCGGTGTTGACCACCGTCCACTCGACCTTGGCGGCGGTGGTCACCATCTGCCGGGTCCGTGGATGCAGGCCCGCGATATCAGCGAAGTAGGACGTCAGCCGACTGCGCAGGCTCTTGGCCTTGCCGACGTAGATGACGCGTCCGTGCTGATCCCGGAATCGGTAGACGCCCGGCTCAACGGGAATCGACCCGGGCGCCGGCCGGTACGTCGCGGGGTCTGGCACCAGACCAGGTTAGTACCGGCCGGCGGCGGGTCGGCTACCGTCGCAGATGTGCGCAACTCTGCGGAGGGGCCGCGGATCACCCGCCTCACCGAGTCCGAGTGGGAGCTGTTCGCAACTGTGCGGCTGCGCGCGCTCACCGACGCGTTCGGCGCGGATGACAAGCAGTACCGGCAGGAGGCCGGATTCACGGCGGCGCAGTGGCGCCAACGGCTCCGCGAGCACGCCCAGTTCGCGGCCTTGCTGGACGAGCGTCCGGTCGGGCTGATCGCCGCGCAGCGGGAGAGCGACGACACCGTCTACCTGTACTCGCTGTGGCTGGACCCGGCGGCACGCGGGCACGGACTGGCGCGGAAGCTGGTCGCGGCGGCGCTCGACTGGGCCCGCCGGCACCGGGCGCGCACCGTGACGTTGCGGGTGGCGAGGGATAACGCCGTGGCCCGCGGCGTCTACGACAGCTTCGGGTTCACCGCGGCCGCCGGCGGCGAACCTGGCGCCGAGGTGTTCATGTCGCTCAGTGTTGGTTGATGTCCGGCCGGTACCGGGCCATCAAAGTGCGCACCGTGTCCATCGCCGCCACCGCGCGGCCCTTGTCGACGGCCTGGATCGCCATCACCGGGATGTACTCGTCATCCGGCAGGTCGATACGCGCCCACCGCGCGCCGGCGGGAAAGGACACACCGACCACGTCTGCCCACGGGACCAGCCGATAGCCCAGCAGGTTCCGCACCGCGAAGCCCGGTGCGCCGACCCGCAGCCGCGGCCGGGCGAGCAACAGCACCATGCCGGCGATCACGATGCCGAGCACCGCGATGGCCACCTGGTCAGCGGTCTGGAAGATCACGCCGCTCGACTTGATCTTGAGCAGGAACCCGACGGCGATGTGTGCCGCGGCGATCAGGAACGCCGCGCCGTACGCGAAATACGGCGTCAGGTGCGGGCGCAGCTGGACGTCCCATTCGCCCGACTCCCGTCCGGCGGTATCGGTCATGTGGGCTTGCGCAGGTCACGCAGGGTCAGCGCGGTACTCAGGGCTGCGGCGGCGGCCTGGGCCCCTTTGTCTTCGGCCGACGTCGGCAACCCGGCGCGGTCCAGCGCCTGCTGCTCGGTGTTGGTGGTCAGCACACCGTTGGCGACGGGCGTGGCGGCGTCCAGCGAGACCCGCGTCAGGCCCTGCGTGACGGCATCGCAGACATAGTCGAAATGCGGTGTCTCACCACGGATCACAACACCCAGCGCTACCACGGCGTCGTGAGTGCGGGCCAGCTCCTGGGCGACCACCGGGATCTCGATGGCGCCGAGGACACGCACCACTGTCGGGTTGTCGATCCCCGCGCCGGCGGCCACCTTGCGGGCGCCGTCGAGCAGCGCATCGCAGATCTCGGGGTGCCAGGTGCTGGCCACGATCGCCAGCGTCAACCCGGACGCGTCCAGTGCCGGCAGGTCCGGCACACCGGCGCCACCGCTCACAGTGCTGGTCCGGTAACGGCTCCGCCGTTCACAGCGCACCGCCGAAATCACCCGGCAGATGAGAGGCCTCGTCGAAATCGTCCAGGCCGGTCAGGTCGTGGCCCATTCGGTCCCGCTTGGTCATCAGGTACCGGATGTTCTCGGCGTTGGCACGTACCGGCAGCGGCACCCGCTCGATGATGTGCAGGCCGTAGCCGTCCAGTCCGACGCGCTTTGCGGGGTTGTTGGTGAGCAGCCGCATCGACCTGACCCCGAGGTCGACCAGGATCTGGGCCCCGGTGCCGTAGTCGCGCGCATCGGCGGGCAGCCCGAGCCGCAGGTTGGCGTCCACGGTGTCGTCGCCGGCATCCTGCAGCTGGTAGGCCTGCAGCTTGTGCATCAGGCCGATACCGCGGCCTTCGTGACCGCGCATGTAGAGCACCACACCGCGGTCCTCCCGCGCCACCATGGCCATCGCGGCATCCAGCTGTGGCCCGCAGTCGCAGCGGCGGGACCCGAACACGTCACCGGTCAGGCACTCCGAGTGCACGCGCACCAGCACGTCGTGTCCGTCGCCATCCGGCCCGGCGATATCGCCGCGCACCAGCGCCACGTGTTCGACGTCCTCGTAGATGCTGGTGTAGCCGACCGCCCGGAACTCCCCGTGCCGGGTCGGGATCCGCGCCTCGGCGATGCGCTCGATGTGCTTCTCGTGCTTGCGCCGCCACTCGATGAGGTCGGCGATCGAGATCAGCGCCAGGTCATGCTCGTCGGCGAAGACCCGCAGCTCGTCGGTCTGGGCCATCGCGCCCTCGTCCTTCTGGCTGACGATCTCGCAGATCGCGCCGGCGGGCTGCAGGCCCGCAAGGCGGGCCAGGTCCACGGCGGCCTCGGTGTGGCCGGGCCGGCGCAGCACGCCACCATCCTTGGCCCGCAGCGGAACAACGTGACCGGGACGGGTGAACTCGTCGGCGACGCTGGTCGGGTCGGCCAGCAGGCGCATCGTGGTGGCGCGGTCGGCGGCCGAAATCCCGGTACCGATGCCGTGTTTCGCGTCCACCGTGACGGTGTAGGCGGTGCCGTGCTTGTCCTGGTTGACCGCGTACATCGGCAGCAGGCCCAGCCGGTCGCAGACCGCTCCGGCCAGCGGCACGCACAGGTATCCGGACGTGTAGCGGACCATGAAGGCCACCAGCTCCGGCGTCGCCATCTCGGCGGCGAAGATCAGGTCACCCTCGTTCTCCCGGTCTTCATCGTCGATGACGACGACCGGCTTGCCCGCCGCGATGTCGGCGACCGCCCGTTCGACGGTGTCCAGCCTCGTCATCTCTTCCACCTCGTTTGTCCCCGCAGGGACGCCGGTAAAGCGCCAAGTAGAGCGCTGCGTTCAGTATGAACCACCGGCGCGGGGCAGTTATTGCCCCTGCAAGCCCAAC
>CAZDYH010000130.1:0-9089 GCA_964509355.1 uncultured Mycobacterium sp.
GTCTTCGTCACCGACGACGGGGCCGAGGCCGATCTCGATGTGGGTCACTACGAGCGCTTCCTGGACCGCGACCTGGCAGGTTCGGCGAATGTGACCACCGGCCAGGTGTATTCGTCGGTGATCGCCAAGGAACGCCGCGGCGAGTACCTCGGTGACACTGTCCAGGTCATCCCGCACATCACCGACGAGATCAAGCGTCGCATCCTGGTGATGGCCCAACCGGACGCCGAGGGTAACCGCCCGGATGTGGTCATCACCGAGATCGGCGGCACCGTCGGCGACATCGAGTCGCAGCCCTTCCTGGAGGCGGCGCGCCAGGTCCGCCACGACGTCGGTCGCGACAACGTCTTCTTCCTGCACGTATCGCTGGTGCCCTATCTGGCACCCTCGGGTGAACTGAAGACCAAGCCGACACAACATTCGGTCGCCGCCCTGCGCAGCATGGGTATCGCCCCGGATGCGCTGATCCTGCGGTGTGACCGCGATGTGCCCGATCCGCTGAAGAACAAGATCGCCCTGATGTGCGATGTCGACATCGACGGTGTGATCTCCACGCCGGACGCGCCGTCGATCTACGACATTCCCAAGGTGCTGCACCGCGAGGAACTCGACGCATACGTGGTGCGCCGACTCAACCTTCCGTTCCGCGACGTCGACTGGACCGAATGGGACGATCTGCTGCGGCGCGTCCACGAACCGCAGGAGACGGTTCGAATCGCCCTGGTCGGCAAGTACGTTGATCTCTCGGACGCCTACCTGTCCGTTGCCGAGGCGCTGCGGGCCGGTGGGTTCAAGCATCGCGCCAAGGTCGAGATGCGGTGGGTGGCCTCCGACGACTGTGAGACCGCAGGTGGAGCCGCGGCGGTCCTCGGCGACGTGCACGGTGTGCTGATCCCCGGCGGTTTCGGTATCCGCGGAATCGAGGGCAAGATCGGCGCCATCCGGTACGCGCGGACCAGGGGAGTGCCCGTGCTGGGGCTGTGTTTGGGCCTGCAGTGCATCGTGATCGAGGCGGCGCGCTCGGTCGGGCTCAGCGAGGCCAACTCCGCGGAGTTCGACCCCAATACCCCTGACCCCGTCATCTCCACGATGGCTGACCAGAAGAACATCGTCGCCGGCGAGGCCGACCTCGGCGGCACCATGCGACTGGGCGCCTACCCCGCGGTACTTGATCCGGAATCGATTGTCGCACAGGCATATCAGGCGACGGAGGTATCCGAGCGGCATCGGCATCGCTATGAGGTCAACAACGACTACCGCGACCGCATCGCCGAGAGCGGCTTGCGGTTCTCCGGAACTTCGCCCGACGGGAATCTGGTGGAGTTCGTCGAATACCCGGCCGAGGTCCACCCCTTCATCGTCGGTACGCAGGCTCATCCGGAGCTCAAGAGTCGGCCGACGCGGCCGCACCCGCTGTTCGTCGCGTTCGTCGGTGCGGCCATGGATTACAAGGCGGCCGAACGCCTACCGGTGGAGATCCCGGAGCAACGAGCCAACGGGGTGGAGCACCCGGACAGCGTCGGGCGGCTGATTCATGAGCCCTTCGAGGAACATGCAGCTCGTGGGTGAGCACTCCTTCGAGACCGTCGCCAGCGAAACCGTTTACCGCGGAAGAATTTTGGCGCTGCGTGTCGATCAGGTACTGATGCCCGGTGGCCACAGCGCCACCCGCGAGGTCGTCGAGCATTTCGGCGCCGTCGCTGTTGCCGCAATCGATGACGACCGCAGGGTAGTGATGGTCCACCAGTATCGCCATCCGCTGGGCCGCAGGCTATGGGAACTGCCGGCGGGACTGCTGGATGCCCCGGGTGAGGATCCGTCGATCACCGCAGCGCGCGAACTCGAGGAAGAAACGGGCCTGGCCGCCACGCACTGGCGGGTACTCGTCGACGCTGCGGCGTCCCCGGGCTTCACCGACGAGTCGGTCCGGATATACCTGGCCACCGGCCTGAGCGACATCGGCCGCCCCGATGGGCACAACGAAGAGGCCGACCTGACGGTGCACTGGTTCGACATCGCCGACGCAGCGCAGATGGTGCTGTCCGGCGAAATTGTCAATGCGGTCGCATCCGCCGGCATCCTGGCGGCCTATGCGGCGACGGTCGACGGTAAGCCGACCCGACCGGTCGACGCGCCGTGGGCTGATCGACCCCGAGCGCTCGCCGCACGGCAGGGTCGGCAGTGACCACGTTCCGGTCGGCCCTGGACGGGCAGCTGCAGGGCTATCTCGATCATCTGACGATCGAGCGCGGCGTGGCGGCCAACACCCTGAGCGCGTACCGCCGGGATCTGCGCCGCTACCAGGACCACCTCACCCTGCGGGGCGTCGACGACCTGGCCAAGGTCACCGAGACCGATGTCAGTGAGTTCCTTGTTGCGCTGCGCCGCGGCGACGCCGAGACCGGAGCGGTGGCGTTGTCCGCGGTGTCGGCGGCCCGCACGCTGATCGCGGTCCGCGGCCTGCACCGGTTCGCCGCCGCGGAGGGCGTGACGACGGTGGACGTGGCGCGTGCCGTCAAACCCCCGACGCCCGGGCGCCGGCTGCCGAAGAGCCTGACCATCGACGAAGTGCTGGCGCTGCTGGAGGGAGCGGGCGGCGACAGCCCGTCGGATGGGCCGCTGACGCTGCGCAACCGCGCACTGCTGGAGCTGCTCTACTCCACCGGAGCCCGGATCTCGGAGGCCGTCGGCCTCGACATCGACGATATCGACGCCCACGCCCGGTCGGCGCTGCTGCGCGGTAAGGGCGGCAAGCAACGGCTGGTGCCCGTTGGTCGTCCCGCTGTCAATGCGCTCGACGCCTACCTGGTGCGGGGCCGTCCCGAACTGGCCCGGCGCGGCCGCGGCACCCCGGCGATCTTCCTCAACGCCCGCGGCGGGCGGTTGTCGCGGCAAAGCGCGTGGCAGGTGCTGCAGGACGCCGCCGAGCGGGCCGGCGTCAGCTCGGCGGTCTCACCGCACACCCTGCGGCATTCGTTCGCCACGCATCTGCTCGACGGCGGGGCCGACGTCCGCGTGGTGCAGGAACTACTGGGCCACGCGTCGGTGACCACCACCCAGATCTACACGCTGGTCACCGTGCACGCGCTGCGCGAGGTGTGGGCCGGCGCCCACCCGCGGGCCCGCTGATCGAAGCGGCGTCCCGCTAGCCCGGCTGACCGAGGTACTCCGACTCCAGCACGACATCCGGAATCACGGTCCCGTACTCACCGTGCGTCTTGTGCTCGATGGTGTTCCACAGCTTGCCCTGCTGCTGGCGCATGTACGCGAGATACTTCGGGGAGCCGGGCACCTTCATGTTGTCGGCGACCACGATCGAACCGGGGTGCAGCCAGCCGCGATCGGTGATGCTCTGCATATCTGCCAGGTAGGCGGTCTTGTCGTGGTCGAGGAACAGAAAGTCGAGGGCTCCCGCGGTGAACCCGTGCTCGGCCGCCAGCGCGTCCAGAGTGCGCCCACCATCGCCGATGGTGCCGACCACACAGGTGACTCGGTCACCGACTCCGGCATGGGCCCAGATCTGCCCGGCGTTGTCGGCGTTGGCCGCGGCCAGCTCCACCGAGTACACCTTGGCGTGCGGCGCCGCCCCGGCGATGCGCAGCGCGCCGTAGCCGCAGTAGGTGCCCAGTTCCAGCGCGAGTTTCGGGTCGGCGCGCTGCACGGCGGCGTCGAGCAGCAGGCCCTTTTCGTCGCCGACATTGATCAGGAACGACTCCTCGTAGGCGAACTTGTCGATGGTGGCCAGGACGTCGTCGATGTCGCCGCGGCGCGCACGGCTCAGCACGTACTCCACGGCCGCGGCCTCGCGTCCGTCGCCGATCTGGCCCGTCGTGGTGATATTGCGGCTGGCGAGCGCCATGCGGAGGAACGACCAGCGCAACAGCGGCACACGCTGCTTCAAGTTCATGGTCCCCACCGTAGGCTCTCGACGTGACCGACTGGCGGGCCGCGTTGCCTGCGGGTCTCCCGGCGCAGGCCCGAGCACCCGTTAGACTTTCCCGGATGTCCGCCACCTCCCGAATGCCGACGTATTCGACGACCACGGGCGACGCGGCGTGACCGACGTCGCGGACGACGGCGCCGCGGTCGGCCTCACCGGCCGTCCGCCGCGAGACATTCCCGAGCCGAAGCCGCGCACTTCCCACGGCCCGGCCAAAGTCATCGCGATGTGCAATCAGAAGGGCGGCGTCGGTAAGACCACGTCGACCATCAATCTGGGCGCCGCGCTGGCCGAGTACGGCCGCCGGGTTCTGCTGGTTGATCTGGACCCGCAGGGTGCGCTGTCGGCGGGGCTGGGTGTGCCGCACTACGAACTCGCGCAAACGGTGCACAACCTCCTGGTGGAGCCGCGGGTGTCCATCGACGACGTGCTGATCCACACCCGCATCAGCGGGCTGGATCTGGTGCCCAGCAACATCGACCTGTCGGCGGCCGAGATCCAGCTGGTCAACGAGGTGGGCCGCGAGCAGTCCCTGGCCCGTGCGCTGTACCCGGTGCTGGACCGCTACGACTACGTGCTGATCGACTGCCAGCCGTCGCTGGGGTTGCTCACCGTCAACGGGCTGGCGTGTGCGGACGGCGTGATCATCCCCACCGAATGTGAGTACTTCTCGCTGCGGGGCCTGGCACTGCTCACCGACACCGTCGAGAAGGTGCACGATCGGCTGAACCCTCGACTGAGTATCAGCGGGATCCTGATCACCAGGTTCGACACCCGCACGGTGAACTCCCGCGAAGTGATGGCCCGCGTGCTCGAGCGGTTCGGCGATCTGGTGTTCGACACCGTCATCACCCGCACCGTCCGCTTCCCGGAGACCACCGTCGCCGGCGAACCCATCACCACATGGGCGCCGAAATCCCCTGGCGCCCAGTCTTACCGCTCGTTGGCCCGCGAGGTCATCGACCGATTCGGCGTGTGAACGCCGGAGCCGCAGGGCCGGCGACATCAGATTCCGAGCCGCACGCAGCCAACGGCTTCCAGGTCCGGCTGACGAACTTCGAGGGACCGTTCGACCTGTTGCTGCAGCTGATCTTCGCCCATCGGCTCGACGTCACCGAGGTGGCGCTGCATCGGGTCACTGACGAATTCATCGCCTACACCCGCGAGATCGGTCCGAAGCTGGAGCTGGACGAGACGACGGCGTTCCTGGTGATCGCGGCGACCCTGCTCGATCTCAAGGCTGCCCGGCTGTTGCCCGCCGGGCAGGTCGAGGACGCCGAGGACCTGGCCCTGCTGGAGGTGCGTGACCTGCTGTTCGCCCGGCTGCTGCAGTACCGGGCGTTCAAGCACGTCGCGCAGATGTTCGCCGAACTCGAGGCGGCGGCGCTGCTCAGCTACCCGCGGGCGGTGTCGCTGGAGGACCCGTTCGCCGACCTGTTGCCGGAGGTCATGTTGGGTGTGGACGCCGAGCGGTTCGCGCAGATTGCCGCGATCGCGTTCACACCACGGCCGGTGCCCACGGTGGCTACCGAGCATCTGCACGAGCTGATGGTGTCGGTGCCCGAACAGGCCGAGCGGCTGCTGGCGCTGCTGGAGCAGCGGGGGATGGGACACTGGGCGTCGTTTTCCGAGCTGGTCGTCGACTGCAAGGCGCCGATCGAGATCGTCGGTCGGTTCCTGGCGCTGCTCGAACTCTATCGGGCCCGGGCGGTAGCATTCGATCAACCAGAACCGCTTGGTGTCCTCCAGGTTTCGTGGACCGGAGACCGTCCGAAGAACGAAGACCTGGCGAAAGCAGAGCCGGTGGAAGTGCGAGATCAGCCATGACCGACGAAGTCCCCGATCTGGATCTGGGGGTCGACGTCGCGACGGCTCCCGAACTCGACGACGATGAGCTGGGCAGGGTGCTCGAGGCGCTGCTGCTGGTGGTGGATACCCCGATCGCGGTCGAGGCGTTGGCCGCCGCCACCGAACAGCCGGTGTACCGGATCGCCGCGAAGCTGCGGTTGATGGCCGACGAGTTCGCCGAACGCGACAGCGGTATCGACCTGCGGGAGGCCGGTGGTGGCTGGCGGATGTACACCCGGCCCCGATTCGCGCCGTATGTCGAGCGGCTGCTGCTGGACGGCGCCCGCTCGAAGCTGACCCGGGCGGCTTTGGAAACGCTGGCCGTGGTCGCCTACCGGCAGCCGGTTACCCGGGCGCGGGTGAGCGCGGTGCGCGGGGTGAACGTCGACGCGGTGATACGTACGCTGCTGGCGCGCGGCCTGATCACCGAGGCCGGCACCGACCCGGACACGGGTGCGGTGACGTTCTCCACCACCGAGCTGTTCCTGGAGCGGCTGGGGTTGTCGTCACTGGCCGATCTGCCCGATATCGCACCGCTGCTGCCGGAGCTGGACGCGATCGACGATCTGAGCGAATCCCTGGACGCGGAACCGCGTTTCATCAAACTCAGCGGCGCCCCGGCGGCCGAGCGGCCGCTGTCGTTCGACGTGGATCAGGACTGAGTGGCGATGGCTGACCCTCAAGGTGTCCGGCTGCAGAAAGTGTTGTCGCAGGCCGGAATTGCGTCGCGCCGGGTGGCCGAGCGGATGATCACCGACGGCCGCGTCGAGGTCGACGGGCGGGTGGTGACGGAGATGGGCACCCGGGTCGACCCGGACGTCTCGGTGATCCGGGTGGACGGCGCACGGGTGATGCTCGACGACACACTGGTGCATCTGGCGCTGAACAAGCCCCGCGGCATGCAGTCCACCATGTCCGACGACCTCGGCCGTCCGTGCATCGGTGATCTGGTGGAGCACCGAGTTCGCGGGAACAAGAAGCTTTTTCACGTCGGACGCCTGGATGCCGATACCGAGGGGCTGATCCTGCTCACGAATGACGGCGAGCTGGCACACCGGCTGATGCACCCGTCCTATGAGGTGCCCAAGACCTACCTGGCCACGGTTGCGGGTTCGGTGCCGCGCGGCCTGGGCAAGAAACTGCGCACCGGTGTCGAACTCGACGACGGCCCTGCGCATGTCGATGATTTCGCGGTCGTGGACTCGGTACCGGGTAAGACCCTGGTGCGGGTGACGCTGCACGAGGGGCGCAAGCACATCGTGCGCAGACTGCTCGCCGCGGTCGGCTATCCGGTGCAGGCGCTGGTCCGCACCGATATCGGTGCGGTGTCACTGGGGGAGCAGCGGCCGGGCAGTATTCGTGCGCTGGGGCGCAATGAAATCGGGGAGCTGTACAAGGCGGTGGGACTGTGAACGGGGCAGTAGTCGCGGTGGACGGCCCGGCCGGCACCGGAAAGTCCTCGGTATCAAAGGGTTTGGCGCGCGCGCTGGGAGCACGGTACCTGGACACCGGGGCGATGTACCGGATAGTGACGTTATCGGTGCTGCGGGCCGGTGTCGATCTGAGCGACGCCGCCGCGATAGCGGAGGCTGCCGCCGATGTTCGGCTGTCGGTCGGCTACGACCCCGATGAGGACCGTGCCTACCTTGCCGGAGAAGACGTTTCGGCCGAGATCCGCGGTGACGTGGTCACTCGGGCGGTCTCGGCGGTGTCGGCCGTGCCCGCGGTCCGGACGCGGCTCGTACAGTTACAGCGCGGCCTGGCCGCCGGTGCCGGCAGTGTGGTGGTGGAGGGCCGCGACGTCGGCACCGTGGTGCTGCCGAACGCCGACGTCAAGATCTTTCTGACGGCCTCGGCCGAGACCCGGGCGCGGCGGCGTAACGACCAGAACGTCGCCGCCGGCCTGGTCGACGACTACGAGGGCGTCCTTGCCGATGTGCGGCGCCGCGACCACCTGGATTCGACGCGGACGGTGTCACCGCTGCGCGCTGCCGAGGATGCGCTGGTGGTCGACACCAGTGACATGACCGAGGCCGAAGTGATCGCCCACCTGCTGGAGCTCGTCGAGCAGCGAACCGGGGCCGTCCGGTGACCCAGGACGGAACATGGACCGACGAGAGCGAGTGGGAGGTCGGCGCAGAGGAGTTGTCCGGTGAGGTTGACGAGGCGTCCGGGCCGCCGCCGGTGGTAGCCGTGGTAGGGCGGCCCAATGTCGGCAAGTCCACGCTGGTCAACCGAATCCTGGGGCGCCGCGAAGCGGTGGTGCAGGATGTGCCGGGGGTGACCCGCGACCGGGTGTCCTATGACGCGTTGTGGACCGGGCGCCGGTTCGTCGTGCAGGACACCGGCGGCTGGGAACCCGACGCGAAGGGGCTGCAGCGGCTGGTGGCCGAGCAGGCCGCGGTAGCCATGCGCACCGCCGACGCGGTGATCCTGGTGGTGGATTCGGTCGTCGGCGCCACCGCCGGCGACGAGGCGGCGGCCCGCATTCTGCGCCGGTCCGGGAAGCCAGTGTTCCTGGCCGCCAACAAGGTTGACGGTGAGAAGGGTGAGGCCGACGCGGCCGCACTGTGGTCGTTGGGTGTGGGACAGCCCTATGCGATCAGTGCCATGCACGGTCGCGGGGTGGCCGACCTGCTCGACGAGGTGGTCGCCGCGCTGCCCCGGGTGTCGGAATCCGCCGACCGCGGTCGCGGGCCCCGCCGGGTGGCGCTGGTCGGCAAGCCCAACGTCGGCAAGAGTTCGCTGTTGAACCGGCTGGCCGGGGCTGAGCGGTCGGTAGTGCACGACGTCGCGGGCACCACAGTGGATCCCGTCGACTCGTTGATCGAACTGGACGGCAAGGTCTGGCGTTTCGTCGACACCGCGGGACTGCGCCGCAAGGTCGGCCAGGCCAGTGGGCACGAGTTCTATGCCTCGGTCCGCACGCACGGCGCCATCGACGCGGCCGAAGTGGTGATCGTGCTGATCGACGCGTCGGTGCCGCTGACCGAGCAGGACCAGCGCATTCTGTCCATGGTCGTCGAGGCCGGCCGCGCGCTGGTGCTGGCATTCAACAAGTGGGATCTGGTCGACGAGGACCGGCGCTACCTGCTGGACCGCGAGATCGACCGCGAGCTGGCCCAGGTGCAGTGGGCGGAGCGGGTGAACATTTCCGCCATGACCGGGCGGGCGGTGCAGAAGCTGGTGCCGGCGCTGGAGGGCGCGCTGGCGTCCTGGGACACCCGGATCTCGACCGGACGGCTCAACACCTGGATCAAGGAGGTCGTCGCGGCGACGCCGCCTCCGGTTCGCGGTGGCA
>CAZDYH010000131.1:0-2589 GCA_964509355.1 uncultured Mycobacterium sp.
GCCAGGCCCGCGACGCTCTCTACTTCGGCGGCGCACCCCCGGGCAGTGACGACGAGCCTCCGCCGTTCTAGATTTGCGCTGGTCGTTAGAATCGTCGGCAACGGCACAGATCCGGCCATCACCGGGGAGCCTTCGGAAGAACAGCCGGTCAGGCCCAGTAGAACCGAACGGGGTAGGCCCGTCACAGCCCTACTTTGAGCGGCTGCGCTTCAGCGCAGCAAGCGGGGTGGTACCGCGGCGCTCGCGCACCGGCGCGGCGGCGTCCCCGTGCCTGACACCTGGCACAGGAGACGACGGACGCAGTGACCGAGAACGCCTATCCGAAGCCGGCCGCCGGACCACCCAACTTCCCGGCGCTGGAAGCCGAGATCCTCACGTACTGGGACGACGACGACACATTCCGCGCCAGCATCGCCCGCCGGGACGATGCCCCGGAGTACGTGTTCTACGACGGACCGCCGTTCGCCAACGGGCTTCCGCACTACGGCCACCTGCTCACCGGCTACGTCAAGGACATCGTGCCCCGGTACCGCACCATGCGGGGCTACAAGGTCGAGCGCCGATTCGGCTGGGATACCCACGGCCTGCCCGCCGAGCTGGAAGTCCAGCGACAACTTGGCATCACCGACAAGTCGCAGATCGAAGAAATGGGCATCGCTGAGTTCAACGAGGCCTGCCGCGCGTCGGTACTGAAGTACACCAACGAGTGGCAGGCCTATGTCACCCGCCAAGCCAGATGGGTCGACTTCGACAACGACTACAAAACGCTCGATCTCGGCTTCATGGAGTCGGTGATCTGGGCGTTCAAGCAGCTCTGGGACAAGGGCCTGGCCTACGAGGGCAACCGGGTGCTGCCGTACTGCTGGAACGACGAAACGCCGCTGTCGAGCCATGAGCTCCGCATGGACGATGACGTCTACCAGAGCCGCCAGGACCCGGCGATCACCGTGGGATTCAAGGTCCACGGCGGCCAACTCGACGGTGCGTACCTGCTGGTGTGGACGACGACTCCGTGGACGCTGCCGTCCAACCAGGCCGTTGCGGTCAATCCCGACGTCACCTACGTACAGGTGCGGGTGGACGGACAGCGGTTCGTGCTCGCCCAGGCCCGTCTAGCCGTCTACGCCCGCGAATTCGGCGAGGAGCCCGAAGTGCTCGGGACGTATACCGGAGCTGAGCTACTGGGCATGTGCTATCTGCCGCCGTTCCCGTACTTCCCGGACTCCGCCAACGCCTTCCAGGTGCTGCGCGCCGACTTCGTCACCACCGAGGACGGCACCGGCATCGTGCACATGGCGCCCGCCTACGGTGAGGACGACAAGGCCACCACCGACACGGTCGGCATCGTGCCGGTCACCCCGGTGGACTCCAAGGGCCGCTTCGACGTAACGGTGCCCGACTACCAGGGCCAGCACGTCTTCGACGCCAACCCGCAGATCATCCGCGATCTCAAGAACCGGACCGGCCCGGCGGCGGTCAACGGCGCGGTGCTGCTCCGCCACGAGACCTACGAGCACTCCTACCCGCACTGCTGGCGCTGCCGAAACCCGCTGATCTACCGGGCGGTGTCGTCCTGGTTCGTCAAGGTCACCGAGTTCCGCGACCGGATGGTCGAACTCAACCAGGAGATCACCTGGTACCCCGAGCATGTCAAGGACGGTCAGTTCGGCAAGTGGCTGCAGGGCGCCCGGGACTGGTCGATCTCGCGAAACCGCTACTGGGGCACCCCGATTCCGGTGTGGATCTCCGACGATCCGGCCTACCCCCGCATCGACGTGTACGGCAGCCTCGACGAGCTGGAGCGCGACTTCGGCACCCGCCCGACCAACCTGCACCGGCCCTATATCGACGAGCTGACCCGGCCGAACCCCGACGACCCGACCGGTAACTCGACGATGCGGCGCATCCCGGACGTGTTCGACGTGTGGTTCGACTCCGGCTCGATGCCCTACGCCCAGGTGCACTACCCGTTCGAGAACGTCGACTGGTTCGTCGGTGTCGATTCCGCCGACCCCGACAAGCGGGTCGTCGGTCACTTCCCGGGGGACTTCATCGTCGAGTACATCGGGCAGACCCGCGGCTGGTTCTACACGTTGCACGTGCTGGCCACCGCGCTTTTCGACCGCCCGGCATTCCGGACCTGCGTGGCGCACGGCATCGTGCTGGGCAGCGACGGTGCGAAGATGAGCAAGTCGTTGCGCAACTATCCCGACGTCACCGAGGTTTTCGACCGCGACGGCTCGGACGCGATGCGCTGGTTCCTGATGGCCTCGCCGATCCTGCGCGGAGGAAACCTCATCGTCACCGAGCAGGGTATCCGCGAGGGCGTGCGGCAGGTGCTGCTGCCATTCTGGAACGCCTACAGTTTCCTTGCGCTCTACGCACCGAAAGTCGGTACCTGGCGGACGAATTCACCGCACATGCTGGATCGCTACATCCTGGCCAAGCTCGCCGCGCTGCGTGACGACCTGACCGAGGCGATGGATGTCTGCGACATCTCGGGCGCGTGCGAGCAACTGCGCCAGTTCACCGAGGCGCTGACGAATTGGTATGTGCGACGGTCGCGTTCGCGGTTCTGGGAGGAAGACC
>CAZDYH010000131.1:2689-8990 GCA_964509355.1 uncultured Mycobacterium sp.
GACGCCCGCTGGGTCCTGCACCTGGACATGGACGCGTTCTTCGCCTCCGTCGAACAACTCACTCGCCCCACCTTGCGGGGCCGTCCGGTGCTGGTCGGCGGCTTGGGCGGCCGCGGCGTCGTCGCCGGAGCCAGCTACGAGGCGCGGGTGTTCGGAGCCCGTTCGGCCGTACCCATGCACCAGGCCCGCCGGCTGGTCGGTGCCACGGCGGTGGTGCTGCCGCCGCGCGGTGTGGTGTACGGGGTGGCCAGCCGCCGGGTGTTCGACACGATTCGCGCTGAGGTGCCGGTGCTCGAGCAGCTGTCCTTCGACGAGGCTTTCGGCGAGCCGGCCGAGCTCGTCGGTGCATCGGCCGCGGACGTCGAGCAGTTCTGCGAGGCCCTGCGGGCGCGGGTGCGCGACGAGACCGGCCTGGTCGCGTCCGTGGGCGCCGGATCGGGCAAGCAGATCGCCAAGATCGCCTCCGGCCTGGCCAAACCCGACGGCATCCGGGTGGTGCGGCGCGATGAGGAACGACTGCTGCTCGACGGCCTGCCGGTGCGCAGGCTCTGGGGTATCGGTCCGGTCGCCGAGGAGAAGTTGCATCGCCTGGGCATCGAGACCATCGGCCAGCTGGCGGCACTGACCGGAGCCGAGGTGGCCAGCATTCTGGGCGCGACAGTCGGCCCAGCGCTGCATCTGTTGGCCCGCGGTGTCGACGATCGTCCGGTCGCCGAGCGGGCCGAGGCGAAGCAGATCAGCGCCGAATCCACCTTTGCGGTCGATCTGACGACGCTCGATCAGCTCCGCGAGGCGGCGGGCCCGATCGCCGAGCATGCCCATCAGCGGCTGGAGCGCGACGGACGCGGTGCCCGCACCGTGACGGTGAAGCTGAAGAAGTCCGATATGAGCACCCTGACCCGCTCCGCGACCCTGCCGTACGCGACGACCGACGCTGCCACCTTGATCGCGACCGCCCGGCGGCTGCTGCTGGATCCGCTGCAGATCGGGCCGATTCGCCTGGTGGGCGTGGGGTTCTCCGGCCTGACCGATGTGCGCCAGGAGTCGCTGTTCCCGGACTTGGAACAGCTCGCCGAAGTCTCGGACACCGATCAGCCGGTCGCCGCCCCGACACCGGAGCCGGGCCCGGCGGCATGGCGGGTCGGCGATGACGTCGCGCACCCCGAGTTCGGGCATGGCTGGGTGCAGGGTGCGGGCCATGGTGTGATGACGGTGCGGTTCGAGACCCGCGGGTCCGGTCCGGGTCCGGTGCGGACGTTCCCCGCCGACACCCCCGAAATCACCAGCGCCAACCCCGTCGACAGCCTGGACTGGCCCGAGTACGTCGCCGAGCTGGCGTCGAGGTCAGCCCCAGCGGGCGATGACGTCACCGACCGGTAGACCGGCGGCCAGCGCAGCCATCAGCAGGACGCGGGCCTGACCCGGCCGCAGCCGGGGCACCATGACCGCGCCCGCCTCGACCAGGTCATGACCAGGGCCGTAGCCCGCACTGACCCGCCCACCCGGGACACGGGTGCAGACCGCTACGTCCACGCCGTGGCGACAGGCCACGCCTACCGCCTCGATCACCGCCCGCCCCGCATTACCCGCGCCCAGGGCTTCCAGCACCAGGCCGCGGGCGCCGGCCCGGACGAAGGCGTCAACGGCGACGCCGTCAGCGCCCGGGTAGGCCGCCACGATATCGACCCGCGGGGCCGTTGCGCCCGATACCGCGGCCAGGTACGGCCGCTGCTTCGCGCCGGTCAGAACGAACCGGCCGTCGGACACCGTCCCGATCGGCGCAGTGCCGCCCAAGAGCGCCGAGCCGTCGCCAGCGCCTTTGGTGGTGCCGAGTGGCGCCAACACCGACCCGGCGAAACACACCAGCACGCCAAGGTCACCAGCGGCGGGGCTGGCCGCGACGGTCAGTGCGTCGCGCAGGTTGCCCGGGCCGTCGGCGTCCGGAGCGTCCGCGCTGCGTGCCGCACCGGTGACCACCACCGGCGCGGCTCCCGCATAGGTGAGGTCGAGCCACAGCGCCGTTTCCTCCATGGTGTCGGTGCCGTGGGTGACGACGACGCCGGCGGCCCCGCCGGAGACCGCGGCCCCGACCGCCGCGGAGATCCGGTCCCAGTCGGCGGGCGTCAGCTGCGAGCTGTCCACCGCCATCAGGTCCACGACGTCCACGTCCAGGCCGGACACCAGCTCAGCGCCGCTGCGCGACGGCCGCAGCACACCGTCGGAATCGAGGCTGGTCGCGATCGTTCCGCCGGTGGTGACGACGACGAGGCGGCTCATGGGGGTGATCATGCCTGACAGCCCCTAATGGATGATGGGGGAGTGACCGACGAATCATCAGGCTCCACCGAGCCGGTGACGCAGCCCGGCGACACCGAGGACGCCGGACCGCCGAGACGACGGCTTCGCCTGTTGTTGTCGGTCGCGGCGGTAGTGCTGGCGCTCGACATCGTCACCAAGGTGCTCGCCGTCAAACTGCTGACTCCCGGACAACCGGTGTCGATCATCGGCGACACCGTCACCTGGACGCTGGTGCGCAACTCCGGGGCCGCGTTCTCGATGGCCACCGGCTACACCTGGGTGCTGACGCTGATCGCGACCGGTGTGGTGATCGGCATCATCCTGATGGGCAGGCGACTGGTATCACCGTGGTGGGCCATCGGGCTGGGCATGATCCTGGGCGGCGCGACGGGAAATCTGGTCGACCGGTTCTTCCGGTCTCCCGGCCCGCTGCGCGGGCACGTGGTGGACTTCTTCTCGGTCGGCTGGTGGCCGGTGTTCAACGTCGCCGACCCGGCGGTGGTGGGCGGGGCCATCCTGCTGGTCGGGCTTTCGGTGTTCGGCTTCGACTTCGACACCGTCGGACGGCGCAGGCCGGGTGGGGAATCTGACACCGTGGGCCATCGCAAGGCCGAATCGTCGTGATGCCCAGGTGATGGCCGACCGGTCGATGCCGGTCCCCGAGGGGCTGGCGGGTATGCGCGTGGATGCCGGCCTGGCGCGACTGCTGGGCCTGTCCCGGACCGCCGCGGCGGCGCTGGCCGAGGAGGGTGGCGTCGAGCTGGACGGCGTGCCGGCGGGCAAGTCCGACCGTTTGAAATCGGGTGCCTGGCTGGCGGTGCGGCTCCCCGAAGCGCCCGCGCCGCTGGAGAACAAGCCCGTCGAGATCGAGGGCATGTCCATCCTGTACGCCGATGACGACATCGTCGCGGTCGACAAGCCCGCCGGGGTCGCCGCGCACGCCTCGGTCGGCTGGACCGGCCCGACGGTCCTGGGCGGCCTGGCCGCCGCCGGTTTCCGGATCACCACCTCAGGTGTGCCCGAGCGGCAGGGAATCGTGCAACGCCTCGACGTCGGCACGTCGGGCGTGATGGTGGTGGCGATCTCGGAGCGCGCGTACACCGTGCTCAAGCGCGCGTTCAAGCAGCGCACCGTCGAGAAGCGTTATCACGCGCTGGTGCAAGGGCATCCGGACCCGTCCAGCGGCACCATCGATGCACCGATCGGCCGGCATCGCGGCAACGACTGGAAGTTCGCGGTCACCGAGAACGGCCGGCACAGCATCACCCACTACGACACCATCGAGGCGTTCGCCGCGGCCAGCCTGCTCGATGTGCACCTGGAAACCGGTCGTACGCATCAGATCCGGGTGCATTTCGCCGCGCTGCACCACCCCTGCTGCGGCGACCTGACCTACGGCGCCGATCCGGCGCTGGCCAAGAAGCTTGGCCTGGAACGCCAATGGCTGCACGCGCGGTCACTGGCGTTCGCTCATCCGGCCGACGGGCGGCGTATGGAGATCACCAGCCCGTACCCACCCGACCTGCAGCATGCCCTGGACGTGCTGCGCCGCCACGACGGGTGAGCGCGCCCGACGCAGCCAAGGCCGGGACCGGCGGGCTGCTTTACGGCATCGGAGCGTACGGGATGTGGGGGCTGTTCCCGGCTTTCTTTCCGTTGCTGAAGCCGGCCGGGGCGGTGGAGGTGCTTGCGCACCGGATCGTCTGGACGCTGGTCTTGATGGCGGCGGTCCTGATCGCCGTCGGCCGGCTGGGCGACGTGCGTTACATGTCGCGGCGCACCTGGCTGCTGTTGATCTGCGCCGCCATCCTGGTGTCGCTGAACTGGGTGATCTACGTCTACGCCGTCAACAACGGCCACGTCGTGGACGCGGCGCTGGGTTACTTCATCAACCCGTTGTTCAGTGTGGCGCTCGGTGTGCTCATCTTTCGGGAGCGGGTCAACCGCGCCCAGTCGGTGGCCCTGCTGGTCGCGGTGATTGCCGTGGCGGTGCTGGGCGTCGAGGTCGGCGGACCTCCGGTTATCGCACTGGGAGTGGCGTTGTCTTTCGGCCTCTACGGCGCCGTCAAGAAGGTCGTTCCGGTCGATCCGCGGGTCAGCGTGGGGGTCGAGGCGGCCATCGCCGCACCGCTGGCCGTCGCCTACATCGCCGTCGTGCAGGTCACCGGCGAGGGGCAGTTTACCGGCCACGGGCCCGGGCATATCGCGCTGATGGTCCTGTCCGGCCCGGTGACGGCCATCCCGCTGCTGTTGTTCGCCGCGGCCGCGCAGCGGTTGCCGCTCGTCACACTCGGGCTGCTGATGTATCTCACCCCGGCGATGCAGATGACGTGGGGTGTCGTGGTCGGGCACGAGACGATGCCGGTCGGGCGTTGGATCGGGTTCGGCTTGATCTGGCTGGCGCTGGCAGTGTTCAGTGGCGACGCGTTGCGACGGGCAGGTGCCGATCGGGCCGCTGTCGATCGGGATGGGCGTCAAACGTCATATCGGTGAGGCTCACGGTGTCTGGCAGACGAACGTGTTGCCGTAGAAGTCGACGGTGACCTCGCCCTGGTGCTCCCAGTATTCGACGCCGTCGCGGCCGTACCTGGCGCCGCTGCCCGACGGCTCGCTGAAGACGATCGCCTTGTCGGTGCCCCAGGTCAGCACCGCCGCCGGCGGCTCGAACTGGTTGTAGAACTGCGCCGTGAACGCCTTGGCGGGGTCCGGGCAGCGGTAGGTCACCGTCGGGGGGGCCACGGTGGCGGGGTCGTCGATCTTCAACTCGGCCAGCCGCGTCTGGTAGGCCTCCAGCACGCAGCGCCGGATGTCATCGGCCTTCCAGCAGTCGTCGCGGCCGGACACCCAGCCACGCTGGACGGATTTCAGCGTGCCCTTGTCCGCTCCGGGCTGTGCCTGTGCGTGCTGGTACTCGGCGGCCAACTGCCGGTCCAGCGCGGCCAGCTCGGGGTCGTCGCACACCATCTGCTCCGCTTCGGCGTCGGCCTTGGCGCAGTCGAAGGACGGCCCCGAGGCCGCCGAGGGGGCCGTGGTCGTGCCGGCGGTGTCGGGGATGTTCGACCCGCACCCCGCCAACGCGAGGGCGGCGGATATGACGGTGGCGGCGGTGAACCGGAGAATGCTCATGCTGGTACGCGTCATACCTCAACATTGCCTGAGACACGCCCGCGCGACGCGCCCGGACACGCCCGAGTGCGTCGGCGGGCGGCCCTAGACTGACGGGCCTATGGGTACCACCGACTCCTTCGTGCACCTGCATAACCACACCGAGTATTCGATGCTGGACGGTGCCGCGAAGATCGCGCCGATGCTCGGTGAGGCCCAGCGCCTGGAGATGCCCGCCATCGGGATGACCGACCACGGCAACATGTTCGGTGCCAGCGAGTTCTACACCGAGGCGACCAAGGCGGGCGTCAAACCGATCATCGGCGTCGAGGCCTATATCGCTCCCGGTTCGCGTTTCGACACCCGCCGCATCCTGTGGGGCGACCCCGGTCAGAAGGCCGACGACGTGTCCGGCAGCGGCTCCTACACGCACATGACCATGGTCGCCGAGAATGCGACGGGCCTGCGTAACCTGTTCAAGCTCTCGTCGATGGCCTCGTTCGAGGGCCAGCTGGGCAAATGGTCGCGGATGGATGCGGAGATCATCGCCGAACACGCCGCCGGCATCATCGCCACCACCGGCTGCCCCTCCGGTGAGGTGCAGACCCGGCTGCGGCTCGGCCAGCACCGCGAGGCGCTGGAGTCCGCGGCCAAATGGCGCGAGATCTTCGGCGCCGACAACTATTTCCTGGAACTGATGGATCACGGGCTGTCCATCGAGCGTCGGGTGCGGGACGGGCTGATCGAGATCGGCCGCACGCTGGACATCCCGGCGCTGGCCACCAACGACTGCCACTACGTCACCCGCGATGCCGCCCACAACCATGAGGCGTTGTTGTGCGTACAGACCGGCAAGACGCTGTCCGATCCGAACCGGTTCAAATTCGACGGCGACGGC
>CAZDYH010000132.1:0-1494 GCA_964509355.1 uncultured Mycobacterium sp.
TGAACCCGGCGGGCAAAGAGCGTCAGGTATCGAAGACAGGAACCGGGAAGCCCAAAGGTGGGAGTACGACCGCTAATCCCGGGCTGGGCGGATCTCCCGGGGTAGTGCGAACACCAGCGTCTCGTTCGCGGTCGTCACCGGCTGGACGAAGTCGTAGCCGTACTCGGCCAGCCGCTCCAGCACACCGCGAACCAGCACTTCGGGTACCGAGGCACCGGACGTGACCCCAATTGTCGTGACGCCGTCAAACCAGACGGGGTCGATGTCGTCGGCGTAATCGACCAGGTGGGCGGCACGTGAACCCGCACCGAGCGCCACCTCCACCAGTCGCACCGAGTTCGACGAATTGCCGGACCCGACGACGATCACCAGTTCGCACTCGGGCGCCATTGCCTTGACCGCGACCTGGCGGTTCTGGGTGGCGTAGCAGATGTCGTCGCTGGGCGGATCCTGCAGCTTGGGGAACCGCTCGCGCAGTCGCTGCACGGTTTCCATCGTCTCGTCGACGGACAGCGTGGTCTGGGACAGCCAGATCACCCTGTCCTCGTCGCGGACGGTCACGTTGTCGACGGCAGCCGGCCCGTCGACGAGTTGCACGTGGTCGGGCGCCTCGCCTGCGGTGCCGATAACCTCCTCATGGCCCTCATGGCCGATCAGCAGGATGTCGTAGTCGTCGCGGGCGAACCGCTTCGCCTCGTTGTGCACCTTGGTCACCAGCGGGCAGGTGGCGTCGATGACCTGCAGGTCGCGCTCGGCGGCGCTGGCGTGCACCGTCGGGGCGACACCGTGCGCGGAGAACACCACGATGGCGCCCTCGGGGACTTCATCGGTCTCGTCGACGAAAACCGCCCCGGCCTTGGCCAGGGTGTCCACCACGTGGCGGTTGTGCACGATCTCATGGCGCACGTACACCGGCGCGCCATGCTTCTCCAGCGCCCGTTCGACGGTCTCGACGGCGCGATCCACCCCGGCGCAATAACCGCGTGGCTCGGCCAGCAGCACCCGCTTACCGGAGACGTGCTCCGCCGCCGAGCTGGAGGCACCAGGAATGCCCATATCGATGGTCGGCGGCATGGCGTCCAGCCTACTTTCCCCGGACATGGAACCGCCAGCTCACGCCCCTGCTTGGACTTGACCGGGTGTGTTAAGGCAATCTTGGACGCATGGCTACTGCACCATATGGGGTTCGTCTGCTGGTGGGTGCGGCCGTGACCGCAGTCGAGGAGACCCGGAAACTGCCGCAGACCATCCTGCTGTACCCAATGACGCTGGTCAGCCGGGCCGCGAACATCGTGATGCGCATGCAGCAGAACGTGGCCGAGCTGATCATCAAGGGCGACAGCGTGCTGGAGACGTTGTTCCCGCCGACGGCCGAGCAGCCCGAGTGGGCGACATTCGACGAAGACCTGGCCGATGAGCTGCCTGAACCCGGCGCCAGGGTGGACGGCGAACGCCTGACGGAGGGACGGTTCGCGTTGTATTCGGTGACTGACA
>CAZDYH010000132.1:1594-8921 GCA_964509355.1 uncultured Mycobacterium sp.
GCGCTGACCCTGGCCCAGCTGCGGGCCCGGCTGCAGTCGCTGTCGGTGGGCGAGCTCAAGGAGCTGCTGGCCTACGAAGAAGCCACCAAGGCGCGCGCCCCGTTCCAGACCCTGTTGGCCAACAGAATCCTCCGCGCGACCGCCAAGTGACCGCCGCTGCCCAGGCGAATTCGGCCGAGAATCCGTTCCCGGTACGCGCCGTCGCCGTCAGGGTGGCGGGCTGGATCGACAAGCTGGGCACCGTGTGGGTCGAGGGGCAGCTGACCCAGATCAACATCCGGCCCGACTCCAAGACCGTGTTCATGGTGCTGCGCGACCCGGCCGCCGACATGTCGTTGTCGGTGACATGCCCGCGCGATCTGGTGCTGGGTGCACCGGTCAAGCTCGCCGAGGGCACCCAGGTCGTGATGTGCGGCAAGCCCACGTTCTACACTGGGCGCGGCTCGTTCTCGTTGCGTATCAGCGAGATTCGCGCGGTCGGGGTCGGCGAGCTGCTTGCCCGCATCGAGCGGCTGCGTCGGCTGCTGGACACCGAGGGCCTATTCGACGTCCGGCTCAAACGCCCGATCCCGTTCCTGCCGGCCACCGTCGGCTTGATCACCGGCCGCGCCAGCGCCGCCGAGCGTGACGTGACGACGGTGGCCGCTGCGCGCTGGTCCGCGGTGCGTTTCGCCGTGCGCAACACCGCGGTACAGGGACCGAACGCCGTCACGCAGATGGTCGCCGCGTTGCGCGAGCTGGACCAGGACCCGGCCGTCGACGTCATCGTGATTGCCCGCGGCGGCGGCAGCGTCGAGGACCTGCTGCCGTTCTCTGACGAGACGCTATGCCGGGCTATCGCCGCGTGCACAACGCCGGTGGTCAGCGCGGTCGGCCACGAGCCCGACAATCCGCTGTGCGACCTGGTCGCCGATCTGCGTGCTGCCACCCCGACCGACGCCGCCAAGAAGGTGGTTCCCGACACCGCGGCCGAGCAGGCGCTGGTCAACGACCTACGGCGGCGCGGCGCGCAGGCTCTTCGCAACTGGGTTTTCCGCGAGCAGCGCACGCTGGCCCAGTTGCGCAGCCGACCGGTACTCGCCGACCCGCTGCGAGCGCTGACGGCACGGTCCGAGGAGGTGCACCGCGCGCGGTCGGCGGTACGCCGCGATATCACCCGGCTGATCGCCGCCGAGACCGACCGCGTCGGCCACCTCGCCGCCCGGCTGGCCACCCTCGGGCCTGCGGCCACACTCGCCCGCGGCTACGCCGTCGTACAGGCCTTTCCCGATTCCGGGCCAGCGACGGTGCTGCGATCGGTGGTCGACGCGCCGGCCGGGACACGGTTACGGGTGCGGGTTTCCGACGGCGCGGTCACCGCCGTCAGCGAGGGCGATACCGATGGGTACAACAAGATGAGCGAAAGATGAGCACTGAGAACACGAAACCCATTAGTCAACTCGAGTACGAGGAATGCCGGGACGAACTCATCGAGGTCGTCCGCACCCTCGAGCAGGGCGGACTCAATCTCGACGCGTCGCTGAAGCTCTGGGAACGGGGTGAGGAACTGGCGCGACGATGCGAAGACCACTTAGCCGGAGCGCGCAAGCGCGTCGAGGATGCGCTGGCCACAAGGGACGCCGAGGACGGCTGACCCGACCACAGTTACCGACTGCCGATCACAACTGGAACACGTTTCAGTTATCCTCGGCATCATGGGCGATGCATCGCTGACGACTGATCTCGGCCGTGTCCTGGTTACCGGGGGCTCCGGCTTCGTCGGCGCCAACCTGGTCACCGAGCTGCTCGACCGCGGGCACGACGTCCGCTCCGTCGACCGAACACCGTCGGCGCTGCCCGCGCATCCGCGGCTACAGGTGCTCCAGGGCGACATCTGCGACCCCGACGCGGTCACCGCCGCCGTCGAGGGTATCGACACCGTCTTTCACACCGCGGCGATCATCGAGCTGATGGGTGGCGCGTCGGTCACCGAGGAATATCGCCGCCGCAGCTTCGCGGTCAATGTCGGCGGCACCGAGAACCTGGTCCGGGCCGCGCAGGGGGCGGGAGTCCGGCGCTTCGTCTACACGTCGTCCAACAGCGTGGTCGTCGGCGGCAAACCGATCGCCGGTGGCGACGAGACGCTGCCCTACACCACCAGATTCAACGACCTCTACACCGAGACCAAGGTTATCGCGGAGCGATTCGTTTTGTCCCAGAACGGCATTGACGGCTTGCTGACATGCGCGATCCGCCCCAGCGGTATCTGGGGCCGCGGCGACCAGATGATGTTCCGCAAGCTGTTCGAAAAGATCGTCGCCGGCGAGCTCAAGGTGCTGATCGGCGGCAAGGACGCCCGGCTCGATAACTCGTACGTGCAGAACCTGATTCACGGTTTCATCCTGGCCGGCGAGCACCTGGTGCCGGGTGGAACGGCACCAGGGCAGGCGTACTTCATCAACGACGACGACCCGGTCAACATGTTCGAGTTCGCCCGGCCTGTTGTCGAGGCCTGCGGCGTGCGCTTGCCGCGGATACGGGTTTCCGGCGCGTTGGTGCGCGCGGTGATGGTCGCCTGGCAGCAGCTGCATTTCCGGTTCGGCCTGCCGCAACCGCCACTGGAACCGCTTGCGGTGGAGCGACTTTACCTCGACAACTACTTCTCGGTCGCCAAGGCCGGCCGCGATCTGGGTTACCAGCCGTTGTTCAGTACCGAGCAGGCCACACGGGACTGCCTGCCCTATTACCAGGACCTGTTCGATCAGGTCAAGGCTGCCGCGGCGCGACAGCCCACGCCGGCGTGAGCTGGAGCTGTGCACCATGCCGACCCGTCATGACGATCTGGTCTGGATCCCTTCGCAGACAGCCACGCTGGGATCCGACCGCCATCACCCGGAGGAAGGCCCAGCCCGTCCGGTCAGCGTCGACGGATTCTGGATACAGCCCCATCAGGTCACCAATGCCGAGTTCGCCGAGTTCGTCGACGCCACAGGGTATGTCACCATTGCCGAGCGGCCGCTGAACCCCGCTGACTATCCGGGCGCCCCGGCGGAGAATCTGCAGCCGGGGTCGATGGTGTTCACCCGCACCAGCGGACCGGTGAACCTCCGGCACATCAACCTGTGGTGGACCTGGACCCCGGGCGCGTCATGGCGCCATCCCGCGGGTCCCCGCTCGTCAGTAGACAACCGGGCCGAGCACCCCGTGGTGCATATCGGCTACCAGGACGCCGAAACCTACGCCACCTGGGCAGGCCTTTCGCTGCCGACAGAGGCCGAATGGGAGACCGCGGCGCGTGGCGGTCTGGACCAGGCCGCCTACACCTGGGGCGACGAGCCCGAGCAGCCCGGCCAGCGGCTGGCCAACTACTGGCACGGCGATTTTCCGTGGCGCCCGGACGCCGGTTACGGACGCACTTCCCCGGTCGGCAGCTTCCCGGCGAACGGCTACGGGCTGTTCGACATGGCCGGCAATGTCTGGGAGTGGACGTCGGACTGGTATGCCGACACCCGTGCCGGCGATCCATGCTGCGAGGCGGGCAGCTACGACCCGCAGCAGCCGCAGTTCCGGGTGCCCCGCAGAGTCATCAAGGGCGGGTCGTTCCTGTGCGCCGACACCTACTGCCTGCGCTACCGGCCCGCGGCGCGGCGGCCGCAGATGATCGATACCGGCATGAGCCACATCGGATTCCGCTGCGTGGCACGCACCTAACTCGCCGAGTGTGAAACTACCGACACATTCCTCGAGTAACCCCGTCAGTAGTTTCACACTCGCGGCGACCTCGTGCGCAGTCGACCCGATGTCGGGCAGCGGGTTGTCCGCGCTTCTGACGCCGAGTGTGAAACTACCGACGCATTTTTCGCGTAATGCCGTCGCTGGTTTCACACTCGGGATATGAAGACACCATGAGCAACCCCCTCGACCGGACCGCGGTCGTCATCGGCGGAGCGTCCGGCATTGGCCTGGCGACCGCCCGTGCGCTGGCCGCCGACGGCTGCCGGGTCACCGTCGCCGACCGCAACACCGACGGCGCGCAGGCATGTGCCGCCGAACTAGGCGACCCGCATACCGCCGCGACGGTCGAGGTCACCGACGAGGACTCGGTGCGTCAGCTGTTCGAGCGGACCGGGCCGCTCGACGTCGTGGTGAACACCGCCGGATTCAGCGGTTTCGGGCTGATCACCGAACTGCCGGCCGAGCAGTTCCGCTCGGTCGTCGACGTCTGCCTGACCGGCGCGTTCCTGGTCGCCAAGCACGCCGGCCCGCGCCTGCGGGACGGCGGCGTGCTGGTTTCGCTGACATCGCTCAACGCCCGTCAGCCCGCCGTCGGTATGAGTGCCTACTGCGCGGCCAAGGCCGGGCTGGCGATGTTCACCGAGGTGGCCGCTCTCGAATTCGCCCCGCGCGGCATCCGGGTCAACGCGGTCTCCCCCGGGTTTGTGCATACGCCGCTGACCGAACCCGCGGTGCAGATCCCCGGGGTGCTGGACGACTACCTGGAGAACACCCCGCTGGGCCGGGCCGGGACACCGGAGGACGTGGCCGATGCGGTGGTCTTCCTGTGCTCGCCGAGGGCGTCCTGGATCACCGGCGAGGTGCTCGACCTCAACGGCGGCGCGCATCTGCGCCGCTATCCCGATGTCCACGGCCACCTGACGAAGCTGGCGCAGTCCGAATGACGGATTTGGCGGGCAAGCAGGCGATCGTCACGGGCGCCGGTTCCGGGATCGGCGCCGCACTGTGCCGGGCACTGGTGGCAGCGGGTGCCGACGTCGTCTGCACCGATGTCGACGGCGACGCGGCCAAACGAACATCGGCGAGCATGACCGGCCCCGGTACGGCACGCCCGGCCCGCCTGGACGTCACCGACGCCGACGCGGTGCAGGCCGCGGTCGACGACGTGGTCGCCCGTGCCGGTCGCATCGATCTGATGTTCAACAACGCCGGCATCGCATGGGGCGGCGACACCGAGCTGCTGACGCTGAAACAGTGGAACGCCATCATCGACGTCAACGTCCGCGGCGTCGTGCACGGTGTCGCGGCGGCCTACCCGGTCATGGTCCGCCAGGGGCACGGCCACATCGTCAACACCGCGTCGATGGGTGGGCTGACCGCGGCCGGCCAGATCACCAGCTATGTGATGACCAAGCACGCCGTCGTCGGGTTGTCGCTGGCGCTGCGTTCGGAGGCCGCCGCGCACGGCGTCGGCGTGCTCGCGATCTGCCCGGCCGCTGTGGAAACCCCGCTGCTGGACAAGGGCGCGGTCGGCGGCTTCGTCGGACGCGACTACTACCTGAAGGGACAAGGCATCAAGACGCCCTACGACGCCGACCGGCTGGCCCGCGACACACTGGGCGCCATCGAACGCAATCGGGCCCTGCTGGTGGTGCCGAAGCGTGCACACGCGGCGTGGCTGTTCGCGCGGTTGGCGCCGAACCTGATGCAGCGCATGTCGATCCGTTTCGTCGAGCGACAACGCGCCGGCCAGCTGTCCAGGCTGTCGGCCGCACGGCGGGGATCCCGATGAACACCGAATTCACGGTTAACCAGAAGCGCGCCCTGGCGGTGTTCACCGTCGTCGCAATCTTGTTCGGCGCATACTTCTTACGCGGTTATTTTGTCCTCATTGTCATAGCGGCCGTGGGGGCCTATCTTTTTACGCCACTCTTCAATTGGTTCACGACGCGTTTCAGCACTGGCCTGTCGGCCACATTTACCCTCATATCGGCACTCGCCATGGTCGTCATCCCGGTCACATTGGTGGTCTTCCTTGCGGTAGATCAGACCACGCGCATGGTGAAGAGCGTCGCGGATTGGGTCGCTGCGACTGATCTCAGCACCCTCGGCGACAAGGCCCTGGGACTTATCAACGGCCTGTTGGCGCGATTGCCGATTCGGAACATAACGGTCGACGCAGAGTCGCTCCGGCGTTGGATGGTCACGGCCGCACAAAATATCGGCGAATCGCTCCTGCACGTCCTGCAGGGCTCGGTGGGCGGCATATTCGGTGCGGTGACCTCATCAATCATCTTCCTCTACGTTTTCGTCTCGCTGCTGGTGAACAGCGATAAGGTCTACACCCTTATTCGCCGGCTCAACCCACTGGGAGAAGAGGTCACCGACCTGTACCTGGGCAAGATGGGCGCAATGGTACGTGGGACAGTAAAAGGCCAGTTCGTTATCGCCGTGTGCCAGGGCATCGCGGGGGCGGTTTCGATCTACATAGCGGGCCTTCACGAAGGCTTCTTTATATTTGCAATACTCTTGACCGCACTGTCTGTCATTCCGCTCGGCAGCGGCATCGTGACAATACCTCTTGGTATCGGGATGGTCCTGTTCGGCAATGTTGCCGGCGGCCTGTTCATCGTCTTGTGGCATCTCTTGGCGGTAACAAATATCGACAACTTCCTGCGGCCGATTCTCGTACCGAGAGAGGCGCGGCTCGACCCTGCACTCATGTTGCTCGCGGTGTTCTCCGGCATCGCCATGTTCGGGTTCTGGGGAATTGTCATCGGCCCGGTGGTGATGATAATCATCGTCACGACGATCAGCGTCTACCTCGCGGTTTACAAGGGCGTTGCGATGGAACAGCACGAAGATGACGCCAAACCCAGGAAGAAAAGGCGCTTCGGCAGGAGAGTGCAAGGCGCCGAGCAGTAGGTACCGCGGGCTACGAACCTGCGGGCGCCAGCCGCTCGGTGAGGAACTCGACGACCCGCTTGCGCGCCTCGTGGGCCGGGTGCCCGTCGACCTCACGCACCTGATCGGTGAGCACCGAGTGCGCCATCCGGCCGAACCCGTGCTCGTTGCCGGGCGAGGAGTCGATCTCGATCACCTCGAACGCGTCCCCCAGCCGCTGCCGCAGGGTCGCGAAGCGCTCGCTCGGGACCGCCCGGTCGCCGGTGAACCGCAGCCCGATCGCGCACAACCCGTCGTTGCGGGTGCGCTCGACGACGACCTTCATCTCGGCTTCACTCATGCCCGGATCACGCCGCTGGGCGGGCGTCAGCGGGAACGGCACCGACGGCTGGCTGAGCACCGGAGCCAGCACGCTGTCGTCGACGGCGGCGGCCAGCGCAAAGCCGCCGGTGAAACACATGCCGATGACGCCGACTCCGGGACCCGGTGTCTGCGCATTCAGATCGCGGGCCAGCGCTCGCAGGTATTGCGCTACCGGACGCTGAGCGTTGGTGGCGAGGGCCGCGAACTCGCGCGCCACACAAGCCCGCGCCATCGTCGGCAACGCGTAGCCGATCGACATCTTCCGGCCCGGCTCGCCGAAAAGCGACGGCAAAGCAACGGTGAATCCGTTGTCCACCAGATGATTTCCCAGCGCCAGCACCGCGGG
>CAZDYH010000133.1:0-5931 GCA_964509355.1 uncultured Mycobacterium sp.
GTGTGTTTCAGGAGCGGCTCGGCGTCCCATCCGGCGGCGCGGGCCAGGGTGACTCCCCTGGCCACCAGCTGTTCGGCTTCGCACTGGCCTTCCCGCTCGATCATCTCGATCAGCTCGTTGACGTCGTGGGCTAGAACTCGCAGCCGATGGCGCAGCCTTTCGCTGGCGAACGGTGGCGTCCACAGGTAGGTGATCCACGCGTGCGCGGACGGGAACAACAACCCGCCAGCATCGATGGCGGCGCTTGCCGTCGGCGAGCCGTCGTAGCCCACGATCGCACCCACTGACATCCTCCACCTCCTCAATGTCGCCCAGGCGGCACGGCTCACGACTACCCGACGAAAATGTACGCGCCGGCGGTTGCGCGAAACAACCCTTCGCAGCCTCGGCAACAGTGGTCCGGATAATCTTGGCGACGTTGGTGGCGCTGATGCCGGTTTCTCGGTGACGCCGATCACCCTACGACAGGGTTGTGACGGAAATCGATAACTTTCCTAAGTAGGAAAACTTGCACGGATCTGCAAGTTCGGACAGGCTTGCGGCATGTCGTCTGCAGGCCTTCGTGAACGCAAGAAGGGCGCTACCAAGGATGCGTTGAGCCAGGCCGCCCTGGACCTTGCGATCCACGGCGGCCTCGACGCAGTTACCGCCGAGTCGATAGCCGAGGCTGCGAATGTATCCACGCGAACGTTTCACAACTACTTCTCCAGCAAGGAAGACGCGGTCCTGTTCGTGCTGGAGAAGGCCGCGCTCGGCCTTGTTGAGGCGTTTGCCGAGCGCAGCGCCACCGAACCGGTGCTGGACTCGCTTGAAGCCGCGTTCATCAAATTCATGGAGTCTTCGGGCGGGCTCGAACGAACGGTCGCGGTAACTCGTCTGATGGTTCAGCATCCCGCGCTGGTTGCCCGTCATATCGCCTTCTACGACGACACCTCAACCGCCTTGCTGTCCGAGATCGGCAAGCGGACCGGAACCGATCCCGACGTTGACCTGTATCCCCGCTTGGTCTATCACGCCGCCGTCGCCGTGGGCAGAGCCGTGCTCGAACTCCAGATCTCCGGCGCGTCCGCGCAACGCCGGCCGGCCGATCTCGTCCGGCAGGGTTTCACCCAGCTCCGGCACGGCCTCCCCCAAGCCAACTGAAGGGCTATCCCACCATGGCTACCTTCCTGTATCGCATCGGCCGATTTGCCTACCAGCACCGGCTGCTGATGATCGGCGTCTGGCTGCTGCTCTTGCTGGGCGCCGGCGCCAGCACCACGCTGGCCAAGCCTTTCCTGACCGATTTCAACCTGCCCGGCACCGAGACCGAGCGGGCCGGCAACATGCTCGACGAGAAGTTCCCGGGCCAGGGCGACCTGGACCTGATGGCGCAGGCCAAGGTGGTGATCCAGGCCCCGGCCGGCACCACTCTGGATCAGCCCGACAACATCGCACGCGTCGACTCGCTGGTGAACGAGCTGCGCGGCCTCGACCATCTCGCTGCGCAACCACCGGTTGTCAACCCGCTCGCCGCACCGGCGCTCGCCGCCCAGGTCAGCCCGGACCGAACCATCGCCTACCTCGACGTGGTCTACGACAAGAGGTTCGTGGACATCGAGAAGGATTCGGTCGACGCGTTCAAGCAGGTGCTGCAGGACGGGCGCGGCAGCGGACTGACCGTCGAAGCCACCGGCACGGTGTTCAACGGCCAGCCACCGCAGAGCGGTGCCAGCGAGATGCTTGGCTTCGGCGTGGCGCTGATCGTCATGGTGATCGCGTTCGCGTCCCTCGTGGCGGCCACCCTGCCGCTCATCACCGCGATGTTCGGCGTGGGGATCTCGATCGCCGCCCTCACCGGGGCCACGTCGTTCCTCAACATGGACACCTCGGCGCTGTTGATCGCCTCGATGATCGGCATCGCCGTGTCGATCGACTACTCGCTGTTCATCGTGTCGCGGTTCCGCCATGAACTCAACTCCACCGACGACCGCGCCCACGCCGCCGGTCGCGCTGTCGGCACGGCCGGGTCGTCGGTGGTGTTCGCCGGACTCACCGTGGTCATCGCGCTGGTGGCGTTGTCCGTGACGCGCATCCCGATGATCACGGTGATGGGCTACACGTCGGCGGTGGCCGTCGTGGTGGCGGTGCTGGTCGCGGTGACCCTGCTGCCCGCGATCCTCGGTGCGTTCGGCCGAAAGGCGTTCGCCCTGCGCATCCCCGGACTGCGCCGCGGTGACGAACCGGACTCGGTTCCCGGCAACGGCCTGCGGTGGGCACGCTTCGTGGTGGCCCATCCGGTTCCGGTGCTGCTCGCAGCGGTGGCGTTGCTCGGAGTGATCGCCCTACCGGTCAGCAAGCTCGAACTGGGCATGGACCTGGCCCCGGGGGATCAGAAGAAGGCGGTGCAGCTGATCAGCGAAGGCTTCGGTGCGGGCATCACCGGACCACTGGTGGTGGTCGTCGACGCCGACGGTGCCGGCAACCCGCAGCCGGCGTACACCCAATTGGCTGAGGCCATCCGGACCAAAGACGACGTCGCCATGGTCTTGCCGCCACAGCCCAGCGCCGACGGCACCGGCGCGCTGATCATGGTGATCCCCAAGAGCGGACCCAGCAGCCCGGAAACGCAGGCGCTGGTGCAGCAGATCCGCGATCTGGAGCCGTCGTTCGCCGAGAAAACGGGCGTCCAGTATGGCGTGACCGGGCAGACGGCGGTGCTCTCGGATCTGTCCGAAGCCCTGCTGAAATCGCTGGCGCCATACCTGGCCCTGGTGGTCGGCCTGGCCTACCTGGTGCTGATGCTGGTGTTCCGGTCCCTGCTGGTGCCGTTGACCGCGACGCTGGGCTTCCTGCTGTCGATCGGCGCCACCTTCGGGGCGACCGTCGCCATCTTCCAGGAGGGCTGGTTCGGCCTGGTCAAAGACCCCGGGCCGATCATCAGCTTCCTGCCGATCTTCCTCATCGGGATCGTGTTCGGCCTGGCGATGGACTACCAGGTGTTCCTGGTGACCCGGATGCGCGAAGAGTACATCCACGGCCCCCGGACACGGGAGGGCGCCAGAACCGCCGTCGTCGTCGGCTTCCAGCACGGCGCGCGCGTGGTGACCTCCGCCGCGGTGATCATGGTTTCGGTCTTCGCCGCGTTCATCCTCTCGCCCGAAACCGTCGCCAAGTCAATGGGATTCGCGATGGCCGTGGCAGTGCTGTTCGACGCGTTCATCGTGCGGATGGTGGTGATCCCGGCGGTGATGGCGTTACTCGCGGAGAAAGCCTGGTACCTGCCGCGCTGGCTGGACCGGGCTCTGCCCAACGTCGACATCGAAGGCGAACACCTCAAGCAGATGGTCGCCGAACCGCCGCGCCCGGCCGCCCCGCAACTCGTCCCGATGGCTGACGGGACACACCGCGTGCTCGTCACGGCGGGCGGCGGTGGCGGCCGGCACCGCCTGTAGCCGAATTGGTTGAATACACCCGTGGGCGAGCCGTTCTTCACTGTTGAGTCACGGCTGTCCGGGCGACCCGGGCGCACCGGTGTCATCCACACCCCGCACGGCGATATCCACACGCCGGCCTTCGTCGCCGTCGGCACCAACGCATCGGTCAAGGCCGTCCTGCCCGAGACCATGAGAGAACTTGGCGCCCAAGCCCTGCTCGCCAACGCCTACCACCTCTACCTGCAGCCCGGCGCCGATATCGTCGACGGGGCGGGCGGCCTCGGCGCATTCATGAACTGGCCCGGACCGACCTTCACCGACAGCGGCGGATTCCAGGTGCTGTCCCTGGGCGCGGGCTTCCGCAAGGTGCTGGCGATGGACACCGAACGCATCCAGGCCGACGACATCATCGCCGAGGGCAAGGAACGACTGGCCCGCGTCGACGACGACGGCGTCACTTTCACGTCGCACCTGGACGGATCAACCCACCGGTTCACCCCGGAGGTGTCGATGCGCATCCAGCATCAACTCGGCGCCGACATCATCTTCGCGTTCGACGAACTGACCACCCTGGTCAACACCCGCGGCTACCAGGAACAGTCGGTGCTGCGCACCCACGCCTGGGCGCAGCGATGCATCACCGAACATCGCCGGCTCACCGCCCACTGGCCCGATCGGCCGGCGCAGGCGCTCTTCGGGGTGGTGCAGGGGGCGCAGTACGAGGACCTGCGCCGCGGTGCCGCGCGGGGACTCGAATCCCTTGTCGGAGAAGACGGCCGGGGTTTCGACGGTTACGGCATCGGCGGGGCGCTGGAGAAACAGAATCTCGCCGGCATCGTCGGTTGGGTGATCGACGAGCTGCCCGACGACAAGCCACGCCACCTGTTGGGCATCAGCGAGCCCGACGACCTGTTCGACGCCGTCGCCGCCGGCGCCGACACCTTCGACTGCGTGTCCCCGTCACGGGTCGCGCGCAACGCGGCGGTCTACTCGGCCGCCGGTCGCTACAACATCACCGGCGCGCGGTACCGGCGCGACTACAGCCCGATCGACCCCGAGTGTGACTGCTACACCTGCGGCCACTACACCCGCGCCTATCTGCATCATCTGTTCAAGGCCAAGGAGATCCTCGCCGCGATGCTGTGCACCATCCACAACGAGCGTTTCGTCATCAGGTTGGTCGACCAGATCCGGGATGCGATCGCCGCCGGTGAGTTCGACGAGCTGCGCGCACATGTCCTTGGTCGCTACTACCACTAGTTGACCTGCGGTTCTTGGACACGCGCGCACAATACGGACATGACAACCACCGCCGAATCGCAGGCATTGCTGCTGCAGCTGCTGGACCCGTCCAACCGGGCGGATCCCTATCCGGTGTTCAGGCAGTTCCGCGAGCAGGGGCCGCTGCAGCTGCCGGAGGCCAATCTCACGGTGTTCTCCGGCTACCAGGACTGCGACGACGTCCTGCGGCATCCGTCGTCAGCCAGCGACCGGCTGAAATCCACGGTCGCGCAGCGACAGATCGCCGCCGGCGAGTCACCGCGTCCGTTGGGCACACCGGGATTCCTGTTTCTCGACCCGCCGGATCACACCCGGCTTCGCAGACTGGTCAGCAAGGCGTTCGCCCCGAAGGTGGTGCAGGCGCTGGAACCCGGCATCACGACGCTGGTTGATACGCTGCTCGACCAGGTCGCCGAGCAGGGCCGGTTCGACGTGATCGCCGACCTCGCCTACCCGCTGCCGGTCGCGGTGATCTGCCGCCTGCTCGGTGTGCCGATCGAGGACGAGCCGCAGTTCAGCCGGGCGTCGGCGCTGCTGGCGCAGGCGCTGGACCCCTTCGTTACGTTCACCGGCGAGACGCCCGATGGCTTCGAGGAACGGATGCAGGCCGGCCTGTGGCTGCGCGGGTACCTGCGCGATCTCATCGAGCGGCGCCGCTCGGACCCCGGCGAGGATCTGATGTCGGGCCTGATCGCGGTCGAGGAGTCCGGCGATCAGCTCACCGAGGAAGAGATCGTCTCCACCTGCAATCTGCTGCTGGTCGCCGGACATGAGACGACGGTGAACCTGATCGCCAATGCCATCCTGGCGATGTTGCGCCATCCACGGCAGTGGGCGGCGCTGGGCGCGGATGCCCAACGTGCGTCGGCGGTGGTGGAGGAGACCCTCCGCTACGACCCGCCGGTACAGCTGGTCGGCCGAATTGCCGCCGACGACATGACTATCGGCGATACCACTGTCGTCAAGGGTGACACCATGATGCTGCTGATCGCGGCGGCCCAACGCGATCCGGCCGTCTACGAGCGACCGGACACCTTCGATCCGGACCGGAAATCCTTCCGGCACCTGGCTTTTGGCCGCGGACCGCACTTCTGCCTGGGCGCCCCGCTGGCCCGGCTGGAAGCCGGCGTCGCGCTCTCGGCGGTGACCGCCCGCTTCCCGCGGGCAAGGCTGGACAGCGAGCCGCAGTACAAGCCGAACGTGACATTGCGCGGATTGTCGACGCTGGCCGTAG
>CAZDYH010000133.1:6031-8803 GCA_964509355.1 uncultured Mycobacterium sp.
TTGATCCCAGCGACTCGGCGATCTGGCCGAACGCGCGTCGTACGCCGATCTCGGTCAGGGTGACCGCGCCATCCCGCTTGGCCAGCCGCTTGCCGACGGCGTTGAGGACAAGTGGGACGTGGCCGTACACCGGTTGCCGATACCCCAGCAGCTGTCCCAGATAGGCCTGCCGCGGAGATGACGACAGCAGGTCGTCGCCGCGGACCACCTGATCGATGCCTTGCGCCGCGTCATCCACCACCACCGCGAGGTTGTAGGCCGGCACCCCGTCGCCGCGCCGCAGCACGAAATCATCGACGACTCCGGTGTAGCTGCCGTGCACCAGGTCGGTGACGGTGAACTCGTCCGTCTCGGCGCGCAGCCGCAGCGCCGGCGGCCGTCCGGCACGGCGCCGCGTATCGCGTTCGGCTGTCGTCAGGTTGCGGCAGCTACCTGGATAGGCGCCTTCGGGGGCGTGCGTGGCACGCGGCGCCTGGATGATATCCCTTCTGCTGCAATAGCATTCGTAGAGCAGGCCACGCTCGGCGAGGCCGTCGACCACATCGTCGTACCGCGTCCGGTGCCGTGACTGCCACTCGGGCGGAGCGTCCCAGGTCAGCCCCAGCGCGGCAAGGTCGTCGAGTTGACGCAGCGCGATCTCGTCATGGGTGCGGTCGTCGAGGTCTTCGACGCGAAGCAGAAACCGGCGGCCGGTGGAACGCGCGAACAGCCACGCCAGCACTGCCGTCCGCAGGTTACCGATATGCAGGTCGGCCGACGGGCTGGGGGCGAACCGGCCTGCTGCGGGACTCATCGCCGCCGAATCTATCCCAGCGTCACACGGGTAGACGAGGATGAACACGTGGACCTCCCTGTGCTGCCACCGGTCGAGCCCATGTTGGCCAAGGCGGCGTCGAAGGTGCCGACCGATCCTGGCGTGTGGTCCTTCGAACCGAAATGGGACGGCTTTCGCGCGCTGGTGTTCCGCGACGGCGACGACGTGGTGCTGCAGTCGCGCAACGGCAGGGAGTTGGGCCGCTACTTCCCGGAGTTACTCGAGGCGCTGCGTGACGAGGTGGCGCCGCGGTGCGTGCTCGACGGCGAGGTCGTCGTCCCCGGGGCGATCGGCGGCCGCGTCCGGCTGGACTGGGAGTCGCTGAGCCAGCGCATTCATCCCGCCGCCAGCCGGGTGAGCATGTTGGCCCAGCAGACGCCTGCGCATTTCATCGGCTTCGACGCCCTGGCCACGGGCACCTCGTCGTTGATGGACGAACCGTTCCGGGTCCGCCGCGCCGCGCTGGGCGAGCTGATCGACGAGAAGCGCCGGTGTCACGTCACCCGCACCACCGAGGACCCCGAACAGGGTGCGCACTGGCTCACCACCTTCGAAGGCGCGGGCCTGGACGGGGTGATTGCCAAACGGCTGGACGGCCACTACGTGCCGGGCAGGCGGGAGATGGTCAAGGTCAAGCACGTCCGCGACGCGGACTGTGTGGCGATCGGCTACCGCATTCACAAGAGCGGGGAGGGTGTGGGGTCGATCCTGCTGGGCCTCTACCGCGACGACGGCCAGTTGCAGATGGTCGGCGGGGCAGCGTCGTTCACGGTCAACGCCCGGTCTGCACTGCTGGCCGATCTGGAGCCGCTGCGGATCGGCGACGATGTCGTGTACGACGGCGAAGCCAGCCGGTGGAACGCGGTGGCCGACAGGCGCTGGATTCCGGTCCGCCCGGAAAGGGTCGCCGAAGTGGCCTACGACCAGATGGAAGGCAACACCACCAACGGTCAGCGGTTCCGGCACACGGTCCGGTTCGTCCGGTGGCGGCCCGACCGCGACCCGGCCGGCTGCACCTTCGACCAGCTCGACGTCCCGCTGAACTACGACCTCTACGACGTGCTCGAGTCGAGCTGATGGCCACAGCCAAAGCGGAAGAACTTGACGTGGAAGGGATCGCGGTCCGGCTGACCAACCCGGACAAGGTCTACTTCCCCAGGCTCGGGTCGAAGGGGACGAAGCGGCGGCTCGTCGAGTACTACCTCGCCGTGGCCGGCGGGCCGATGCTCACCGCGCTACGGGACCGGCCCACCCACCTGCAGCGGTTCCCCGACGGTATCGACGGTGAGGAGATCTACCAGAAGCGGATACCTGCCCGGCACCCCGACTACCTGGAGACCTGCCGGATCACGTTCCCGTCCGGCCGCACGGCCGACGCGCTGAAGGTGACGCACCCCGCCGCCATCATCTGGGCGGCGCAGATGGGCACGATCACGCTGCATCCCTGGCAGGTGCGCTGCCCCGACACCGAGCACCCCGACGAGCTGCGCATCGACCTCGACCCGCAACCGGGCACCGGCTTCGAGCAGGCCCGCGCGGTCGCTGTGGATGTGCTGCGCCCGCTGCTGGAGGAACTCGGGCTCGTCGGTTTCGCGAAGACCTCCGGTGGCCGGGGCGTGCACGTGTACCTGCGGATCAAGACGGACTGGGATTTCATCGAGGTGCGCCGCGCCGGGATCGCGCTGGCCCGCGAGGTGGAGCGGCGTGCGCCGGCAGCGGTGACGACGTCCTGGTGGAAGGAGGAGCGCGGCGAGCGCATCTTCATCGACTTCAACCAGAACGCGCGTGACCGCACGATGGCGTCGGCGTATTCGGTGCGCCGGACCCCGATCGCAACCGTGTCCACCCCGCTGAGCTGGGATGAGCTTGCTCAGGCCGACCCCGACGACTACACCATCGCAACCGTGCCCGCTTTGTTGGCCCGCCGCGGTGATGCGATGGCCGACCTGGACTCGACG
>CAZDYH010000134.1:0-8783 GCA_964509355.1 uncultured Mycobacterium sp.
AGTGGCCAGGGTGTGGTGTGGTCGATGTCGCAGAACTCGGCGGGCTGGTCGCAGTTCGGGAACCGGCAGGTCAGATCCCGCATGCGAACGAATTCGTCGAGTGCTGTGGAAGGCCGGTACTGAGGCTCTGGTGCGTCGTCCGGTTGGCGGACGTGACGGACCTTGGCGCCGGAGCGGATCAACTCGGCCAACAGTGGAGTGGGAACAACGCCGCCGCCCACGATGACCGCGGTCGACGGGCCTGCCGTCGGCGCCGGCTCCGGGTCGGTTGCCAGCGCTTCCGCGAGAGTCATGTCCCGGGTGATGGGTCGCGAGTCGGGCTCGCCGGACATGTGCGGGTCCGGACTGCCCTGGAGTGCCTGCGCCTCGGCCATGACGTGGATGACGACGTTCGCGGCGCGGCCGTCGTCGTCGGCCAGCCCGCATTCGGGGCTACCGCACCGGCACGCCAGTCGCTCGGCTCCTGCGGCCAGGGCGCCCAGTGCGTCGGCGCGACGTTGGGCGATGGTGCGCGGATCGTCCTCGCAGACGCCGTGGGCCATCTGCGTCAGGCGCCGGTCGAGGATCGCGGCGTCGGTGGAGAACAACCGCCCCCACATCGCCGTGGTACCCGCGTCGTCGTCTCTGGCTCCGATCTGGACGTCACGGCTGCGGGCGCTCGATCGGGTGCGCCGGAGCGCGCCGGGGTCGTGCTTGTCGACCCACGCGTCGATGGCCTGTTCCAGTTTGTGGTCGGACAGTGCGCCCCACCTCCCGGCATGGTCTGCGATGGCGGAATCGATGCAGGTGAGTGCTGCTTCGTCCTGGACCAGATCGGTGCGCCAGGCGATCGCCACGACGACTCGGTAGCTGAGCCGCCCGTCCATCAAGAGCGCGGCGACCCGGGGGAGTCTGCGACACAGGGACAGGCTCAGGTGCATCTGGCCGGAGGCCCGTCCGTGGGTGATGCTCAATGCGGCCGATACCTCGGCGGCCGCCGCGTCCCAGGAGTCGCAGGCCCAGTGGGCTCGTTCGTCGTCACCGCAGCGGCGACGAACCAACTCGGCTATCGCGGCGAGGCGTCGCCCAGCGGCCGCGGCTTCGGCGCGGGCCTCGGCCTCGATCGCCGCGACGACGGCGGCGTCACCGGCAGACCTCAGGCTATCGAACACATGTTCGAGTATGTCACGCCGGTCTGACGAGAATCTTCAGCGCGCCCGGCACCGCCGACAGTTCGGCCGGCAGCGGGCAGGCGAAGTCGCCGTCGGCATAGGCATTGATGCCCGGCGACTCGACGGTGACGGTGTGGGCGCGGTCGGTGGTGACGTCGTCGAGGTCCACGTGGGTGCCCTTGAACACCGTTGGGAACAGCCGGATCAGCCTGGTCTGCGACGCGGTGTGCACCATCGTGATGTCCAGCAGCCCGTCGCTGTGGTCGGCGTTGGGACAGATCAGCATGCCCCCGCCGTAGCTGCGGGTGTTGCCGAAGGCTGCCAGCGTGAGTTCGGTGACGATCTCCCGTTCGCCGTCGAGCACCAGCCGGAACGGCAGCAGCCGCAACTTGGACAGCTCGGCCACCATCGCGACGTTGTACCGCATCCGCCCATGCGGCCACCGCATCCGGTTGACGCGATCGCTCACCAGGGAGTCGAAGCCCGTCGCGGCCACCGTGCCGAACCATGTCGTCGTGCCGTCCGCGCCGCGGATGTGGCCCAAGTCGACGGTCTCGGTCCGGCCCGCGGCGATCACGTCCACCGCCGCCGCGGGGTCGCCGGTCGGGATGCGGTACTCACGGGCGTGGTCGTTGCCGGTGCCGGCCGGCACGATCCCCAGTGGAATATCGGAGTGTGCCAGCGCCTGCAGGGCCAAGGAGATGACACCGTCGCCGCCGACGACCACCAGCGCGTCGGTGTCGCGGCCGAGTGCGTCGTCCACCAGTTCGCGGGCATGGGCGGCATCGCGGCCGACGATCTCGACGACGTCGATGCCGAGCTGCTGGAATCGGGCCACCGCTCTTTCGGCGGAATGCGGGGCGTTGCCATGACCCGACATCGGATTCGTGAGCACCGTCACGCGGGCGATCTCGCGGTGGTCGGTCATGGAATCAGCTTGCCGGGGTTCAGAATCCCGGCCGGGTCAAGAGTCTGCTTGACCGCTTGCAGCACCTGTACGCCGAGGTCGCCGACTTCGGCGGTCATCCACGGGCGGTGGTCGGCGCCGACGGCGTGGTGATGCGTGATGGTGCCGCCGGTGCGTGTGATCGCCTCGCACGCGGCTGTTTTGGCCGCGCTCCACTGCTCGGCGGCATCCCCGCGCTGCCCGGCCACGACGGTGAAGTACAGCGATGCGCCGGTCGGATACACATGGGAAATGTGGCACATCACCAGTGCCGCTGTGCCGCTTTCGGTTAGGGATGTGGTCAGCGCGTCGGTCACGGCCGCCTTCAATGCGGGGATGTTCGACCACGTGGTTGCCGTCTCGAGCGTTTCACACAACGCGCCGGCGGCCAGCAGCGAGTCACGCAGGTATGGCGCATCGAAGCGGCCGTGCTCCCACGCTTTGGCGGGGCCTTCACCCAACGACGTTCCGCCGTGCGCCCCGAGCAGGGCACGGGTTTCGGCGTGCCGGCTCTCGGCATGGGCCGCCGTGCCCTCGAACACCGCGATGGCCAGGCAACCCCCGGTGATGCTCTGTTCGCCGATGCTCTCGGTGGTGGCCAGGTTCACCCCGGTCTCGGCCTCGTCGGACATTCGCAGCACCGTCGGTCCGGTACCCGTCTGGGTCACCGCGCGCAGCGCGTCGGTGCCGGTCGCGAAGTCCGGGAACGACCACGCCTCATAGCGCGCCGTTTCCGGTGTCGGGTGCACGCGCAGCCGAACGCGGGTGATGATGCCGAAGACACCCTCGGAACCGGTGATGAGCTCCCGCAGATCCGGCCCGGCCGCCGACTCGGGCGCCCGCCCGAGATCGAGGACGCCGGCGGGGGTGACGACGCGAAGTCCGCGGATCATATCGTTGAACCTGCCGTAGCCCGCCGAGCCCTGACCGGAGGAACGAGTCGCCGCGAAGCCGCCGATGGTGGCGAACCGGAAACTCTGCGGGAAGTGTCCCAGCGAGAACCCGCGTTCGCCGAGCAGCCGCTCGGCGTCCGGTCCCGTCACGCCGGCCCCCAGCTCGGCTTCACCGGATATCTCGTCCAGCCAGTGCAGGGCGTCGAGGCGGCGCAGATCCAGCGTGACCACAGCGTCGAAGTCGCCGCGGATCGGGTCGAGGCCCCCGACCACGCTGGTGCCCCCGCCGAACGGCACGACCGCGATGCGGTGTGTCGAACAGTAGGCCAGCACCGCCGCGATCTCGCCCTCGTCGCCAGGCAGAACCACCGCATCGGGAGCGTCTTGGTGAATTTGCCTGCGCCGCAACAAGTCCAGGGTCGACTTGCCCCCGGCATGCAGCAGCCGGTCGCGGTCGTCGGCTCGGACGTACCCGGCGCCGACGATCGCGGCCAGACCGTCGCGGTGGGCGGTCGGCAGCGCCGAGGGGGTCACCTCGACCTCGTCGATTCCCGGCGCGGGCACCTCGGTCCCCGTTACGCCGAGGGCCTGCTGCAGCAGCGACCGGATGCCGTCGGACAGCGGTTTGGCCGCCTCGGGATCGCCCCAGGCATTCCATGCCATCGGGGGAAGGAGGCTCTGGTGCGCGTCACGGTCGGACATGCGTTACAGTATTACATATGCTGTCAATCAGTAACGATGTTTCAGTGGACATCGGCGACCGGATCCTGGCCGCCGCCGCCAGTTGCGTGCGGGACTTCGGGGTCGACCGGGTCACGCTCGCCGAGATCGCCCGGCGGGCCGGGGTCAGCCGCCCGACGGTGTACCGGCGCTGGCCCGACACGCGCACGATCCTGGCGTCGCTGCTGACCGACCGGATCACCGGTGCGTGGCGCGACGTCGCCGCGGGCAAGCCCGGGCGCGAAGGGGTGGTCGCACGGATCGTCGAGGTCGCGCGGCGGCTTGGCCACGACGAGCTGATCCTCGCGGTGCTGCGGTCGGCACCCGAACTGGCGATGGTCTACATCGCCGGCCGGTTGGGCACCAGCCAGCAGATCCTGATCGACGTCGTCGCCGACGAACTGCGAATCGCCCAGGCCGACGGCAGCGTTCGGTCCGGCGACGCCCGGCAGATGGCCGCGATGGTCCTGCTGATCGCCCAGTCCGCGATCCAATCGGGCCAGATCGTCGAACCGATCCTCGGCGCCGACGCCCTGGCCGCCGAGCTCTCCCACGCACTGAACGGATACCTGACCTGATGAGTGACCTCACTGCCCTCAATGCCGCACGGCGCGGCGCCGACCTTGCCGCACTGGGTGACGGCGACGGAGTCGACGTCGTGGTAATCGGTGGCGGCATCACCGGTGCCGGCATCGCGCTGGACGCCGCCTCTCGCGGCCTGTCGGTGGCCCTGGTGGAGAAACACGACCTGGCTTTCGGCACCAGCCGGTGGAGCTCCAAGCTGGTGCACGGCGGCCTGCGGTATCTGGCCAGCGGCAACATCGGCATCGCCCGCCGCAGTGCGGTCGAGCGCGGAATCCTCATGACGCGCAATGCGCCCCACCTTGTGCATGCCATGCCGCAGCTGGTTCCGCTGCTGCCGGACCTGGGACGGGGACAGCGGGCGCTGGTGCGCACCGGTTTCCTGGCCGGTGATGCGCTGCGCGCGCTGGCGGGCACGAAGTCCTCGATCCTGCCGCGGTCGCGGCGCATCGGCGCCGAGCAGGCCGTGGCGATGGTGCCGACCGTGCGCCGCGACGGCCTCGACGGCGCGTTGCTCGCCTACGACGGGCAGCTGATCGACGACGCCCGGCTCGTGGTCGCCGTTGCGCGGACGGCTGCCCAACACGGTGCCCGGATCCTCACCCGGGTGTCCGCGACGACGGCCACCGGGACGTCGGTTCGGCTGGCCGACGAGCTGACGGGGGAGTCGCTGGAAGTGGCGGCCCGCGCGGTGATCAACGCGACGGGCGTGTGGGCCGGTGAAGTGGATCCGTCGATCAAGCTGAGGCCGAGCAGGGGAACGCATCTGGTCTTCGATGCCGCCGCGTTCGGCAATCCGACTGCGGCGCTGACCATTCCGATACCCGGGGAGATCAACCGGTTCGTGTTCGCCATGCCCGAGCAGCTGAGCCGGGTTTACCTCGGGCTGACCGACGAGGATGCCCCGGGTCCGATACCCGATGTGCCGCAACCTACTCCGGAGGAGATCACGTTCCTGCTCGACACCGTCAACACCGCGCTGCGGACGGCGCTCGAGCCGGCCGATGTGACAGGCGCCTACGCGGGCCTGCGGCCGTTGATCGACACCGGTGCGGGCCGAACCGCCGACGTGTCCCGCGACCACGCGGTGCTGGAGTCGGCCTCGGGTATGTTCAGCGTCGTCGGCGGCAAGCTGACCGAGTACCGGTACATGGCCGAGGACGTCCTGGACCGGGCGATTGCCGCTCGGGGGATGACCGCACAGCCCTGTCGCACCCGCAACCTGCCGCTGGTCGGCGCACCCGCCAATCCCGTTGCGACACTGCGAACCACAGCCGAGCTATCCGGGTCGCTGGTGGCGCGCTACGGGGCGGAGTCGCCCAATGTGATCGCCGCGGCGCGCTGCGAGCGGCCGACCGATCCGGTGGTCGACGGTATCGACGTCACGCGTGCCGAGTTCGAGTTCGCAGTGACCCATGAGGGCGCTCTGGACGTCGACGACATCGTGGACCGGCGTACCCGCATCGGTCTAGTGGCCGCCGACCGGGAACGCGTGGTCGACGCCGCAAGGGAAGTCCTGGCCGAAGTGCGCTGAGCGCCAGCTCTACAGCGGGATGTTCTTGTGCCGCCCGCGTCGTGCGGGCGCCTCGGCCAGTGCCTGGGTGATCACGCTGCGGGTCTGCGACGGCTCGATCTTCTCGTCGACCACGCCGATCTCGATGGCGCTGTCCACGCCACCGGCGATGGCCTCGTGCTCGGCGGCCAGCTGGTCGTGCAGCGCGTCGCGCTCGTGATCGGGCGCGGCCGCCAGGGCACGCTTGTGCAGGATGCCGACCGCGGCCTTGGCGCCCATCACCGCGACCTCGGCGTCCGACCACGCGAAGACCTTCGTCGCACCCAGCGAACGGGAGTTCATCGCGATGTACGCCCCGCCGTAGATCTTTCGGGTGACCAAGGTGACCCGCGGGACCGAGGACTCGCCGAACGCGTGCAGCAGCTTGGCGCCGCGGCGCACGACGCCGCCCCATTCCTGGTCGACACCGGGCAGATACCCGGGCACGTCCACGACGACGACCAGTGGAATACCGAAGCCGTCGCACAGCCGCACGAAACGCGCTGCCTTCTCCGCACTTTCGGAGTTCAGGCAGCCACCGAGCCGCAGTGGGTTGTTGGCCAGCACACCGACGGTCCGTCCGGACAGCCGGCCCAGGCCGACCACCATCGACGGCGCCCACTTGCCCTGGAACTCCTCGAACGGCTCGTCGTCATCGAGCAGCGCGTTCACCAGGGGGTGCACGTCATAGGCCCGCCGTGCCGAGTCCGGCAGCAGCGCGCGGAGGTCGGTGTCGCCGGCCTCAGCCTTGGCGCGGTCGAAATGGCCCTGCTGGCAGAACAATCCGACCAGGCGACGGCCACGCGCGTAGGCGTCCATCTCGTCGTCGGCGACGATGTGGCACACACCGGACTTCTTGTGGTGGGTGTCCGGCCCGCCGAGCGACTCCATATCGACGTCCTCGCCGGTGACGCTGCGCACCACATCAGGCCCGGTGACGAACACCCGGCTATCCGGCGCCATCACGATGACGTCGGTCAGCGCGGGACCGTAGGCGGCGCCGCCGGCGGCGAAGCCGACGACCACCGAGATCTGCGGGACATACCCGGACGCCCGAATCATGGCTTCGAAAACCAGGCCGACGGCATGCAGCGCGCGCACGCCTTCGGCCAGCCGCGCACCGCCGGAATGCCAGATGCCCACGATGGGACTCTGCTCCTCGATGGCGGTGTCGTAGGCGTTGACGATGTGGCGGCAGCCTTCGACACCCATGGCGCCGCCCATGACGGTGCCATCGGTGCAGAACGCGATAGTCCGTACACCGTTGACGGTGCCGGCCGCGGCCAGCACGCCGGAGCGGTCACGCTCGTGCAGCAGCTCCACGCTGTCGTCGTCGAAGAACGTGTTCAGACGCAGCAGCGGATCGCGTGGATCGAGCGACTCGCCGACCGCCTCGGGGGCCATGATGGTCATCGAAACCTCCTCTGCGCGTCGGATCTCGGCTTGCGCCTTCGGTAAGTGTCGGGCCCGAAAACCGGCTCAGTACTTACCGAAGGCGAGCGCGACGTTGTGCCCACCGAATCCAAACGAGTTGTTGATGGCGTACTGGAAGTCGCCGTATCGCGGTTCGCCGGCGACGACGTCCAGGTTGATCTCCGGATCAGGTGTCTCATAGTTCAGCGTGGGCGGGATGACACCGTCACGCAGCGTCAGTACGGTCAGGATCGACTCAAGCGCACCGACCGCACCGATGGAGTGGCCCAGCGCCGACTTCGGCGCATACACCGGGGCATGCTCCACACCGGCAACGCGAATGGCGTTGGCCTCCGCGGTATCGCCGATCGGGGTGGCCGTGGCGTGTGCATTGACGTGATCGATGTCCTTGGGGGACAAGCCCGCCAGTTCCATCGCTCGCTTCATCGCGTAGCCGGCACGCTCGCCGTCCGGCGCCGGTGCAACCATGTGGAAGGCGTCCGACGTGATCCCGGCACCCAGCAGCCGGGCCAGCGGCTTGGCGCCGCGGGCCTTGGCGTGCTCCTCGGTCTCGATGACCATCAGGGCTCCGGCCTCACCGAAGACGAACCCGTCGCGGTTCTTGTCGAACGGCCGCGACGCGCCTTCCGGGTCGTCGTTGTTCGTCGACATGGCACGCATCATCGAGAACGCCGCGATCGGCAGGCCCTCGATGACGCCTTCCACGCCGCCGCAGACGGCGATGTCGGCGTCACCCATGACGATCTGTCGCCACGCGTGCGCAATGCCCTCCGACCCGGACGCACAGGCCGACACCGGGGTGATGACCCCGGCGCGCGCCCCGAGTTCCAGGCCGACGACTGCGGCGGCACCGTTGGGCATGACCATCTGAACGGCGAGCGGCGACACCTTGCGGGGGCCGCCCTCGTTCATCTGGTCGTACATCTCGATGATCTTCTCGCCGCCACCCAGGCCGGTACCGATCACGACCGCTAACCGGTTGGAATCCACCTCGGGTTTGCCCGCGTTTTCCCACACCTGGCCGCCGACCCATTTCGCCATGCGCTGGACATACGACATCCGTCGCAGGTCCAGCCGGTTCATGTGGATGTCGATGGGCTCTTTGAGGTGACCGCCGATCCGCACCGGAAGGTCCCATTTGGTGACGAAGTCGTCTTCGAGGACGCGGATGCCGCTCTCGCCGGCCAACAAGCCCTTCCACGTGCTCTCGATATCCGGCGCGAGCGACGTGGTCGCCGCGACGGCGGTGACCACGACACTCGGAAACCCGCCGTTAGCAGTGGAAGGTCTGGTCATTTGCTCTCCGCGATCTTCGCCTTGATGGCCTCCGCGGCTTCGGGGTTCTCGGCCTCGAGCTTCTGGATGTAGCTCACGACGTCACCGACGGTGCGCAGTCCGGCGAGATCCTCGTCGGGGATCTTCACGCCGTACTTGTCCTCGGTCTGCACGGCGATCTCGACCATCGACAGCGAGTCGATGTCCAGGTCGTCGACGAACGACTTCTC
>CAZDYH010000135.1:0-8599 GCA_964509355.1 uncultured Mycobacterium sp.
ATTACGCCTATTGTGCGGCTGTCGGAAAAATGTAACATCGACCTATGCCCGATACCCATGTCGTCACCAACCAGGTACCGCCGCTGGAGAACTTCAACCCGGCGTCGTCGCCGGTGCTGATCGAGGCGCTGATCCGCGAGGGCGGGCAGTGGGGACTCGACGAGGTCAGCGAGTTGGGCGCGCTGTCCGGTGGCAGGCAGGCCATCCGCTGGGGCGAGCTGGCCGACCGCAACCGGCCGATCCTGCGCACCCACGACCGCTACGGCCACCGCGTCGACGAGGTGGAGTACGACCCCGCCTACCACGAGCTGATGCGGGTCGCGATCGAGCACGGCCTGCACGCCGCGCCATGGGCCGACGACCGGCCCGGCGCCCACGTGGTGCGCGCGGCCAAGAACTCGGTGTGGACCGTCGAGCCCGGGCACGTCTGCCCGATCTCGATGACCTACGCCGTCATCCCGGCGCTACGCGCCAACCCCGAGCTGGCCCGGGTTTACGAGCCGCTGCTGGCCAGCCGCCAGTACGACCCCGAGCTGAAGGTGGCCACCACGAAAGTCGGTATCACCGCGGGCATGTCGATGACCGAGAAGCAGGGCGGCTCCGACGTCCGGGCCGGCACCACCAACGCCACGCCGAACGCCGACGGCAGCTACTCGCTGACCGGCCACAAGTGGTTCACGTCGGCGCCGATGTGCGATGTCTTCCTGGTCCTGGCCCAGGCGCCGGGCGGGCTGAGCTGCTTCTTCCTGCCACGCGTCCTGCCGGACGGCACCCGCAACCGGATGTTCCTGCAGCGGCTCAAGGACAAGCTCGGCAACCACGCCAATGCGTCCTCGGAGGTCGAATACGACGCCGCCACAGCGTGGCTCGTCGGCGAGGAAGGCCGCGGCGTGCCGACGATCATCGAGATGGTCAACCTCACCCGGCTGGACTGCACGCTGGGCAGCGCCACCAGCATGCGCAGCGGCCTGACCCGGGCCATCCACCACGCCCAGCACCGAAAAGCGTTCGGCGCCTATCTCATTGACCAACCGCTGATGCGCAATGTGCTCGCCGACCTGGCAGTCGAGGCCGAAGCGGCGACCATCGTCGCGATGCGGATGGCCGGCGCCACCGACAACGCGGCGCGCGGCGACGAGACCGAGGCATTGCTGCGCCGCATCGGGCTGGCCGCCAGCAAGTACTGGGTGTGCAAGCGCGCCACCCCGCACGCGGCCGAGGCGATGGAATGTCTGGGCGGCAACGGCTATGCCGAGGAATCCGGCATGCCACGCCTGTACCGGGAGGCCCCGCTGATGGGTATCTGGGAAGGCTCGGGCAATGTCAGCGCGCTGGACACGCTGCGCGCCATGGCAACCCGGCCCGAATGCATCGAAGTGCTCTTCGACGAACTCGCCAAGACCGCCGGCCAGGACCCGCGGCTGGACGCCCACGCCGAACAGCTCCGGCCGGAACTCGGCGACTTCGACACCGTCGCCTACCGGGCCCGCAAGATCGCCGAGGACATCTGCCTGGCGCTGCAGGGATCGCTGCTGGTGCGCCACGGCCATCCCGCGGTCGCGGAGGCATTCCTGGCGACCCGGATGGGCGGCCAGTGGGGTGGGGCGTTCGGCACCATGCCCACCGGCCTGGACCTCGCGCCGATCCTCGAGCGTGCCATGGTGAAGGCCGGCTGAAGTGACCCACGCCATCAGGCCGGTCGACTTCGACAACCTGAAGACGATGACCTACGAGGTCACGGATCGGGTTGCGCGGATCACCTTTAACCGCCCGGAGAAGGGTAACGCGATCATCGCCGACACCCCGCTGGAGTTGTCGGCGCTCGTCGAGCGCGCCGACCTGGATCCCGGCGTGCACGTCATCTTGGTGTCTGGACGGGGCGAAGGATTCTGCGCGGGATTCGATCTGAGCGCCTACGCCGACCGGTCTTCCTCCGCGGGCGGCACCGGCGCATACCAGGGCACCGTGCTCGACGGCAAGACGCAGGCGATCAACCATCTGCCCGACCAGCCGTGGGATCCGATGGTCGACTACCAGATGATGAGCCGCTTCGTGCGCGGCTTCGCCAGCCTGATGCACGCCGACAAGCCGACCGTGGTGAAGATCCACGGCTACTGCGTCGCCGGCGGTACCGATATCGCGCTGCACGCCGACCAGGTCATCGCCGCTTCGGACGCCAAGATCGGCTACCCGCCGACCCGGGTGTGGGGCGTGCCCGCCGCCGGGCTGTGGGCGCACCGCCTCGGTGACCAGCGCGCGAAACGTCTTCTGCTGACCGGCGATTGCATCACCGGAGCGCAGGCCGCCGAGTGGGGGCTGGCGGTCGAGGCGCCCGACCCGGCCGATCTCGACGAGCGCACCGAGCGGCTGGTCGCGCGGATCGCCGCCATGCCGGTCAATCAGCTCATCATGGTCAAGCTGGCGCTCAACACCGCGCTGCTGAACCAGGGCGTCACCACCAGCCGGATGGTGGGCACCATTTTCGACGGGATCGCCCGGCACACGCCGGAGGGGCACGCCTTCGTCGCCGACGCGGTCGCGCACGGCTTCCGCGACGCGGTCCGCCACCGCGACGAACCCTTCGGCGACTACGGCCGCCGGTCATCGCAGGTATAGACATGACGCGCACGCTGTCCCGGATGACCGCGCGTTCGGTCGTACTCAGCGTGCTGCTCGGTGCTCATCCGGCATGGGCCAGTGCGGGCGAATTGATCAGGCTCACAGCAGACTTCGACATCAAGGAGCCGACGCTACGGGTCGCGCTGACCAGGATGGTCGCCGCCGGCGACTTGATCCGGTCCGCCGACGGCTACCGGCTCTCCGACCGGCTGCTGGCCCGGCAGCGCCGTCAGGACGAGGCCATGCATCCGCGCGTCCGCGCGTGGCGGGGCCAGTGGACCACGCTGGTCGTCACCAGCGTCGGCACCGAAGCCCGCACCCGCGCCATGCTGCGAACTACCCTGCAGGACAAGCGCTTCGCGGAGTTGCGGGAAGGGGTGTGGATGAGACCCGACAACGTCGACCTCGAGCTGAAACCCGATGTCCGCTCCCGGCTGCGTGTTCTGACGGCCCGTGACGACGCACCCCTCGAGTTGGCCGGGCAGCTCTGGGACCTGCCGGCGTGGGCGCAGACCGGGCACCGGCTTGTCGATGACATGGCCACCGTCCCGGATGTCCCGGGTCGCTTCGTGGTGGCGGCGGCCATGGTGCGCCACCTGCTGACCGACCCCATGTTGCCGGACGAGTTATTGCCGGCGCACTGGCCCGGCGCGCCGCTGCGCGCCGCCTACACCGACTTCGCCGCAGAACTGACGAAGCGGCGCGACGAACCCCAACTGATGGAGGCGACATGACCGGTGTACGGGTCGAGCGCAATGGCGCGGTGACAACGGTGATCATGAATCGGCCCGAGGCGCGTAACGCCGTGAACGGGCCGACGGCTGCGGAGCTGGTCGCCGCGTTCGAGGAGTTCGATGCCGACGGCTCCGCGTCGGTCGCCGTGCTGTGGGGGGATAACGGAACCTTCTGCGCGGGCGCCGATCTCAAGGCGTTCGGCACCCCGGACTCCAACGCCGTGCACCGGACCGGGCCCGGTCCGATGGGGCCGACCCGGATGGTGCTGTCCAAACCGGTGATCGCCGCGGTCAGCGGTCACGCGGTGGCCGGCGGCCTGGAGCTGGCGTTGTGGTGCGACCTGCGCATCGCTGAGGAGGACGCGGTGTTCGGCGTGTTCTGCCGGCGCTGGGGGGTGCCGCTGATCGACGGCGGCACGATCCGGCTGCCGCGGCTGATCGGGCACAGCCGGGCGATGGACATGATCCTGACCGGCCGCGGGGTGGACGCCGCCGAAGCGCACGCCATCGGCCTGGCCAACCGGGTGGTCCCCAAAGGTCAAGCGCGCCAACATGCCGAGGAGCTGGCCGCGGAACTGGCCGCGTTGCCGCAGCAGTGCATGCGATCGGATCGCACCTCGATGCTCGCGCAGTGGGGGATGACCGAAGCAGACGCCCTGGACTTCGAATTCGGCAGCCTGTCACGGGTCGCCGCGGAAGCGCTGGAGGGAGCCAACCGCTTCTCCGCCGGGGCCGGCCGGCACGGTACGGCGGTCTAGCGTCTAGCCCTTGTTGATCGAGTTGCCCGAACCGAGGTTGTCCACCTTGGGGGCGCCGTCCTTGTAGGTCACCGTGTTGTTCAGCCCGACGACGCTGAGCTCCTTGTCGACCTTCTCGAAGGTGATCTTGTTGTCGGCGCCGCCGATGTTCACCGATGCGCACGTGCCCTTGACGGTCAGGGTGTTATTGGACCCGCCCACGTTGAGCGATTTGCCGTCGGCGCAGTCGATTTCGGCGGTGGTGCCGAACGATCCGTAGTTGATGGTGTTACCGACCTCCACCTGCTTGGTGTCCTTGCCGTCCGAACCGCAGCCGGCCAGGCCGAACACCGCCGCCGCCAGGGCCAGTACCCCGATGCCTGCTGCCAGTCTGGGGGAGTCCACGCGCATTCTTCCTCGTTTCCTGATCGATGGGTTTGGCGTGCCGCTCATGCCGGTACGCGCTGCAGTCGGTTGGACATTCCGAGTTCGCGCCCACGGTCGATGAGTGCAGGCTCACCGTTGTGGAAGAACGCGGTCTGGTCCCAGCCATAGACCGTGATGTCGTTGACGACGGTATCGGCGATGACGGTGTTCGACGATCCCTGCATCGTCACCGCCCAACAGGTGCCGATCGCATTGACGGTGTTGAACGAGCCGTTGACGAACAACGTGGAGTCGTTGCAGTCGACTGTCTGCACCAGGCCCTGCCCGACGATGTGGGTGTCGCCGTTCTTCGCGTATGCCAACGGCATACCCAAGACCAGACCGACCGGAACGACGACGGTGACGGCGACGAACGCCCCGCCCGGGGATGTCCATTTCACCGCTGGCCCCTCTCGTAGTACCAGTCGGACCGAGCCTACGTGCACGGGTCGAGATCATGGCCAAGTTCACGCACTTGACCGGCCGTGCGGTCAGGTCGCCATCGCGCCGGCAACTGGCTCAGCTGTCCCGGAACCGCGTCAACTAGAGTTCTTCGCTGACCCCGGTCCAGCGGTGCAGGGACGCTGTCCCGACGGGGTCACCCGATTCGAAGGGCGATCGCCATGGCAGCTCGGCCCGAACCGCAGTCGGCGACGCGTGCCGGCAACCGATCGCCGGCCCGCTCGGCCAAGCTCAGCCGTGAGGTCATCGTCAATGCCGCGCTGACCTTCCTCGACCGTGAGGGTTGGGACGCGCTGACCATCAACGCGCTGGCCACCCAACTGGGGACGAAGGGCCCGTCGCTGTACAACCACGTGCACAGCCTCGAGGACCTGCGGCGCACCGTGCGGATGCGGGTCGTCGGCGACATCATCGGAATGCTGAACACGGTCGGTGATGGCCGCACCCGTGATGACGCCGTGCTCGCGATGGCGGCTGCCTACCGCAGCTACGCGCACCACCACCCGGGACGCTACTCAGCCTTCACCAGGATGCCGCTGGGCGGCGACGACCCTGAGTACACCGAGGCGACGCGCGCGGCGGCGGGGCCGGTCATCGCGGTGCTGGCGTCCTACGGCCTGGACGGTGAGGAGGCGTTCTACGTGGCTCTGGAGTTCTGGTCGGCCCTGCACGGTTTCGTATTGCTGGAGATGACCGGAGTGATGGACGAAGTCGATACTGACGCGGTCTTCTCCGACATGGTGCTGAGACTGGCCGCCGGTATTGAGTCCCGATAACCGGCCGCGTGCAGAGCGTCGGGTCCCGGCAATACCAGCATTGACCCGTTGACCTGCGGTAAGACGGCAGCGCACGGGTTTGGATCGGGGTGGGCGGCCCTGGTATCGTGGTACTTCGTGCCTGGCCGGAAACGGCGCCTGCGGTAACGCATGCGCGCACGCCGGGCCAATTCGTATGTCCACGATGCAACGGATAAGTCCGCGGCAGGCGCATGCGACACCCGAGAAGCTCAGCAGCACGAAGACGCAACACAGAAAGCCGGTAGATGCCAACCATCCAGCAGCTGGTCCGCAAGGGTCGCCGCGACAAGATCGCCAAGGTGAAGACCGCGGCCCTCAAGGGCAGCCCGCAGCGCCGCGGCGTGTGCACGCGCGTGTACACCACCACCCCGAAGAAGCCGAACTCGGCGCTTCGGAAAGTGGCGCGCGTCAAGCTGACCAGCCAGGTGGAGGTCACCGCCTACATCCCGGGCGAGGGCCACAATCTGCAGGAGCACTCGATGGTCCTGGTGCGCGGCGGTCGCGTGAAGGACCTGCCGGGTGTGCGGTACAAGATCATCCGTGGCTCGCTGGACACCCAGGGTGTCAAGAGCCGCAAACAGGCCCGGAGCAAGTACGGCGCCAAGAAGGAGAAGAGCTGATGCCCCGCAAGGGACCCGCACCCAAGCGTCCGCTGGTCAACGACCCGGTGTACGGATCGCAGCTCGTCACCCAGTTGGTGAACAAGATCCTCATGGAGGGGAAGAAATCGCTGGCCGAACGCATTGTTTATGGTGCGCTGGAACAGGCCCGCGAGAAGACCGGTACCGATCCGGTCGTCACCCTGAAACGGGCACTCGACAACGTCAAGCCCGCGCTGGAGGTTCGCAGCCGCCGCGTCGGTGGTGCCACCTACCAGGTGCCCGTCGAGGTGCGTCCCGAACGATCGACCACGCTGGCCCTGCGCTGGCTGGTCAGCTTCTCTCGGCAGCGCCGCGAGAAGACCATGGTCGAGCGGCTGGCCAACGAGCTCCTCGATGCCAGCAATGGCCTGGGTGCTGCCGTCAAGCGGCGCGAGGATGTCCACAAGATGGCCGAGGCGAACCGGGCCTTCGCGCACTACCGCTGGTGATTGCAGCCGGCGGGCCCGGAGCCGCTTGCGGCGACATCGGACACGGGCCGGCGGGCGCAACTGAACAGCAACCGAACTAGCGAAAGAGTGGGAAGACTGCCGTGGCACAGGACGTGCTGACCGACCTGAACAAGGTCCGCAACATCGGCATCATGGCGCACATCGATGCCGGCAAGACGACGACGACCGAGCGCATCCTCTATTACACCGGTATCAGCTACAAGATCGGTGAGGTGCACGACGGTGCCGCCACCATGGACTGGATGGAGCAGGAGCAGGAGCGGGGGATCACCATCACCTCCGCGGCTACCACCTGCTTCTGGAACGGCTACCAGATCAACCTGATCGACACCCCGGGCCACGTCGACTTCACCGTCGAGGTGGAGCGCAGCCTGCGTGTGCTCGATGGAGCCGTTGCCGTGTTCGACGGCAAGGAAGGCGTCGAGCCGCAGTCCGAGCAGGTCTGGCGCCAGGCCGACAAGTACGACGTGCCGCGGATCTGCTTCGTCAACAAGATGGACAAGGTCGGCGCGGATTTCTACTTCACCGTGCGCACCATCGAGGAGCGCCTCGGCGCCAACGCGCTGCCCATTCAGCTGCCCATCGGTTCGGAGAGCGAGTTCGAGGGCATCATCGACCTGGTCGAGATGAACGCCAAGGTGTGGCGCGGCGAGACGAAGCTCGGCGAGAAGTACGACGTCATCGACATTCCCGCTGACCTGGCCGAGAAGGCCGCGGAGTACCGCACCAGGCTGCTCGAGGCCGTCGCCGAGACGGACGAGGCGCTGCTGGAGAAGTATTTCGGCGGTGAAGAGCTCACGGTTGAGGAGATCAAGGGCGCGATCCGCAAGCTGACGGTCACCTCCGAGGCGTACCCCGTGCTGTGCGGCAGCGCGTTCAAGAACAAGGGCGTGCAGCCCATGCTGGACGCGGTCATCGACTACCTGCCTTCGCCGCTGGACGTCGAGTCGGTGACCGGGCACGCACCGGGCAAGGAAGGTGAGCTGCTCACCCGCAAGCCGTCGGTGACCGAGCCCTTCTCGGCGCTGGCGTTCAAGGTGGCCACGCATCCGTTCTTCGGCAAGCTCACCTACGTCCGGGTGTACTCGGGCAAGGTCGACTCCGGTGCCCAGGTCATCAATGCCACCAAGGGCAAGAAGGAGCGGCTGGGCAAGCTGTTCCAGATGCACTCCAACAAGGAGAACCCGGTGGAGACGGCCTCGGCCGGCCACATCTACGCGGTGATCGGGCTCAAGGACACCACCACCGGCGACACCCTCTGCGACGTGAACCAACAGGTCGTGCTCGAGTCGATGACCTTCCCCGCTCCGGTGATCGAAGTGGCCATCGAGCCCAAGACCAAGAGCGACCAGGAGAAGCTGAGCCTGTCGATCCAGAAGCTCGCCGAGGAGGATCCCACCTTCAAGGTGCACCAGGACCAGGAGACCGGCCAGACCGTGATCGGCGGCATGGGCGAACTGCACCTGGACATCCTGGTGGACCGGATGCGGCGCGAGTTCAAGGTCGAGGCCAATGTGGGCAAGCCGCAGGTGGCCTACAAGGAGACCATCCGTCGCAAGGTGGACAAAGTCGAGTTCACCCACAAGAAGCAGACCGGCGGTTCCGGCCAGTTCGCGAAGGTCCTCATCAGCATCGAGCCGTTCAAGGGCGAAGACGGTGCGACCTACGAGTTCGAGAACAAGGTCACCGGCGGCCGCATCCCGCGCGAGTACA
>CAZDYH010000136.1:0-8543 GCA_964509355.1 uncultured Mycobacterium sp.
GGCGGCATCGGTCTCGTCGGCAACGCCGACGTCATCGTCGCATCCGAGGACGCGACGTTCGGACTGCCGGAGATCGACCGGGGTGCGCTGGGTGCGGCAACCCACCTGTCCCGACTGGTGCCGCAGCACATGATGCGGCGGCTCTTCTTCACCGCCGCCACGGTCGACGCCGCGACGCTGCACCACTTCGGCTCGGTGCACGAGGTAGTGCCCCGCGACGAACTCGACGAGGCCGCGCTGCGGGTCGCCCGCGATATCGCCGCCAAGGACACCCGGGTGATCCGCGCCGCCAAGGAGGCACTGAACTTCATCGACGTTCAGCGGGTGAACTCCAGTTACCGCATGGAGCAAGGCTTTACGTTTGAGCTGAATCTCGCCGGGGTGGCCGACGAGCACCGCGACGCGTTCGTCAAGAACTCATGAGCGATAAGCGCACCACCCTCGATGACGCCGTCGCGGAGCTCGAGAGCGGCATGACCATCGGGATCGGCGGCTGGGGGTCGCGGCGCAAGCCCATGGCCTTCGTCCGCGCCATCCTGCGTACCGATCTCACTGACCTGACGGTCGTCACCTATGGCGGACCTGATCTCGGCCTGCTGTGTTCGGCCGGCAAGGTGCGCAAGGTCTACTACGGCTTCGTCTCCCTCGATTCCCCGCCGTTCTACGACCCGTGGTTCGCCAAAGCGCGCACGACCGGCTCGATCGAGGCGCGTGAGATGGACGAGGGGATGCTGCGCTGCGGGTTACAGGCGGCAGCGCAGCGGCTGACGTTCCTGCCGATCCGCGCCGGACTGGGCAGCGACGTGCGGGCGTTCTGGGGCGACGAGCTGAAGACCGTCACCAGCCCGTACCCGGCACCAGGTGGCGGATACGAGACGCTGATCGCGATGCCGGCGCTGCGCCTGGACGCGGCGTTCGTACACCTCAACCTCGGCGACGCGCAGGGCAACGCGGCCTACACCGGGATCGACCCGTATTTCGACGACCTGTTCCTGATGGCAGCCGACCGGCGATATCTCTCGGTGGAGAGGGTGGTCTCCACCGACGAACTGGTCAAGGCGGTGCCGCCGCAGGCGCTGCTGGTCAACCGGATGATGGTCGATTCCGTCGTCGAAGCCCCAAACGGCGCCCACTTCACCACCGCGGCACCGGATTACGGCCGTGACGAGAAGTTCCAGCGGCATTATGCCGAAGCTGCGTCATCCGACGAGACCTGGCAGCAGTTCGCGCACACCTACCTGTCGGGCAGCGAGGCCGACTACCAGGCCGCGGTGCGTCGATTCCGGGCGGAGGAGTCCTCGTGATTTCCGTGAGTCGCGCCGAAGTCTGCGTGATCGCGTGCGCCGAGCTGTTCCGCGACGCCGGCGAGATCATGATCAGCCCGATGACGACCGTCGCCTCCGTCGGGGCCCGGCTGGCCCGGCTGACGTTCTCCCCCGACATCCTGCTGACCGATGGTGAGGCGCAGCTGCTGGCCGACACCCCGGCACTGGGCGAGTCTGGCGCCGTCGAGGGCTGGATGCCGTTCGGCCGCGTGTTCGAGACACTGGCATGGGGCCGACGGCATGTGGTGATGGGCGCCAATCAGATTGACCGCTACGGCAACCAGAACTTGTCGGCATTCGGACCGCTGCAGCACCCGACCCGTCAGATGTTCGGCGTGCGCGGTGCGCCCGGCAACACCGTCAACCACGCCACCAGCTACTGGGTCGGCAACCACTCGCCGCGGGTGTTCTGCGAATCCGTCGACATCGTCTCGGGCATCGGCTACGACAAGGTCGACCCCGACAACCCGGCGTTCCGGTTCGTCAACGTGCACCGGGTGGTGAGCAACCTGGGTGTGTTCGACTTCGGCGGCCCGGACCACACTATGCGGGCGGTATCGCTGCACCCGGGAGTTTCTTCCGACGATGTCAGGGCGGCAACGTCTTTCGAGATACACGGTCTCGATGACGCCGACCGGACCAGGCTGGCCAGCGGTGACGAGCTGAAGCTCATTCGCGAGTTCATCGACCCGAAGTCGCTGCGGGACAAAGAGGTGAAGGTGTGAGTCGGCCGGGAAGGCTAAGAACGCCGCTGACCGAGCTGGTCGGCATCGAGCACCCGGTGGTACAGACCGGCATGGGCTGGGTGGCCGGGGCGCGGCTGGTGTCCGCCACGGCCAACGCCGGCGGCCTCGGCATCCTGGCCTCGGCGACGATGACGCTCGACGAGCTGGCGACGGCGGTCACCAAGGTCAAGGCGTCGACATCGAAGCCGTTCGGGGTGAACATCCGCGCCGACGCCGGCGATGCGGTGGATCGGGTGGAGCTGCTGATCCGCGAGGGTGTCAAGGTGGCGTCGTTCGCGCTGGCGCCCAAGCCCGAACTGATCGCTCGGCTCAAAGACGCCGGCGTGGTGGTGATCCCGTCGGTAGGGGCGGCCAAGCACGCCCGCAAGGTCGCGGGCTGGGGCGCCGACGCCGTCATCGTCCAGGGCGGCGAGGGCGGGGGGCATACCGGGCCCGTCGCGACCACGCTGCTGCTGCCGTCCGTGCTGGACGCGGTCGACATCCCCGTCGTCGCGGCCGGCGGCTTCTTCGACGGGCGCGGGCTGGCAGCGGCGCTGTCCTACGGGGCTGCGGGCGTGGCGATGGGCACCCGTTTCCTGCTCACCTCGGACTCCACCGTGCCGGACGCGGTCAAACAGCGCTATCTGGAGTCCGGCCTGGACGGCACCGTGGTATCCACCCGTGTCGATGGCATGCCGCATCGGGTGCTGCGTACCGGGCTGGTCCAGAAGCTGGAGAGCGGCTCGCGGGCAAGGGGTTTCACCGCCGCGGTCCGTAACGCGGCGAAGTTCAAGAAGATGTCCGGCATGACGTGGCGGTCGATGATCAGCGACGGGCTGGCGATGCGGCACGGCAAGGACCTCACCTGGTCGCAGGTGGTGATGGCCGCGAACACGCCGATGCTGTTGAAGGCCGGCCTGGTCGAGGGCAACACCGACGCCGGTGTGCTGGCCTCGGGTCAGGTGGCCGGCATCCTCGACGACCTGCCGTCCTGCGCCGAGCTGATCGACGCGATCGTCAGCGACGCCGTGAAGCACTTGCGGGCAGCGTCGGCCAACATCGTCGAGTAGCCCAGTCCACTGGGGTGAAGTTTATTGCTTTACTTCTCATGAATGAAGCTATAATCTTCATATGCCGTCAATGAAGCTGTCGGATTCATCTGCGAAGCTGCTCGCGACTGTGATCGGCGACGTTGTCGGTTCACGACAGGCGCGCGACCGTGCGGCGCTACACCGACTGTTGTCCGGCACCCTTCGCGATGTCGCGGTCACCGCGATCGACCCGCCCACGTTCACCATGGGCGACGAGTTCCAGGGAACCTATCCGACCGTGGGCGAGGCGATTGCGGCGGCGTTGTCGGTGCGCCTCGCCGTCGGGCCGGATATCGATGTGCGCTTCGGCATCGGCTGGGGCGAGGTCACGGTCCTGGATGCCCGCGCCGGAATCCAGGACGGGCCCGGCTGGTGGGCCGCCCGCGAGGCCATCGAATGGACCGCGTCGGCGCAGCGGCAGCCCGGCCTCGCCCTGGTGCGCACGTCCTTCCGGACGAGTGGGGAGACCGGGCCGGACGCTGACGCCGTCAACGCCGCACTGTTGTGTCGGGACCACCTGCTTGGATCACTGGATGAGCGATCCCTGCGACTGGTGCGGGGTCTGCTGAACAACCGGACCAAGAAGGAGCTCGCGGCGATGGAGGGCATCAGCGCATCGGCGGTGTCCCAGCGCGCCGGACGGGACGGTTTGGATCTGATTGTCCTGGCGTCCGAGTATCTGCGGCGAATCCAGTGAGCGCCGTCGCGGTCCTGCTGATCGCGATCGGCATCGCGGACGCCTGCCGCCGGCTCACGCACACCCGGTGGATACCGCCGGCCAGCGCGCCGGTCGTCGTCGTGACCTGCGCGGCACTGTCCGGTCTGTGGCACCTCGGAGATATCGCGCTGTTGGTGGTCGCGGCCGCTGCCGCCGCCAGTTGGGAGTGGCTGTGCATGCGTGCCGAGCGCACCGGCAAGCACCAGGGTGCACCGCTGGTGGTGTTCGGCGCCGCGATCGGCGTGCTGATCATGCTGTCCGGCTGGGGATCTCCGGTGACCGGCGTCGTCGAGCGCTGGTCGAACTGGGCCGGACTGCCCGGCCTCGACAGCGTCGACCCGACCCGGTTGCTGACAGTGATCGGTGTGGTGCTGCTACAGCTCGTCACCGGCAACCAGCTGGTCCGACTCGTGCTCAGCTCGGTGGGCGCGGTGAAACCCGCAGGCCAGCCGCAGCCGTCGGACCGACTCAAGGGCGGCCGGCTGCTGGGCCCACTGGAGCGACTGCTGATCCTCGGTCTTGGGCTCGGCGGTCAGCTGGCCGCCGCGGGTGCGGTGATCGCCGCCAAGAGCATCATCCGTTTCCCTGAACTCAGCGCGCAAAAGGCCCGCGAGAACGGCGATGTCGGCATCGACGAGGTGACCGAGTACTTTCTGGTCGGCAGCTTGGCGAGCTGGCTGGTCGCGCTCAGCGGCGTCGGCATGGTGCTGATCCAATAGCCGCGCTCCAGCCTCGCCGCGCCGAGCGTGCGTGGAATGCCACTGCGCGCGGCGTGTCGGCGGCGCAACACGCACGCTCGCGGCAGGGGGGACCCGCTACAGCCGCTCGATGATGGTCACATTGGCGGTGCCGCCGCCCTCGCACATGGTCTGCAGGCCGTAGCGACCCCCGGTGCGCTCGAGCTCGTTGAGCATGGTGGTGAACAACTTGGCTCCAGTCGCGCCCAGCGGGTGGCCCAGGGCGATCGCGCCGCCGTTGGGGTTGACCTTCTCCGGGTCGGCCTTGATCTCCTTGAGCCAGGCCAACACGACCGGGGCGAAAGCCTCGTTGATCTCGACGACGTCGATATCGTCGATCGACAGTCCGGTCTTCTCCAGCGCATAGCGGGTCGCGGGAATCGGCCCGGTGAGCATGGTCACCGGGTCCGCACCGCGTGCGCTGATGTGATGGATGCGCGCCCGCGGCGTCAGCTTGTGGTCCTTGACCGCCTGCTCGGACGCCAGCAGCACCGCGCTGGCACCGTCGGAGATCTGGCTGGCCATCGCCGCGGTGATCCGCCCACCCTCGCGCAGCGTCTTCAGCCCGGCCATCTTCTCCAGCGTCGTCTCCCGCGGACCCTCGTCGATGCGGAAGTCACCCACGCTGACGATCTCGTTGTCGAAATGGCCGCCGCGGATCGCGGCGAACGCACGCGCATGGCTGGTCAACGCGAACCGCTCCATCTCCTCGCGGGAGATGTTCCACCGCTCGGCGATCAGCTCGGCACCGCGGAACTGGGAGATCTCCTCGTCGCCGTAGCGGTGCCGCCAGTGCTCGGACTCCGCGGTCGGCGAGGTGAAGCCGAACTGCTCGCCCACCGTCATCGCCGACGAGATCGGGATCCAACTCATGTTCTGCATGCCGCCGGCCAGGATCACATCCGCAGTCCCCGACATGATGGCTTGTGCGCCAAAGGAAATCGCCTGCTGGCTGGATCCGCATTGGCGGTCGACGGTGACGCCGGGAACTTCCTCGGGATAGCCGGCGGCCAGCCAGGCATTGCGGCCGATGTTGCCGGCCTGCGCGCCGATGGTGTCCAGGCAGCCGACGATCACGTCGTCGACGGCCCCAGGGTCGACGTCGACACGGTCGAACAATCCCTGAAACGCCGCCACGCCCAGGTCGATCGGGTGCACGCGGGCCAGCGATCCGTTGCGCTTGCCGACTGCGGTACGCACAGCTTCGACGATGTAGGCCTCGGGCATATCGATCTCCTCTTGGTTACTGTGCGGTGGCGATTCCGCCAAGGACGATGGACAGATATTGGCGGCCGACCTGCTCGGCCGTCAGCGGTCCGCCGGGTTGATACCAGCGCACCGAAACCCAGGTGGTGTCACGGATGAAGCGATACACGAGGTCGACGTCGATGTCGGGCCGGAAGTAGCCCTCCTCGATGCCCTGACTGAGGACGTCGACCCACATCTTGCGTTGCCGCTTGTTCAGGTCGTCGACGTAGGAGAACCGCGGCTGCGACGAGAGCCGCTTGGCTTCGTCCTGATAGATGACGACCTGAGAATGCCGGTCCTCGATGGCGTCGAAGGACGCCATGAACAGGCCCTTGAGCCGCTCCATCGGATTGGGTTCGGTGTCGATGATCTGCTGGTAGCGGTCGAAAAGCCAATCCAGGAAATCGCGCAGCACCTCGTCGACCATCTCCTCCTTGGACGAGAAGTGGTGATAGAGGCTGCCCGAGAGGATGCCGGCCGCGTCGGCGATATCGCGGACTGTGGTCGCGCGCAACCCGCGTTCGGCGAACATCGCGGCGGCGAGGTCGAGCAGCTCGTCGCGCCGACTCACCGGCTCACTCACCGTCATGCGCGCTGGCTCGAGATCGAAATCACTTCGCCGGTAAGGTAACTGGAGTATTCACTGGCCAGGAAAGCGATGGTGGCGGCGACCTCCCACGGCTCGGCGGCCCGCCCGAACGCCTCGTCGGAGGACAGCCGGTCGAGCAGCTCGGACGACGTGGTCTTGTCCAGGAACTTGTGCCGCGCGATACTCGGCGACACCGCATTGATCCGCACGCCGTACTCGACCGCCTCGATCGCGCTGCAGCGGGTCAGCGCCATCACCCCGGCCTTGGCCGCCGCATAGTGCGCCTGCGAGTGCTGCGCGCGCCAACCCAGCACGCTGGCGTTGTTGACGATCACGCCGCCATGACCGGCATCGCGAAAGTAGCCCAGCGCCGCCCGCGTCGCACGGAACGTCGACGTCAGCGTCACGTCGAGCACGCGGTCCCACTCCTCGTCGGTCATGTCCACCACCGGCGTCTGGCCGCCCAGACCGGCGTTGTTGACCAGGACGTCGATGCGGCCCAGCCGTGCCGTCGCCGAGGCGATCAGCGCGTTGACCTGCGCGGTGGAGGTGACGTCGCAGACCACGCTCTCGACGCGACCGAGCCCGAGTTCGGTCAACTGTTCCCGCGTCTCACCGAGCCGGCGTTCGTGGTGGTCGGAGATGACGACGTCGGCGCCTTCGGCAAGCGCCCGACGGGCGGTCGCGGAACCGATACCGGTGCCCGCCGCCGCTGTCACCACGACGACCTTGCCGGCCAGAAGGCCATGGCCGTCAATCTCTTTGGGCGCGACCGCTAACGACGCCACTAGCCCTTCACCTCCCGGGGCAGACCGAGCACCCGCTCGGCGATGATGTTGCGCTGAATCTCGTTGGAGCCGCCATAGATTGTGTCGGCCCGCGAGAAGAGGAACAGCCGCTGCCATTCGTCGAACTCGCCGTCGTCAGCGACCAACCCGGCCTTGCCTCGCACGTCCATCGCCAGCTGGCCCAGGTCGCGATGCCAGTTGGCCCACAGCAGCTTGGACACGTTGTCCCGGCCGGGCCCAATGTCGCCGGCCAAGCGGCTCCGGCCCTGTTCGACGTCCATCGTGGCCAGCGCGAACGACCGCATCTGCTGCAGCCCGGCCCACGCCCGCGTGAGTCGCTCGCGAATCAATGGGTCGTCGGCCGCGCCGTTGCGTTTGGCGAGGTCGACAAGCCCGGAAAGCTCACGCGCATAGACGATCTGCTGACCGAGCGTGGACACCCCGCGCTCAAAGGTCAGCGTTCCCATCGCCACCCGCCAGCCGTCACCGGGCGCACCGACGACGAGGTCGGCATCGGTGCGGGCGTCGTCGAAGAACACCTCGTTGAATTCCGAGGTGCCGGTGAGTTGCACGATCGGCCGGACCTGCACGCCGGGCTGATCCAGCGGTACCAACAGGTAGGACAAGCCCGCGTGGCGTTTGGAACCCTTTTCGGTGCGGGCCACCACGAAGCACCAGTGCGACAGGTGGGCCAGCGACGTCCACACCTTCTGTCCGTTGATGACCCACTGATCGCCGTCGAGCACCGCGGTGGTCGCGACGTTGGCAAGGTCACTGCCCGCGCCCGGTTCGGAGTAGCCCTGGCACCACAATTCGGTGACATCGAGGATGTGCGGCAGAAAACGCTGCTGCTGCTCCGGCGTGCCGTACGCGATCAGCGTGGGGCCCAACAACTCCTCGCCCATATGGTTGACCTTGTCCGGCGCACCGGCTAACGCGTACTCCTCGTAGAAGGCCACCCGGTGCGCGACGGACAGTCCGCGGCCGCCGTGCTCGACGGGCCAGCCCAGACACGTCAGACCGGCCTTGGCCAGATGGCGGTTCCACGCCACCCGCTCCTCGAACGCCTCGTGCTCGCGGCCCGGCCCGCCGAGACCCTTGAGTGCGGCGAACTCACCGACCAGATTGTCGGCGAGCCACTCACGGACCTCCGACCGGAACTCCTCGACCTCCTCCATCCCTGTAGGCTAACCTACCAAGCACTTGCTTTGTTAGCCCGGCCGACGATGCGCGCCGCGGAGCGGCGGGAGGAGGAGCCGGCCATGAACAGCGATCCGAGGACAACACCGGCGGTGTTGGACCGGATGGCACGCGACCTCCCC
>CAZDYH010000137.1:0-4479 GCA_964509355.1 uncultured Mycobacterium sp.
ACCGCCAACGGGATATCGGCGTTCAGCGTCTCCCGGATCGGCTTGCCGTTGTCCCACGCCTCGGCCAGGGCGATCGACTCGAGGTTCGCTTCGATACGGTCGGCGATCTTGTTCAGGATGACGGCCCGCTCCGCGGGCGCGGTCTTGCCCCATGCCGGTGACGCGCCGTGCGCGGCGTCCAGCGCGCGCTCGATATCGGCCTCATCGGAACGGGCGACTTCACAGAATGCCTGCCCGGTCACCGGGCTCGGGTTCTCGAAATACCGGCCGCCGGTCGGCGCCACCCACTCGCCATCAATGAAGTTGCCGTACCGCGACTCGAACGACATCAGCGATCCCGCGGAGCCCGGGCGTGTGTAGACGGTCATCAGCCGCTCCCTATCTTCGTCGACGGTGTAATACAGCTCACACTACCGCTGGCGACACAATGTCGGGATGGCTGATCAGCGCACCGACCCTTACCTCTGGCTCGAGGACATCACCGGAGCTGACGCGCTCGACTGGGTGCGCGGGCATAACGAACCCACCCTGGCCGAGCTGTGCGACGAGCGGTTCGAGCAGATGCGCGCCCAGGCGCTGGAGGTTCTCGACACCGACGCCCGGATTCCGTACGTGCGCCGCCGTGGCGACTATCTGTACAACTTCTGGCGCGACGCGGCGAACCCGCGCGGGCTGTGGCGGCGCACCACGCTCGAGCGCTACCGGACCGATGACGTCGAGTGGGACGTGCTCATCGACGTCGACGAGCTGGCATCCGCGGACGGCGAGAACTGGGTATGGGCCAGCGCCGACGTCATCGAACCCGACCATTCGCGGGCGTTGATCAGCCTGTCGCGCGGCGGCTCGGATGCCGCGATCGTGCGCGAGTTCGACATGCGCAGAAGGGAATTCGTGGCCGATGGGTTCGAGCTGCCGGAAGCCAAGACCCAGATCAGCTGGGAAGACGAGGACACCGTGCTGGTGGGCACCGACTTCGGACCCGGCTCGCTGACCGAGTCCGGCTACCCGCGGGTGGTCAAGCGCTGGCGGCGCGGTCGGCCGCTGGCCGACGCCGAGACCGTCTTCACCGGGCCGAGCACCGACGTCATCGTGGCCGCGTCGGTGGACCGGACACCGGGCTACCAGCGCACCCTGCTGCGCCGGGCCGTCGACTTCTTCAACGACCAGGTCTACGAACTTCGCGGTGAGGAACTGATCCGCATCGACGCTCCCACCGACGCGACGGTGTCGGTGCACCGCGACTGGCTGCTGATCGAGTTGCGTACCGACTGGCTCACCGGCACTGCGAGCTATGCAGCGGGCTCGCTACTGGCCGCGGATTACGACGAATTCCTCGCCGGCACAGCCGAACTGGACGTGGTGTTCGAGCCCGACGAACACACCTGCCTGCACCAGTATGCGTGGACCCGCGACCGGTTGGTCGTCGTCACGCTGGCCGACGTCGCCAGCCGCGTCGAAATCGTCGCGCCCGGCAGCTGGCGTGCCGAGCCGGTACCGGGTATTGCCGGGATATCCGGCGCCACCAGTACCGTGATTGTCGCCGCCGATGACACCGGCGACGAAATCTTTCTGGACTCGAGCGGATTCGACACGCCGTCGCGGCTGATGTGCGGGCCGGCGGGCGGCGAGCTGCAGCAGATCAAGACTGCCCCGACGTTCTTCGACGCCGAGGACATCACCGTCACACAGCATTTCGCCACCTCGGCCGACGGCACCTCGATCCCCTACTTCGTCGTCGGGCATCGCGCCGCGACGGGCCCGGGTCCTACCCTGCTCGGCGGTTACGGCGGTTTCGAGGTGTCGCGCACACCTGGGTATGACGGGGTGCTGGGACGGCTGTGGCTGGCGCGCGGCGGCACCTACGTGCTGGCCAACATCCGGGGTGGCGGCGAGTACGGCCCGCGCTGGCACACCCAGGCAATGCGCGAAGGCCGGTACAAGGTGGCCGAGGACTTCGCCGCCGTCGCTGAGGATCTGGTGACCCGGGGCGTCACTACTGTCGGGCAGCTTGGCGCGCAGGGCGGCAGCAACGGCGGGCTGCTGATGGGCATCATGCTGACCAAGTACCCGCAGCTGTTCGGTGCGCTGGTGTGCCAGGTGCCGCTGCTGGACATGAAGCGCTTTCACCTGCTGCTGGCCGGCGCCTCGTGGGTGGCCGAATACGGCAACCCCGATGATCCCGATGATTGGGGGTTCATCGCGGAATACTCACCGTACCAGAACATTTCGGCAGATCTGCGGTATCCGCCGCTGCTGATCACGACATCCACCCGCGACGACCGGGTACATCCCGGCCATGCCCGCAAGATGACCGCGGCACTGGAGGCGGCCGGCCATCGGGTCCGCTACTACGAGAACATCGAGGGCGGCCACGCCGGCGCCGCCGACAACGCCCAGACCGCGTTCAAGTCGGCGCTGGGCTTTTCGTTCCTGCACCATGTCCTCGACGGCTGACTTCCACACTGAAGTGACTTCACTTCTGCTGTGCCGGTTCTGCTGCCATGCTGGGAACGGTTCCGTAGGAGTCCGCATGACCGGCCGCCGTGGAAGGAGTTTCGGTGCGTATCGATTTCACGCCTGACCCTGTGCTCTACCCGTTCGAGTCGCGGTGGTTTGACAGCACCAAGGGCCGCATGCATTACCTCGACGAGGGCACCGGCCCGCCGATCCTGCTGTGCCACGGCAACCCGACGTGGAGCTTCCTCTACCGCGACATCATCACCCGGCTTCGGGACAAGTTCCGGTGTATCGCCCCCGACTATCTCGGTTTCGGCCTGTCGGACCGTCCGCCCGGATTCGGTTACACAATCGACGAGCACGCACGAGTCGTCGGCGAATTGGTCGATCACCTCGACCTCGACGGGTATCTGGCGATGGGTCAGGATTGGGGCGGTCCGATCAGCATGGCCGTATGCACCGCTCGAGCCGATCGGGTGCGTGGCGCCGTGTTGGGCAACACGTGGTTTTGGCCCACCGAAGGGTTGACGATGAAGCTGTTCAGCCGGGTCATGTCCAGCTATCCGATGCAACGCGCAATCGTGCAGAGAAACTTCTTCGTCGAGCGGATGATCCCCCTGGGGACCGCCCATGATCTGAGCGCCAACGTGATGGCGCATTACCGTGCGGTGCAACCGACGCCCGCCGCTCGGGTGGGTGTGGCCCAGATGCCGAAACAGCTCCTCGCGGCCCGTCCGCTGCTGCAGCGCCTCGCAATAGACGTCCCGGCCAAGCTCGGGTCGAAGCCCGCCCTGTTCGTCTGGGGCATGCGGGATTTCGCGTTCAAACCGAAAGCCATGCTTCCTGGGATGCGCTCGGCGTTTCCTGATCATGTCCTGGTCGAGCTGCCCGAAGCCAAGCACTTCATCCAGGAGGACGCGCCCGGTGAAATCGCTGATGCGATCACCCACCGTTTCGGCTGACAGCGCCGAACCCGGGCCTATGGCCTGCGCAGGCCGCCCAGCATCGCCACGATGATCCCAGCCGCCACCAGCACGCCGCCAGCGGCCAGGGTCAGGTTGAGCCACTGGTGCAGGCTGCCCTGGGCGTGGCCCATCATGACGTCGGCGATCTGGCGGATATCCCCGCTGGTGTGGTTCAGCGCGTCATCGGTGTAGCGCCGGCCGACCTCCAGCGCGGCCCAGCCACTGGCGCCGACCAGCAGCGCAGAGACCCCGAGGCTGGCCAGGGCCTTGCCGCGGCTGCGCGCGGCGGCCAGGGTGAGCAGTGCGAACGCCCCAGTGAGAACCGTCGCGCCGACGCTCACCCAGGGCCCCCAGGTGGCCAGCCGGTGCAACTGTCCCGGCCGCAGAGCGTGTGGCGCGTTGTCGGTCAGCGGAACCGGCAGCGTCGACGGCACCTGCACACCGAAGGTGTTCAGCGTCCGCCGGAACGAGCTGTCGGCCAGCATCGGGGCCAGGTCGATCACCCAGCGCCCCTGCGAATCCTGGTCGGAGCGGATGGTATTGGTGAACATCCAGCGGTGCGCGAACTGGTTGGCCTGCGCGAACTGGCCGGGGAAGGCCGAACTGGCGGTGTAGGCGGTGGCCACACCGCGCACCGCGGTGGGGGGGACGTCGTAACCGTTCGCCGACGCCAGCGACACCACCTGCGTAGTGAGCTCGGAGGCCATCGCCTGCTGCAGCGCGGGATCCTGAGCAGCCGATCCGGCCAGCGCGGCGTACCCGTCGGCGTCGATGACGTTCTGCTGCGCCCAGGCCGTCGGTATTGCCACTGCCAGCGCCGCCGTCGTGACAAGCCACAACAGCAGCGTCGCAACGAACCGCACGCCCGTCTCCTTCAGCCTTTGGGGGGTGAGACGGCCCGGCGTCAGTCGGTCAGGGCGCGTCCCACGATCAGGGGGTCGGCACGCCCGACCACCTCATGGTCTTTGTCGTCGTACTCGAACTTACCGAGCACATAGCGCATGGCGTTGAGGCGGGCGCGCTTCTTGTCGTTGCTCTTCACCACGATCCACGGCGC
>CAZDYH010000137.1:4579-8509 GCA_964509355.1 uncultured Mycobacterium sp.
CGGTTCATCCGGGCCAGCGCCTTGGCCGAGCTGTTGTAGTAGGTACCGCCCGCGCCGACGCTGGTGCGGGGCACGATGACGGCCTCGGCGCGGCAGAACTTGCGCAGCCCGTCCGCGCCACCAAACCGGGCCCCGATACCCGAGGCCTTCCAGCCGCCGTGCGGGGCCGTGGTGCACATCAGGTTGGTGATGACGTCGTTGATGTTGACTGCACCGCAATCCAGTTGCACCGCAATATCTTTGGCGCGCTCAGTATCACGGGAGAACACCGACGCGCTCAAACCGTAGGGGCTGTCGTTGGACAGTCGCACGGCCTCGGCGACAGTCGAGACCTTCATGATCGGCAGCGTCGGGCCGAACGTCTCCTCGGTCATGCATGCCATCGAGTGGTCGACGTCGACCAGCACCGTCGGCGGGTAGAAGCTGCCCGGCCCGGAGCTGCGCTCGCCACCGGTGAGCACCCGCGCGCCCGCGGCGAGGGCCTCACGGACATGCCGCTCGGTGACGGCCAGCTGCTGATCGTCGATGAGCGAGCCGAAGTCGTATCCCTCGCCGGCGCCGACCTGCAGAGCCTTGACATCGCGCACGACGGCGGCGACGAACTGGTCGTAGACCGGCTCCAGCACATAGACCCGTTCGACCGAGACGCACGTCTGCCCGGCGTTGAACATCGCACCCCACACCGCGGCATGCGCGGCCAGCTCGATATCGGCGTCCTCGAGCACGATCATCGGGTCCTTACCGCCCAGCTCCAGGCTGACCGGGGTGAGCCGGCGGGCGGCGCGTTCCATCACCTTGCGCCCGGTCGCGCTGGAGCCGGTGAACTGGACGAAATCGGCGACGTCGATGACGGCCTCGGACACCTCACGGGCACCCTGCGCCAACGCCAGCACCTCGGGGCCACCGGAGTCCAGCCAGCCGCGCAGCAGCAGTTCGGCGGTCAGCGGGGTCCGCTCAGACGGCTTGAGCAGCACTGCGCATCCGGCGGCCAGCGCACCGATGGCGTCCATCAGCGCGTTGGCCACCGGGTAGTTCCATGGCGCGATGATGCCCACCACGGGCCGCGGCCGGTAGTAGATGGTGATCTTCTTGATCGCCAGGAACGGCAGCGACGGCGGCCGGATCTCGGGTGCCAGCGCCTTCTCCATCGTCTTGATGTAGTACGACAGGATCATGATCAGCAGCGGCACCTCCTGGGCCGCATCGGTGGCCGACTTTCCGGTCTCCTTGATCAGCAGCGCTTCGATCTCGTCGCGATGCTCGCCGAGCCACACCGCGAAGCGGGCCAGCACCTTCGCCCTGCGCTTGGCGCCCCGTTGCTCCCACTCCCGCTGGGCCTGGCGCAGCCCGTCGGCGATCGCCGGCACGTCGTCGGGATCGGTCCAGTGCACTTGTCCGGCCACCGCACCGGTCGCGGGATTGAGGACGGTGCCGGTGTCAGGCAGGTCAACTTCTGGGGTGGCAGTCATGGACCCAATGCTAACCACGGTCGTGTGACCCAATTCAAATGCCTCTCAGCAGGCGCCGCACCGAATCGCCGCGACATTGGCGTTCAACTGCTTGCGCACGACGACCTTGAAGACAAGCCGCTTCAGGCCGCTCAGGTTCGCGCCGTGCCGTGCATAGAAATCGTCAGGTGTATCGAAGACACCGAAGTCGTGGTTGATGCCATCGCGCTGGATGTATGTATCACCGCCCCGCCAATCGATGGGCGGATTCCTGAAGTCGGGCGTGGCGACGCCGTAGCCGCAGAACGCACCTTGCACCGTGGAAAACCTGCGTTGCAGGCTGCGAAGGTAGGGCTTGTCGAGAATGAAACCCTCCAAGTTGAGCCACTGACCTTGGTAGTGGACTTCGACCCAGCTGTGAACAATATCCCTGGGCGCGAGTGCGTAGGCCAAACCGGTGACGGCGCCTTTCTGCAAGCGCTTGTCAATCGTGAAGCCGTGGATGCGGCAGGGCACGCCGCAACTGCGCAGCAGGGCCATCAGCAGCGTGCCCTTGGTGTTGCACTGGCCGTAGCCGTCGTGCAAGACCTGTGAAGCGCTGATGTCGTCGGCATCGTTGTAGCCGAAGGCGACGTCGTTCTGCACGAAGTCGTAGATCGCCGCGACCCGATCGTGCTCGGGCAGAGCGGCCCACCCGCGCTTTCGGACGAGCTCGGTCAGCGCCGGGTGATTGAAGTCCAGCAGCGGCGTCTGCGCGAGGTAGCGGTCCGTGTCGTTCATGGCTGCACGCTGTGCGAGAACCGGCCGACCACCGACATGTCACACCTCAGGTGGCGATACCGCGCACGTAAGCGGCCTGGCCGAGGTGCTGCGCACAGTCGTCGATGATGCTGACCAGCCGCGCGCTGGCGGTCACCGGCGGGTCCCAGCGCCGGTCGACGATGCGCGCGAGCTCGTCGGACGTCACGCTTGCGACGTACTCGAGGGTCATGGTGTGCACGGAGTCGTAGTAGCCCGCGAGCAGATCCGCTCCGGCGCGCACCCGTCCTACCTCGTCGGCGCTGTGGCCGTAGCCGGTGGAGTCGCGCGGCAGGTCCAGCCCGAACCGGTCGACCCACCCGCCGCTGGTCCAGACCTGCTCGATGCCGGCGATATCGGCGACCTGGGCGTCCTGCACACGCGCGCTGTGCCAGATCAGCCAGGCGATGCTGTTGGCCGTCGCGGTGGGGCGGAAGATTGACAGCTCGTCGTTCAGTTCGTCGGTGAGGTCCTCGACGTGCTCGATCAGCCGGGTGAAGGAGTCGCGCAGCAGTTCGCGGACCGCGGCCACACCACGATCATCGGAGTCAGCCATACCGCCGACGCTAGCGTGTGCGCATCATCCTTCGGGATCGGCCCGGTGGAAAACGGCTTCGACGTTGTTGCCGTCCGGGTCGCGCACGAACGCTCCGAAATAGCCGGGGTGGTACTCCGGCCATCGCCGCGGGGCGTGCAAGGATTCGGCTCCAAGCGCCAGCGCCGCGTCGTAGAACGCGCGTACGGCATCGGTGTCGGCGGCCGCGAACGCGATGTGAACCTCGCGGTTGGGACCCGGTCCGACACCTTCGGTGGCGTCGGCGATCCAGAAGTCCGGCTTGCCGTCACGCCCGTAGCCGATCGCCGGACCGAAATCCATCTGCCGCGAGTAGCCCAGCACGCCGAGCACGCGGTCGTAGAACTCTTTCGACTTGGCGTAGTCGGCACAGTTGATTCCGAGGTGGTCGATCATGTCAACCATCCTGGCACGGCAGTCGGCAGCCGCCGACGGTGCGGTTTCGTACAGGACACGCCCCTTGGATTCGCACAGTCGATGCAGAGCACGAAAAAGCCCGGCCTGCCGAAGCAGACCGGGCCCTTCCGTTGGGGGACTTAGAAGTCCATGCCGCCCATGCCGCCGGTGGGGTCGCCCGCCGGGGCGGCCGCCTTCTCCGGCTTGTCGGCGACGACGGCCTCGGTCGTCAGGAACAGCGCCGCGATGGACGCCGCGTTCTGCAGCGCCGAGCGGGTGACCTTGACCGGGTCGGCAACGCCGGCCGCGAGCAGATCCTCGTACTCATTGGTCTGAGCGTTCAGACCATGGCCCGACGGGAGGTTGCGCACCTTCTCGGCGACAACGCCCGGCTCCAGGCCGGCGTTGAAGGCGATCTGCTTGAGCGGGGCCTCCAGAGCGACCTTGACGATGTTGGCGCCGGTGGCTTCGTCACCGGTCAGCTTCAGTTCGTCAAGCACCGGGGCCGCCTGCAGCAGGGCCACGCCACCACCGGCGACGATGCCCTCCTCGACGGCGGCCTTGGCGTTGCGCACCGCGTCCTCGATGCGGTGCTTGCGCTCCTTGAGCTCCACCTCGGTGGCAGCTCCGGCCTTGATCACCGCAACACCGCCGGCCAGCTTGGCCAGGCGCTCCTGCAGCTTCTCGCGGTCGTAGTCGGAGTCGCTGTTCTCG
>CAZDYH010000138.1:0-3597 GCA_964509355.1 uncultured Mycobacterium sp.
TGGCAGCCGACCTCTCCTCCTTCTGGTTCGTCCACTCCCATTTCGGGGAGTCGGGTGCCTGGTACGACAGACTGCTGGCAGAGCGCGGTCGGGTGACTCCGCGGGCCCGGGTCAAGCTGCTGTTGGGTGCCGGCGAGTTCTTCATGAACACCGGCGATCTCGCGCAGGCGGCCCACCGGTTCGAGGAGGCGCGCCAGCTGGCGCAGCAGGCAGGATCGCCGCGAATGGAGGGTTGGGCCCTCTACAATCTGGGCACCAACGCCGCCTATGCGATGAAGTTTGACGAGGCGCGCCGGTTGGCCGCTGAGGCGCTGCAGCGATTCGAGGTCGCCGGTGATCAGGTGGGGATCGGATTCGCGACCTTCATCGAGGCGGGCACCGAGATGGTGGCCGGGGGTCATCTACTCGGACAGATGCGAGCCGAGGATGCCCAGCAGCTGCTCGTCAGGCTGGGACCGATGCTCGAGATTGCTCGCGCTGCCGGTGAGCGCAACAACCTCGGCCACGCACTCGAGGAGGTCGGCACGGCGGCGATAATGGCCCACCGGTACGGCGACGCCGGCGGCTTGATGGCCGACGCGGTCGACGCCTTTGACACCCTGGGCAACCAGGGCTGCCTCGCGCATTGCCTGGACCGGGTTGCCTGGCTCGCCGACGAGACCGCCCGATCTGAGGACGCGGTTCGGCTGTTGGCCGCAAGCCAGGCCCTGCGCGAACACGTCGGGATCGCGGCCCCCTTTTTACGCGGGCATACGCGACCTGGTGCGGGACTCCGCCGGCACCAGGTTGTCCACCCGATGCTTCGAGACGGCCTGGCAGGAGGGCACCGCCATGGACCGTGAGGCTGCCGTGGCGTTCGCGCTCGAGGTCGCACGGTCGGCATCGCACCCGATGCCGAGACGCCGCAGGTGACCGTCGGCACGAGGTGGGCCGGTTCGCTGATGGCATGAGCTCCGTGACCAGCCGTAATGCCCAGACGGATACGCAGAACTGATACAGCCTTGCCGAACTTCAGTACAAACCGTGCGTCGCCGGCGTCCGGTTCGTTTCGGTGCCCCGGGTGAGCGACGGATCAAACATTGGAGCTAGAAGTGTTGTCGGCGGCAGGCAGGGTGGGCGGTTCGTCAGGCGGTAACGGCGGGTTCGGCGCTGACAACCTCGGCCGGAGCCAGTTCGCGGGCGCGGTGGTTGCGTATCTCGATGATCAGGCCGGCGACCCCGACACTGGCCGTGCACAGCGACACCAGGAACAACAGCGGGCTGACGTTGCCGGTGAGCGCGTCGCCCAGTATCACGACGGCGGCGGTACCGGGCAGCAGGCCGGCGAGCGTGGCCAGCGTGTAGGGCACCACCCGCACCGCCGAGGCGCCGGCGGCGTAGTTGAGCACCGAGAACGGCATCGCGGGGATCAACCGCAACGACACGATGGCGGGCCAGCCGCGATGACCCAGTCGGGCGTCCAGCGAATCGATCGTCGGGTGGCTGACCAGGCGGTTGAGTTGCCAGCCGACGGCACGAACCAACAGCAGCGCGATGAGCGCGCTGACGGTGCTGGCGGTCACCGCCAGCGCGACGCCCAGCAGCGGTCCGAACATCAGTCCGGCGGCCAGCGTGAACGCGGTGCGGGGGAAGGGGAAGACCGTGACCACGATGTGCGCGGCCAGGAATGCCAGCGGGAACCACGGGCCGACCGAAGATGCCCAGTCACGCAACTGGACCGCGCTGGGAAGCGGAACGAGCAGCGCCGTTGCGGCCAGAAGCACAATCGCGATCGCGGTGGCGATGACGCGCCGCCGCGGCACCTGACGTGCCGTCACGATCACCGCAGACGGTAGCCCGCGCAGTGTGCTGATGACCGCGTTCACGGTTATCAAGCGTACGGGCCATCGGTGAACAACTGCCCGCGGACGCTCCGGCACCGGCCATCATTTAGCCTGATGGTCGGGTGGCAATCAATGCCACATGCTGCGACAACAGGGGCTGCCGGTGTCCGTCGACTTGGCCGACTTGGAGCAGGCCCGCACGCGGTGGCGTACCGCGGTGGCCGCGGTGCTGGCCAGGAGCACACGACGTCACCCCGAGGATTTGGCGGGAGAACCCGAACGGCTGCTGGACTCGCCGACCTATGAGGGTTTCCCGATCCGCGCCCTGTACACCGCATTCGACGCGCTACCGGAGCCGCCGCTGCCCGGCGAATGGCCGTACGTCCGAGGGGCCGACGCGCTGCGTGACGTCAACTCGGGCTGGAAGGTCGCCGAGGCGTTCCCGCTGCCCGGTCAGGCCGCGGGGCAGGGCAACTCGGTGGTGCTGTCGGCGCTGGCCGACGGGGTGAGCGCGCTGGTGCTGCGGGTCGGCAGAACCGGTGTGGCGCCGGCACAGCTGGACCGGCTGCTCGAAGGTGTGTACCTGGAACTGGCGCCGGTGATCCTTGACGCCGGCGCCGACTACACCGCCGCCGCCGAAGCCGTGTTGGCGCTGGTGGCGGGCCTCGATGCCGGTAAGCGGGACACGCTGTCCGTTGATCTGGGCGCCGACCCGCTGACCGCGCCGCTCAGCGGCCGGCCGGCACCCCCGATCGACGACGTTCTGGCCCTTGCCGGACGGGTGGCCGGCCCGGGCGGTGTCCGGACGATCACCGTCGACGGTCCCGCGTTCCACAACCTCGGAGCCGGCGCGGCGTGGGAGCTGGCCGGCAGTGTCGCCGCCGCGGTCGCCTACCTGCGGCGGCTCGGTGAATCCGGGCTCGGCACCGCAGCTGCTCTGCGGCAGATCAGTTTCCGCTTCGCCGCCGACGACGACCAGTTCATGACCATCGCCAAGCTGCGCGCCGCCCGGCAGCTCTGGGCCCGGGTGGCCGAGGTCGTCGGCGAGCCGGACAGCGGCGCGGCCACGGTGCACGCGGTCACGTCGCTGCCGATGATGACCCAGCGCGATCCGTGGGTGAACATGCTGCGCACCACGCTGGCCGCGTTCGGTGCCGGTGTCGGCGGCGCCGACACCGTCCTGGTGCAACCGTTCGACGTGGCGATTCCCGGTGGGGCGCCCGGCATCGCGACCGGTTTCTCGCGGCGGATCGCCCGCAATACCCAGCTACTGCTGCTGGAGGAATCGCATATCGGTCGGGTGCTGGACCCGGCCGGCGGATCGTGGTTCGTCGAGGACCTCACCGCGACCCTCGCCCGGCAGGCCTGGGAGCACTTGCAGGACATCGAGGCGCGTGGCGGTTTCGCCGAGGCCCGCGACTTCGTCGCCGAGCAGATCGCCGAGGTGCGTGACCGCCGGGCGGACGACATCGCTCATCGGCGCACCGCCATCACCGGTGTCAACGAATATCCGAATCTGGCGGAACTCTCTCTGCCGCAAAGTGATACGCAGGCGAGCGTCGAGCGGTACGCTGCCGGATTCGAGGCGTTGCGGGACCGGTCCGACGCCTACCTGGAGCGCACCGGGACGCGCCCGCAGGTGCTGCTGCTGCCGCTCGGGCCGCTGGCCGAACACAACATCCGGGCCACCTTCGCGGCGAACCTGTTGGCTTCCGGCGGAATTGAGGCGGTCAACCCGGGAACCGTCGACGCCGCCGGTGTCGCGGACGCCGTG
>CAZDYH010000138.1:3697-8471 GCA_964509355.1 uncultured Mycobacterium sp.
GCCGCGGATTCCAACGCTTTCTACCGCCGCAATCTCGCCGCCGGTCAGAAGGGCCTGTCGGTGGCGTTCGACCTGGCCACCCACCGCGGCTACGACTCCGACCATCCCCGGGTGCAAGGCGATGTCGGGATGGCCGGAGTGGCGATCGACTCCATCCTCGATATGCGCCAACTGTTCGACGGTATCGACCTGTCGAGCGTGTCGGTGTCGATGACCATGAACGGTGCCGTGCTGCCCATCCTGGCGCTCTACGTCGTTGCCGCCGAGGAACAGGGCGTGCCGCCGGAGAAGCTGGCCGGGACCATCCAGAACGACATCCTCAAAGAGTTCATGGTGCGCAACACCTACATCTATCCGCCGAAGCCGTCGATGCGGATCATCTCCGACATCTTCGGCTACACCAGCGCCCGGATGCCCAAGTTCAACTCCATCTCGATTTCCGGCTACCACATCCAGGAAGCCGGTGCCACAGCCGATTTGGAGTTGGCCTACACGCTGGCCGACGGTGTGGACTACCTCAAGGCCGGCCTGGACGCCGGCCTGGACATCGACAAGTTCGCGCCCCGGCTGTCGTTCTTCTGGGGTATCGGGATGAACTTCTTCATGGAGGTCGCCAAGCTGCGGGCCGGCCGGCTGCTGTGGAGCGAACTGGTGGCGCAGTTCGACCCGAAGAGCGCCAAATCACTCTCGCTGCGCACACATTCGCAGACCTCGGGCTGGTCGCTGACCGCGCAGGACCCGTTCAACAACGTCGCGCGGACCTGCATCGAGGCGATGGCCGCCACCCAGGGGCACACCCAGTCGCTGCACACCAACGCTCTGGACGAAGCGCTGGCGCTGCCCACCGATTTCTCCGCGCGGATCGCCCGCAACACCCAGCTGCTGCTGCAGCAGGAGTCCGGCACCACCCGCCCGATCGACCCGTGGGCGGGCTCGTACTACGTGGAGTGGCTGACCCATCAGCTGGCCGAGCGGGCCAGGTCGCACATCCGCGAGGTCACCGAGGCCGGCGGCATGGCGCAGGCCATCAGCGACGGCATCCCGAAGCTGCGCATCGAAGAAGCCGCCGCCCGCACCCAGGCGCGCATCGACTCCGGGCAGCAGCCGGTGATCGGCGTCAACAAGTACCAGGTTGACTCCGACCAAGAGATCGAGGTGCTCAAGGTCGAGAACAGCCGGGTGCGCGCCGAGCAGATCGCCAAACTCGAGCAGCTGCGCGCCGACCGCGACGACGCGGCGGTGCGGGCCGCGCTGGCCGGGCTGAGCCGTGCCGCCGCGACGGGTGTCAACACGGGCGGGGACGGCCTCGGCAACAACCTGCTGGCGCTGGCCATCGATGCCGCCCGGGCCAAGGCCACCGTGGGGGAGATCTCCGACGCACTGGAGAAGGTGTACGGGCGCCACCGCGCCGAGATCCGTACGATCGCCGGGGTCTACCGCGACGAAGCCGGAAAGGTCGCCAATATTTCTGCCGCCACCGAGCTAGTGGAGAAGTTCGCCGAGGCCGACGGCCGCCGGCCCCGCATCCTGGTCGCCAAGATGGGTCAGGACGGGCACGACCGCGGCCAGAAGGTCATCGCGACGGCGTTCGCCGATATCGGATTCGACGTGGACGTCGGCTCGCTGTTCTCCACACCGGACGAGGTGGCGCGCCAGGCCGCCGACAATGACGTGCACGTGGTCGGGGTGTCGTCGCTGGCGGCCGGGCATCTGACCCTGGTTCCGGCGCTGCGCGACGCGCTGGCCGAGGTGGGCCGGCCCGACATCATGATCGTTGTCGGTGGCGTCATTCCGCCCGGTGACTTCGACGAGTTGTACGCCGCCGGGGCAGCCGCGATCTTCCCGCCCGGAACGGTGATCGCCGACGCTGCGATCGGCCTGCTGCACAAGCTGGCCGACCGCTTGGGTTACGACCTGAGCTGATGGAAGCCGACAGCCCACAGGAGCTCACTGTCGAGGAGCTGGTGGCGGCCGTACGCAGCGGCGACCGCTCCGCACTGCCGCGGGCCATCACGCTGGTGGAGTCCACCCGGCCCGATCACCGCGAGCAGGCACAGCAGCTGCTGCTGGCGTTGATGCCGGATGCGGGAAAGGCGATGCACGTCGGCATCACCGGCGTGCCGGGTGTCGGCAAGTCGACCTCGATCGAAGCCCTCGGCATGTACCTGATCGAACAGGGACACCGCGTGGCGGTGCTGGCGGTCGACCCGTCGTCGACACGGACCGGCGGGTCGATCCTGGGCGACAAGACCCGGATGGCGCGGCTGGCGGTCCATCCCGACGCCTACATCCGCCCGTCGCCCACCTCGGGAACACTCGGTGGGGTCGCCAAGGCCACCCGCGAGACGATCGTGCTGCTGGAGGCGGCCGGGTTCGACGTGATCCTGGTGGAGACCGTCGGGGTCGGCCAGTCCGAGGTGGCGGTCGCCAACATGGTCGACACCTTCGTGTTCCTGACCCTGGCGCGCACCGGGGATCAGCTGCAGGGCATCAAGAAGGGGGTGCTCGAGCTGGCCGACATCGTGGTGGTCAACAAGGCCGACGGCGAGCACGCGGTTGAGGCCGGGGCCGCGGCGCGTGAGCTCTCGGCCGCGATCCGGCTGATCTACCCGCGTGACACCCTCTGGCGCCCGCCGGTGCTCACGATGAGCGCACTGGAGGGCACCGGGCTCACCGAGCTGTGGGACACCGTTCTGAAGCACCGCCGGGTCCTGACGGATGCGGGGGAGTTCGAGGCGCGACGACGGGCGCAGCAGGTCGACTGGACCTGGGCCATGGTGCGCGACACCGTGTTGGACCGGGTGCTGTCGCACCCTGCCGTCAAGAAGATGCGGGCCGAGGTGGAGCGTCAGGTCCGCGACGGTGAGCTGACTCCGGCCCTGGCCGCGCAGCAGATCCTGGACGCCGCCGGCCCTGGCGAGTTAACAGATCGGTAACTTTGTCTATGTTTGCGGGCTCGGCAGGCTAGATTCGTCTGTTTGTGACCGAAGTTAACCTTCGTGACCGCAGTTCAGCGCTCCCCCGAGGTGTTCAGGGGGCAGCGGATCCGCGCTTTGCATGCGCAGTCCGCACCTTCGCCAGTATGTTCCCCAGCCGTCGTCTCGGTGGTGGAGCGCTGGCCATCTATCTGGACGGTCAACCCGTCGTCGACGTCTGGACCGGTTGGTCTGACCGGCGCGGGCGGGTGCCGTGGTCGGCCGACACCGGCGCCATGGTCTTCTCGGCGACGAAGGGTATGGCAGCGACGGTCATCCATCGGCTCGTCGACCGCGGACTGATCGACTACGACGCACCGGTCGCCGAGTACTGGCCGGAATTCGGCGCCAACGGTAAGTCCGCGATCACCGTTCGCGACGTCATGCGGCATCGCGCCGGGTTGTCGCACCTGAACGGGGTCAGCATGGCCGACCTGTTGGACCACCACCTGATGGAGGAGCGGATAGCGGCCGCACCGGTCGGCCGTCATCTGGGCAGGCCGGCCTACCACGCGCTGACGTATGGCTGGCTGATGTCGGGGCTCGGCCGTGCTGTCACCGGTAAGGGCATGCGTGAGTTGATTCGCGTCGAGTTGGCCGAGCCGCTCAACACCGACGGGATGCACCTTGGCCGTCCGCCCGCCGGTGCGCCGACACACCCCGGGCAGATCATCGCACCGCAGAGCAAGTTGGCCAATCCGATCTTCAATTTCGTGGCACCTAAGGTCGCGGCGCTGCACCTGTCGGCCGTCTTTGGCGCGTTGTACTTCCCCGGCATGAAAGCCGTTGTGCAGGGCGAGATCCCGTTGCTGGACAGCGAGATCGCCTCCGCGAACGGAGTGGCCACGGCGCGCGCGCTGGCCAGAATGTACGGCGCGATCGCCAACCGCGGGGAAATCGACGGTACCCGGTTCCTGTCGCCGGAACTGGTGGCCGGCCTGACTGGTCGGAAAAGCCTGCGACCGGATCGCAACATGCTGGTGCCGCTGGCATTTCATCTCGGTTACCACGCTCTGCCATTCCTCGGAGTCATGCCCGGATTCGGCCATGTCGGGCTGGGTGGCTCACTCGGCTGGGCCGATCCCGCCACCGGCATGGCCTTCGGGTTCGTGCACAACCGCCTGCTGTCGCCGATGCTGTTCGACCAGACCGCGTTCGTCGGTCTGGATGCGGTGATCCGGCGAGGTGTCGCTGCGGCCCGATCACACGGATTCCAGGCCGTGACGGAGTTCGGCGCGCCGTTCGCAGCGCCGAGGCCTGTCGCCCGGGTGGTCCGCGCCACCAGCCGACATGGGTGACTTGAGTTTGTCCCGGTGCGCTCTAGCATGCTCCCTGTGGGCGGGGAGTTACTGGAGGTCAACCCAACGGCTTTGAGGGCAACGGCGGGCTACCTGACGCAGCTGGCTGTTCAGTTGGCCTCTGCTGCAGAGTCTCCGCTCCCGCCTCCCTCGTCGAGCCAGTCGAGCGTGGTGGCTGTTCGTTCGGTGTGTTCAGCGGTAGACGATGTGGTGGAACGACTGGCGTCTCGACTAAGGGCGACCGGCTCGCGTGTCAACAGTGCATCAGACCGGTATGCCAACAATGAGCACGACTCGGCCCTGGCGTTGCGTGCGGTTGGTGGTTGTTAGTCATGCCGGCGGCCGCTGTTTCTGAGATTGGTGCGCCTGGTCTGTCTGACTGTCGGGCCTGGCAGACCGACCATCTGGATGCCGCGGCCACTCACTGGCGTAGTGCTGCGACGTTGTGGGAACAGACATTCGACGACTCTCTACGAGGAGTCGCGTCACTCGCCGGCACGG
>CAZDYH010000139.1:0-8450 GCA_964509355.1 uncultured Mycobacterium sp.
GGGTCCACGTTCACCCGGGTGATATCGCCGCCATAGTGCTCCAGCACCCGGTGGTCCATCACCTTGCGCCACAGCGGCGGAAAGTAGGTCAGCGAGATCATCGAGGCGTATCCGCTGGGCAGATTCGGCGCACCGTCGATGCTGCGCAGTATCTGGTAGCGGCGCGTCGGGTTGGCGTGGTGATCGCTGTGCCGCTGCAGGTGGTACAGGAACAAGTTGGTCACCAAATGGTCTGAGTTCCAACTGTGTTCGGGCGAGCAACGCTCGTAGCGGCCGTTCGCGGTCTTCTGCCGCAGCAGGCCGTAGTGCTCGAGGTAGTTCACCGTCTCCAGCAGGGTGAACCCGTAGACCGCCTGGATGACGATGAACGGGATCAGCGCCGGACCGAAGACTGCCACCAGCACACCCCAGAAGACCAGCGACATCAGCCAGGCGTTGAGCACGTCGTTGCGGATATTGAACGGGCTCTTGCCCAACCTGCGCATCCGCTGTGCCTCCAGCTGCCACCCGGAGCGCAGGCTGCCCCACACGCTGCGCGGCAGGAACTCCCAGAACGTCTCACCGAAACGTGCCGAGGCCGGATCCTCCGGGGTGGAGACCCGGACGTGATGGCCGCGATTGTGCTCGATATAGAAGTGCCCGTACCAGGTCTGGGCGAGCGTGATTTTCGACAGCCAGCGCTCCAGCGAGTCCTTCTTGTGGCCGAGCTCGTGGGCGGTGTTGATCCCGATACCGCCCAGCGTCCCGACCGACAGCGCCAGGCCGATCTTGGCCGGCCAACTCAGTGACCCGTCGTAGCCCAACCAGCTCAGGTCGGACGCGGTGAACAGGTAGGCGCCCACGATCACGCTGGCGTACTGGAACGGGATGTAGACGTAGGTGCAGTAGCGGTAGTACTTGTCGTTCTCCAGCCGCTCCATCACCTCGTCCGGCGGGTTCTGACCGTCGGGGCCGAAACGCAGGTCGAGGGACGGCAACAGGATGTAGATCAGGAACGGGCCGATCCAGAAGAACGCCTGCGAGGCGGTCTGCCAACCGAATTGGTTCATCGCCCACACGATCGGCATCACCACGAACAACGCGGTGGGAGCGATCAGGCCCATCAGCCACAGATGCCGCTTCTTGTCCTGCCACTGATCCGCGGGCAGTGCCGCTCCGGTGCCCAGCTCGGCCGTCATGTCGTCACCCCCTGGTGAATCACGTCACCTTTAGATTGGACAATACTGAACTCTGTGTCTCTTGTCTAGACACAGAGCTATCGTTTGTATAATTACCGTTGTTGGCGGCCACCGCGGCATCGGCAACGGACCGAGTACTGTCCCGGCCATGGGTGGGCGCGAGAAGACTGCGCGAGAACACGCTGTCGTGATCGGGGCCAGTATCGCGGGGTTGTGCGCCGCGCGGGTGCTCTCCGACTACTACGGCCGGGTGACGGTCTTCGAGCGCGACGACCTGCCGCCGGGCCCGGCGAATCGGACGGCGGTCCCACAGGGCCGGCACGTGCACATTCTGATGGCTCGCGGGGCGCAGGAATTCGGTGGCATGTTTCCCGGCCTGCTCGACGACATGGTCGCCGCCGGGGTACCGATGATCAAGGACCAGCCGGGATCGATCCACTTCGGCGCGGCCGGCCATGTGCTGGGCATACCCGACCAGCTGCGCGAGACATTCACCACTTACGTGCCGAGCCGGCCGCAGCTGGAGTGGCAGATCCGGCGCCGGGTGATCGACATCCCGGATGTCGACATCGTGCACCGCGCGGTGGCCGAGCCGCAGTTCGATGCCGCACGGGAGCGGGTGACCGGCGTGCTGTTGGAGTCCGGCGACGACGCCGGCGCCGTACCTGCCGACCTCGTTGTCGACGCCACCGGTCGCGGTACCCGGCTGCCGGTGTGGTTGGAGCAGTGGGGGTATGAGCGTCCACGCGAGGAGAAGGTGGACGTCGGGATCGGCTACGCCACCCATCAGGTGCGCATCCCGGCGGGTCTGATCGAGGAGAAGGTGGTCGTGGCCGGCGCCTCCCGCGAGCATCCGGTCGGGCTGGGCATGCTCTGCCACGAAGACGGCACGTGGGGCATGACGACTTTCGGCGTGGCCAAGGTGGAGCCGCCACAGAACTTCGCGGAGATGTGCGCGCTGGCCGAGGAGATGCTGCCGGCGCACTTCGGGGTGGCGCTACGGCAGGCCGAGCAAGTCGGCGAGGTGGCATTCCATCGCTACCCGACCAGCAGGTGGCGCCGCTACGACAAGCTGGCCCGTTTTCCGGCCGGCATCATCCCGTTCGGGGACGCAGTGGTCAGCTTCAACCCGACCTACGGGCAGGGTATGACGATGACCGCGCTGCAGGCCGGTCACCTGCGGCGTGCGCTGGACGCGACGGGTGTCGACCTCGCCGCCAAGTTGAATCGCGCCACCGCCAAGACCACCTATCCGGTATGGACGATGAACGCCATCGGCGATCTGGCGCTGCACCGCGCGGCCGGACCGATGCCCCGGTGGTACGGACCGGTCGGTGGATTGTTCGACCAGTTCCTCGGCGCCGCCGAGACCGAACCGGTACTCGCCGAATGGTTCTTGCGCCGGTTCAGTCTGCTCGACGGCCTGTACATGGTGCCTTCACCGCGGCTCGTGGGCCGCACGATTCGCCACAACGTACGGCTGTGGCACGCCGAACGGCGGCCGGCGAACGACTACCCGGTCGGCGTCCGGTCCAGGTCAGGCTCGAGATAGATGGCGCGAGCGGCCGGCACCGCGGCGCGGATATTCGCCTCGGCCGCATCGATGGTTGCCGCGACGGTGGCCAGCGTGACGTGTGGAGCGAGTGCGATCTTCGCAGCGACCAGCAGCTCGTCGGGGCCCAGATACTGAGAGCGGATGTGAATCAGGCGTTCGACGTGCTCGGTCTGCTCCAGGGCGGCGCGAATGGCGCGGTCGTCATGGCTGGTGGCGCCCTCGCCGATCAGCAGGCTGCGCATCTCGACCATCAGGATCACCGCGATCACACCGAGCAGCACACCGATCGCCGCGGTGCCGATACCGTCCCACAACGCGTCCCCGGTGAGCATCGTCAGGCCCACGCCGGCCAGCGCGAAGACCAGGCCGATCAACGCGCCGGTGTCCTCCAGCAGCACCACCGGCAGCTCCGGGCTGCGGGAGTTGCGGATGAAGCGCCACCAGCTGCCCTTGCCCTTCAGCGGCCGCGACTCCACTACCGCGGTGCGAAAGCTGTAGGACTCCAGGGCAATTGCCACCCCCAGGATGACGATGGCCACCACCGGCGAGGTCAGTTGCGTGGGGTGGGAGATCTTGTGGTAGCCCTCGTAAAGCGCGAAAATAGAACCCAGCGAGAAGAGCACCAGCGCCACCACGAACGAGTAGAAATAGCGGCTTCGGCCATACCCGAAGGGGTGCAGGCTGCTCGCCTCTCTGCGCGCTTCCCGCTGCCCGAACAGCAGCAGGACCTGGTTCGACGTGTCGGCCACCGAGTGCACGGATTCGGCGAGCATCGACGAGCTGCTGGTGATCAGATAACCGATGAACTTGGCGACCGCGATGCCGGCGTTGGCCACCAGCGCCGCCAGAATCGCACGGGTACTACCTTCAGTCGACATTCACGCCCTCCGCATTCGCGCCCGCGCTCATCACAACCCCACCGTGGCCCGGAACAGTCTGGTCGGCCGCTCCGCGACCAGCCGGATCGGGCCGTCGTCCGCCGAAACCCATGCGGCTGCGCCGCGTTCCAGCGTGAGCACGCCAGATTTTCCGTGCACGGACGTCGAGCCCTCGGTGCACAACAGGATCTGCGGGCCGTCGTGACGCGACGGCGCGTCCACCTCGTGGCCCACGTGCTCGTCCTCGAGCTCCAGCACCGAGACCGCGAACTCCTCGGCCGGGGTGGTGTAGACGAGTTCCAGCCCGTCGCGGTGCGTTCCGGGCCGCAGCGCATCCTCGGTGATGGGGCTGAAGTCCAGTACCCGCAGCAGTTCGGGCACATCGACGTGCTTTGGCGTCAGACCGCCCCGTAACACGTTGTCGGAGTTGGCCATAACCTCGACCCCCATACCGCGAAGGTACGTGTGCAGATTTCCGGCCGGCAGGAAGATCGCCTCCCCCGGCGCAAGGCTGACATGGTTGAGCAGCAGCGACGCCAGCACACCGGCATCGCCCGGATAGCGTTCGCCCAGCTCCATTACGGTCTTCGCCTCCGCCGCGAATTCGGTTGCGCCCGAGCACACATAGTGAATCGCGCCGTCGAGCACGGCCGGCACCAGGACATCGAGGTCGGGCTGCGGTGCGGTGATCCAGGTGGTGAGGAGCGCGCGCAGACCGTCGGCGTCGGACTGGTCACTCAACAGATCGACGAACGGGTCCAGGTCCGATACCGACAACGCCTGCATCATCGCGACCGAGCGTGCCGAGTGGCGGAAGCCCGCCAGCGCCTCGAACGGTTCCAGTGCCACCAACAACTCGGGCTTGTGACTGCGGTCGCGGTAGTTGCGGATAGGCGAGTTGACGGGCACCCCAAGGCGATCCTCCCGCAGGTAACCTTCGACTGCCTGCTCGGCACTGGGATGGGCCTGCAGCGACAGCGGTTCGTCAGCGGCGAGGACCTTGACCAGGAACGGCAGCACGTCACCGAACCGGGCGCGCACCGTGGCGCCCAACTGACCCTCGGGGTCGGCGCGCACCACATCGAGCAATGAATGCCCGCCGGCCTCGGTCTGCAGCCAGGCGGGATCACCCGGATGTGCACCCAGCCACAGCTCCGCCTCGGGATGTGCGGCGGGAACCGGTCTTCCGGTGAAATCGGCGATCGCGGTCCGCGATCCCCATGCGTAGGTACGTATCGCCCCGCGCAGCAGCTCCACAGTCACGCTATCCCCCCGCCAGTCGCAGGTATACCGCCCCCATTTCCAACCGGACCGCCAAGATCGCCAGCTGCTGTTCCGGCCCTCCGGTGGCGATCGGTGGCACATCCGGGACATCTTCGGCCCCAACCAGATCGACGGCATCGAGCCCGGTCACCCGTGCGGCCACCACCGCCCGCTCGGCGGCCAGCGTCAGTGCCAATACCCGTGGTCGCTCCGGCAGCGGGCCGTCGATGTCTTCGTCATGGAAGAGAGCATCCACCGGATCGCCGGACGCCGTGGCCATTCCACCGGCCAGCGCGGCCAGCGCGTCGGCAAGCCCGGCGGCAGCCACCGTCTGGTGAGCGATCCGCAGCAGCACCACGCTGCCGTGCCGGGCCAGTGCCAGCGTCGGGGCGCAATCGCCGGCCAGCACCACCCGGTGCCCGGCCATGCGTTCGGCCAGCGACTTGGCGGGGTTGGTGAACACCTCCCGGCCGGCGCTGTTGCGCAGCGCCTCGGCGTCCAGCTCGTCTGCCAGGGCAGCCAGGTCCATCCGCAGGCCCGTATCGACGGTCTGCATGGTGGCCAGGCCGGCGGCCAGATAACGGCACAGCCCGAATTCGTCGGCGACCGGCAACCGGGGCGCCAGCACCGCCGCGCGGCCGGCCGTCGCGTCCCGCAGTGGGCCCTCATAGGGTGCCGCGACCACCACTCGCGCCCCCCGGCGAACCGCGGTCGCCGCGGCTCCCACCAGCCCCGGATCGCCGGGGTCGTCACCCGCCACGACCAGCACGTCGAGCGGTCCGATCCACGGGGGCGCCTGCGCGGCAACGACGATCGGCTCCGCGGCGGAGCCGCCCAGCGCCGCAGCGAGCATGCTCCCCGCGGTTTCGGCGACGCCGCGGCCGGCGACCCAGACCACGGTGCGGGGCCGCTGGTCGGTCCGCACGGATTCCAGCGCACCCTCGTCGAGCGCGGCCGCCGTCGCGCGAACGTGTGCGCCGGCCATCGACGCCGCCCGCAACAGGCCGTGCCGGTCGGCGTCGATCAGGCCCTCGGTGTCGTCGAGGTCGACCGTCGCGCGGGTGGCGCTCATGTCGCCGCCGCTACGCGCGAGGCGATTTCGGCGGCGACCTCGTCGACGACCGCATCGACATCTTCGCGGCTGCGGGCCTCCACATTGAGGCGCAGCAGCGGTTCGGTGTTGGACGTGCGCAGGTTGAACCAGCTGCCGTTGCCCAGGTCCACCGTCACTCCGTCCAGGTGGTCGATCGACCGGATCCGGCTGCCGAACGACTTCAGCACGGCCTGCACGCACGACGCCGCGTCGGCGACGGTGAAGTTGATCTCGCCGGACGCCTCGTAGCGCTGATAGTCGGCCATCAGCTCCGACAGCGGCCGGTCCTGCTCGCCGAGCGCCGCCAGCACGTGCAGGGCGGCCAGCATGCCCGAATCGGCGCCCCAGAAGTCGCGGAAGTAGTAGTGCGCCGAATGCTCGCCGCCGAAGATGGCCCCGGTGTCGGCCATCAGCGCCTTGATATAGGAATGCCCGACTCGGGAACGCACCGGCGTGCCGCCGCGTTCGACCACCAACTCCGGTACCGCGCGCGAGGTGATCAGGTTGTAGATCACGGTGGCGCCGATCTCCCGGTTCAGCTCGCGGGCCGCGACCAGCGCGGTCACCGCCGACGGTGACACCGGCTGCCCACCTTCGTCGACGACGAAACAGCGGTCGGCGTCACCGTCGAACGCCAGCCCGATGTCGGCGCCGGTGGCCAGCACGTAGGCCTGCAGGTCGACCAGGTTCGCCGGATCGAGCGGATTGGCCTCGTGATTGGGGAACGAGCCGTCGAGCTCGAAGTACAGCGGCAGCAGGGTGATCGAACCGATCGCGCCGAGCACGGCGGGCGCGGTGTGACCGGCCATCCCGTTCCCGGCATCGACGGCCACGCGCAGCGGGCGCAGCCCGGACAGGTCGACCAACGACCGCAGGAAGTCCCCGTAGTCGGCCAGCACGTCCTGGTCGCGGATCGACCCGGCGGGCCCGTGGTAGCCGGGCACCCCGGCGATCACCTCGTCGCGGATGGTCGCCAACCCGGTTTCCTCGCCGACCGGTTTCGCGCCGGCGCGGCAGAGCTTGATGCCGTTGTAGGCGGCCGGGTTGTGGCTGGCGGTGAAGATCGCGCCCGGGCAGTCGAGGAATCCCGACGCGAAGTAGAGCTGGTCGGTCGACGCCAGCCCGATCCGGACCACGTCGAGGCCCTGGCTCATCACGCCGGTCGCGAACGCCGCCGCCAGCGAGGGCGAACTCTCCCGCATATCGTGGCCGATCACCACGCGGCCGGGGTCATCGGTGCGCACCAACCGCGCGAAGGCGGCGCCGACATCGGTGACGAAGGCCGCGTCAATCTCCTCGCCGACCAGACCGCGCACGTCATAAGCCTTGATCACACGGCGGACATCCGCAGCGGGCCGAGACATGACGGAACTCCTGACGAAGGGGACTCTTGGCCGTCAGCCTAATGGGCCGGGACGCCGGGGGTGCTCGTCAGTCCTGACGTAACTATTCAGCGGGGTCGGGCAACACGCGCAGGTGGCCGCGACGGCGTCCCGCACTCCCCTGCCGGCTGGCGGGCGGCGCGAGCACCCTGCCGGCGGGCGCGGTGGCGTGGGCGCCAACGGGATCGGAGAAGCCGTTGACCGGGGGCCCGGCCGGTACGTCGTCGCGGCCCTCGCGCACCGCGTCGGCGAGCGCGATGAGGTCGTCGTCGTCGGGATACGACGGCAGCGGCCCGGCATGGCGGACCAGCTCCCAGCCACGCGGTGCGGTGATGCGGCCGGCATGGCCGACGCAGAGGTCCCACGAATGCGGCTCCCGCATAGTTGCCAGCGGGCCGACCACTGCCGTGGAGTCCGAGTAGACGAATGTCAGCGTCGCCACCGCATACTGCGGGCACCCGGGCCGACAGCAGCGACGGGGAACGTTCACGTCCGTGAGGCTATCGCGCGGAAACGCCGGCACGGCGCCGGACACGCGCAGCCGCCCTGAGCACGATGTCCAACCGTTACGATCGGCGGGTGGCCGATTCGCGCAGCTCCCGGCGAGGCGGCAGGTCCGGGGGGATGCCGGGGTCGCGCCGCGGCCGCGAAATGCGCGGCCCGTTGCTGCCGCCGACCGTGCCAGGGTGGCGCAGCCGCGCCGAACGCTTCGACATGGCGGTGTTGGAGGCCTACGAACCCATCGAGCGGCGCTGGGGAGAGCGGGTGTCGGGCCTGGATGTGGCCGTCGACGAGATACCCCGGATCTCTCCCAAGGACCCCGACAGCGTGCAGTGGCCGCCCGAAGTCGTCGCCGACGGTCCGATCGCGCTGGCCCGGCTGATTCCCGCCGGGGTCGACGTCCGCGGCAATGCCACCCGGGCCCGAATTGTGTTGTTCCGCAAGCCGATCGAGCGACGCGCCAAGGACATGTTGGAGCTCACCGAACTGTTGCATGATGTGCTGGTGGCTCAGGTGGCCACCTATCTGGGCGTCGAGCCCTCCGTCGTCGACCCCACGATCGACGACGAGTAGCCGCGGGCCTGCTTACTTCCCGCGAGT
>CAZDYH010000140.1:0-8448 GCA_964509355.1 uncultured Mycobacterium sp.
CATCGCCGCGGCGATCGCCTTGCGCATCTGGCTCGCCCGGTCCGCCGCGGCGGCCCGCTTGGGTTCGGGCTTTGTCGCCGGCGCCGCGACCGGCGTGGGTTCGGGCTTTGTCGCCGGCGCCGCGACCGGCGTGGGTTCCGGCTTTTTCGCCGACGCCGCGGCTTTCTCAACGTCGGAGATGATGACCGCGCCCTGCGGACCGGTGCCGGTCACCGTCATGACGTCGACGCCGAGCGACTCGGCCGTGCGGCGTGCGGCGGGGGAAACCCACCGGCGATGCGGCGGCTCCGCCGCCGACGGGACGGCTGCCGGCGCCGCGCTGGGTGTGGCCGCCGGCGCTGCACTCGGCGTGGCCATCGGCGCTGCGCTGGGTGTGGCTGCCGGCGCCGCGCTGGGTGTGGTGCTTGTCCGGGGCTGCGCGGTCTCGCCGGGGGACAGCAGTGTCGCCATGGGTGCCCCGACCTGGACGGTTTCACCGACCGGGACCAGCAGTTCACCGACAACACCGTCGTGGAAGCATTCGATCTCCACCGCAGCCTTGGTGGTTTCCACCACTGCCACGATGTCGCCCCGCGCGACGGTGTCACCGGGCGCGACCAGCCATTCGTTGAGCGTTCCCTCTTCCATGTCCGCACCGAGGGCCGGCATCGTGAACTCGATCATGTCAACTCTCACCGCGCAGGGCGTGCACGGCGGCAACGATCTTGTCCGGTTGTGGAAGGGCGGCCTGTTCGAGGTGCTTGGCGTACGGGATGGGCACCTCGACGCTGCACACCCGGCCGACCGGCGCGTCCAGGTCGAAGAACGCGCCTTCCATGATTTGCGCGCTGATCTCCGCTGCCAGGCTGCCGGTGCGCCACGCCTCGTCGACCACCACGGCGCGGTGCGTCTTGCGCACCGACTCCAGAATCGTGTCGGTGTCCAGCGGCCGCAGCACGCGCAAATCCACCACCTCGCAGTTGATCCCGGAAAGTGACAGCGTATCGGCGGCATCGAGAGCCTTGGGGACGCACCCGCCGTGGGCGATGATGGTGGCGTCGGATCCGCTGCGGCGCACCGCTGCCGAGGAGATGTCGGTTCTGCTGAGCTCATCGACGTCCACCGACGTGTTGTAGAGCTGGACGTGCTCGAAGATCAGCACCGGATCGGGGTCGTCCAGTGCCGGCCCGAGCATCCCGTAGGCATCCGCCACCGTCGAGGGTGCCAGAACCTTGATCCCCGGGATGTGCGCATACCAGCCTTCGAGGCTGTGCGAGTGCTGGGCGGCCAGCTGTCGGCCGGCCCCGGTGGCCATCCGGATGACCAGCGGGACGGAGAACTGGCCGCCGGACATGTGGCGCAGCGCCGACGCGGTGTTCACGATCTGATCGAGCGCCAGCAGGCTGAAGTTGACCGTCATGATCTCGACGATCGGGCGCAGCCCGTTGAGCGCCGCGCCTATCCCCATGCCGACGAAGCCCAGCTCCGACAGCGGGGTGTCCCGTACCCGCTCCGGCCCGAACTCGTCGAGCAGGCCCTTGGACGCCGCATAGGTTCCGCCGTAGCGGCCGATGTCCTCGCCCATCAGCATCACGCGCGGGTCGTCGCGCAGTGCTTCGCGGATCGCGTCGTGCACCGCGGCGCGGTATGTCATCTTCATCGCACTGGCTCCGGTGCGGGCGTCAGCACGTCGCGTTCGAGGTCGTCGACGCTTTCCCAGGTCCCGGCTTCCGCAAACGCCACGGCGGCCTCGACTTCCTTCTCGGCCGCGGTGTTGATCGCGGAGATTTCGTCGGCGTTGAGAACGCCGTTCTGCAGGCATTGCTCGGTGAAGGCTTTGATCGGGTCGCGCTTGCGCCACTCCTGGACCTCGGCCTTGTCGCGATAGAGCTCCGGGTCGAACATCGAGTGCGGGCGGAACCGGTAGGTGTGGAACTCGATGAAGAAGGGACCGCCGTTGTCGCGGATATGCTTGACGGCCTTGGCGGCCGCGTCATAGCAGGCCATCACGTCCATCCCATCGACACTCAGGGTCTCCACCCCGTATGCCGCCGCCTTGGCGGCAAGATCGGTCTGCGACTCGGATCGCGATAACGCGGTGCCCATCGCGTACAGGTTGTTCTCGCAGCAGAACAGCACGGGTAGCTGCCACAGCACGGCCATGTTCAGCGATTCGTGGAAGGCACCTTCGGCCATCGCGCCCTCACCGAAATAGCAGGCGGACACGCGGTTGCGCCGCAATGCCGCGTCGGCCAGTGCCAGACCCGCGGCGAGCGGCAGGCCGGCGGCGACGATCGCGTTGCCACCGTAGAAGCGGGTGGCGGCGTGGAACAGGTGCATCGACCCGCCCCTGCCCCCCGAGCAGCCCTCCTGCTTGCCGAACATCTCGGCGAGGATCTCGGTCATCGGGATGCCGTGCAGCAGGGCATGGGCATGCTCGCGGTAGGTCGCCACCACCGCGTCGTCGAGGGTCAGTGCGCGCAGGGATCCCGCGGCGACGGCCTCCTCGCCGACGTAGAGATGCAGGAAGCCGCGAATCTTGGCCGCGCTGTAGAGCTCGGCGCACTTCTCTTCCATCCGGCGCACCCGCACCATGTCCGACAGCAGCCCGTACGCGAGGTCGTGGTCGGTCATTTCGACACCTCCTGATGGTGCTCGGCCGCGGTCTCGACCGTGGACGTGTCACCCTCGGGCAGTCCGAGCTCACGCGCCTTCAGCAACCGCCGCATGATCTTGCCGCTACGGGTGTGCGGCAAGGCGTCGACGAACTCGATCTCCTTGGGCGCAACGGCCGCGCCGAGGTGTTTGCGGGCGTGGCCCATCAGTTCCCGGCGCAGGGCGTCGTCCGGGGTGTAGCCCTGTTTGAGGGAGACGAACGCCTTGACGACTGCGCCGACCGTCGGATCCGGTTTGCCGATGACCCCGGCCTCGGCGACCGCCGGATGATCGGTAAGCACGTTCTCGACCTCGAACGGGCCGATCAGGTGCCCGGCCGACTTGATCACGTCATCCGCCCGGCCGACGAACCAGAAGTAGCCGTCGGCGTCTCGCTTGACCAGATCCCCGCTCAGGTACAGGTCGTCGGTGAAGCATTTCCGGTACCGCGCATCCTCGTGGAGGTAACCGCGGAACATCGACGGCCAGCCCACGCGCAGGGCGAGCTCACCCTCGACGTTCGGCTCGTCCACGATGGACACCGCGCCGGAGTCGTCGTCGCGGTGCACCACGCACGCATTCACCCCGGGCAGCGGACGTCCCATCGAGCCGGGCCGGATGTCGAACGCCGGGGTGTTCGCGACCATGATGCCGCCGGTCTCGGTCTGCCACCAGTTGTCGTGAATCGGCAAGCCCAGCACGCGTTTCCCCCACCACACCGCTTCGGCGTTGAGCGGCTCGCCGACGCTGGCGACGAAACGCAGCCGCGGAAAGCGGTAGCGCGCCGCGATCTCGGGCCCGGCCTTGATCAGCATGCGCACCGCGGTGGGCGCGGTGTACCAGACCGTCACCCCCTCGTCCTGCAGGATCCGGTACCACCGCTCGGCGTCGAACTCGGCCTCGTCGACGATGGAGGTGACCCCGTGCAGCAGGGGGGTGATCACACCGTAGGACGTTCCGGTGACCCAGCCCGGGTCGGCCGTGCACCAGAAGATGTCGTCGGGGTGCAGGTCCAGCGCGAAGAGGCCGGTTATGTAGTGCATCGCGACCGCGCCGTGCACATGGATCGCGCCTTTCGGTGTGCCGGTGGTTCCGCTGGTGAAGTGCAGCAGGGCCGGATCCTCGGCGGTGGTGTGCTCGATAGGTGAGTTGTCGTCGGCGTCGGCCATCAGGCGCCGGTAGTTCAGGGTCCCGGGCACATCGTCGGCGTCCGCACGGTCGACCAGCAGGATGTGGCGCACCGAGGTCAGCTGATCCCGGATCTTGGCGATCTTGCGCTGATAGATCGCCGTGGTGGTCACCAGCACGCTGGCCTCGCCGATGTTGACCCGGGTGGCGATGGGCTCGGGCCCGAACGCGGAGAACAACGGTGAAACGACGCTGCCGTTGCGCAGCGCGCCCAGCATGGTGATGTAGAGCTCAGGGATGCGGCCCATGATCGCGAAGACGCGGTCGCCCTTGCCGACGTTCAGTGCACGCAGCACGTTGGTGAATCGGCCCGTCAGCCGCGCCAGCTCGGCGTAGCTGACATCGTGGGCGGTCAGCGCACCCGTCCCGTCGGAGTCCGCGATGAATCGCAATGCCGTCCGCGCGGCCGCGGGTCCGTCGGCATGCCGGTCGACGGCCGCGAAGGCGATGTTGCAGCCATCGGCCCCCATGCCTTCGCACAACGCGGGGACATCGGACCAGTGGAACTTGGCGCGGGTGTCGTCGTAGTCCTTGAAGTTCGGTGGGACGCGCCAGTCGGCGGGGGTCTTGCGGATGATTTCCACGGTGATACCTAGCTGTGCGGGGGTTGGAGGACACCGTCGCGACGTGCGCGAGGGAAATTGGCCATGACTCGTTCCAGAAGGGCGGGGTAGGCAGCACCGTCATCTGCGATGCGGGCCAGTCCTTGATGTTGGAGAAAGGCCTCCAGGCGCCGATCGATGGGCCAGTCCTGGTAAGTGTGCTCGGCGTACTCCGAGCAGAGAAACCGCCAGGCGATGGCGTCGAACTGCTCGTCGGTCAGCTGCTTTGCCTGGCCGGCCTGCCTCATCGGTGATCCCTCATCGCCCTGAATTGTCCTCCTTGACGGTCTCCTGTGCAGCGGTATCGCAATAGGGACGAAAGTCATCGACTATCCGCCAGTCGTCCCGAACTTGCCGGGCTGCCCGCGTCGTCCGGCGCTGGTACCGCTGCTACCCGGAGAGCGGATCGTGTTGAATGCCTTCCGGCGGTGCGCCTTTGGCGATCAGGGCGGCCTTGGTGGCCCGCACCATGTCCGGCCCGCCGCAGATGAGAATCTGCCGGTCGCTCCAACTCCCGTATCTGGTCACCGTCTCGGGCAGCCGTCCGGTCTGGCGCACGTGCAATCCGCGGGGCGGGTGAACGTCGGGGTAGTCGGCACCCCAGGGCGGATCGCCGGTGTACTCCGATACCGGGGTAACCGACAGCCACGGGTTGGTGGACGCGATCTGCCACAGAGTGCGCAGGTCATAGAGCTCGCACGGATAGCGGGCCCCGAAGAACAGATGCACCCGCGGGTTCACGCCCCATCGGGTGAGATCCATGATGATCGCGCGCATCGGCGCCAGCCCCGTGCTTCCGGCCACCATCAGCACGTCGGCGCCGTTGCGGTCGACCTCCAACGCGCCGTGTGGGCTGGACATGCGCCACCGGTCGCCGGGCCGTGTCTCGTTCACGATGGCGGTGCTGACCATGCCGCCGGGGACGGCGCGGATGTGGAACTCGACGGCGCCGCTGGGCTCGGCCGGGATGGCGGGTGTCAGGTAACGCCACCGGCGCGGGCATTGCGGGATCTCGACGTTCACGTACTGGCCCGGGTGGTAGTGCATTGGGCGGTCCAGGTGCAGCCGGACCACCGCCAGGTCACGAGATACCCGCATGTGCTCGATGACCGTGCCGTCCCACCAGGCCGGTCCCGTCTCGGCGTCGGCGGCGCCGCTCATCACACCGCAGATCAGGTTGAGGGACTGGTTGGCGGCGTCGTCGAGGGCGTCGTTCCAGCTGTCGGCCAGATGGCTGCGCAACGTCGAGTAGAGCGCTGATCGCATGCTCTCGTAATGACCGGGTGTGACACCGTGTTTGCGGTGGTCACGGCCGAGCTGCGCGAGGAACGCCACCGGTTCCTGGGCCCGTTGCGAAACCAGTTCCCCGAACACCCAGTACAGGGCCTGGGCGAAGGCGGCTCGCTGACCGGTCATGTCGGGTGGGAAGAGGTCGCGCACCGAGACGTCGTCGGCGAACCATCGGGTGTAGAACCGGCGGATCAGCTCGTCGGAATCGAGTTGTGGGTCGACGGCAGCACGCAGCACACGCAGCGCATCACGGTCCTCGAGTCCCACGCCGCACGATTCTAGGCTCGGCCGCCCCTACTCGGCCCGCCCGCGACCTACAGGCCGTGAATGCCCTTGTACAGCACCAGCAGGCCGAGGACGACCAGGATGGCCGCGACCAGGGTGGCGTGCTGTTTCTCCATCCAGTCCTTGAGCCTGGCCAGCGGAGCGTCGAGGCGGTCACCGACTACTACGTAGGCCAGCACTGGAATGGCGACCGTGGACGCCGCGATCAGCACGAAGACGCCCTCCGACGCCAAGGCTCCCGCGGTACCCAGGCCGGCCGTGCCGATGGCCAAACCGGCTGCTGCGCAGATCAACAGCACCTTGGGGTTCACCGCGGCGAGCACCATGGCGGTCACGGCCGCACGTGCCGGAGTCACGTTGGTGAGCGACCGCATCCAGGCCGGCGAATGCTCGGACCGCTTGCGGGTCAGCCAGCGCCACACGCCGAACGCGATCAGTGCCGTGCCGATCCCGATGCGGACCCAGGCCGCCCAGCTGGGCGCCTTGTCGAGCCCGCCCACCAGGTTGGAGACCTCGACGAAAATCGCCGTCAGCGCGGCGATCCCGACCAGCCAGCCGGCCAGAAAGGCCAAGCCGGTCGGCTTGGGCTGCGCCGTGTGCAACACCAGTACGGCGGGGATGATCGACAACGGTGAGAGGGCAACCACGAGTGCGAGGGGGATGAGCTCGGTCAGCTCCGAGCCCCAGCCGGCGGTCACGCCTGAAAGGTAGCCGATTCGGCCGGTTCACGCGCTCCATTGCCGGTCACACCCGGGTCAGCGCTTCCGTCGCAGGGTCCATGCCGGAACCCAGTGGGTGACCGGTTTGCGTCTCGACCCGTACGCGACCTGGTAGGTGACCAGGCCCCACCAGTCGCCCTGCTCGCAGATGCCCCAGCAGGTCAGCTGGCCCTCGACGACCTTGTGCAGCTGCAGGCCATTGGGGTGGTATCGCCCCGTTCGGTGGGGTTGTCGCGGGAACAGGACCGTCAGGTCGACCAGCACGGTCACCGGGGGTCGGACCGCCCGGAACGGCGGCCGGACGGGCTGCCCGTTGTAGCCGATCGACGGGAGCTTGCCCATTTGTCGATCATACGTTCGAATGACGGGGCGCGGATCGGCCGCGCGGTGAGATGCGTTAGGGTTGAGTGGAACAGACTCAACATTGACTGCGTTGACAAACGAGACAAGCATTTTCCCCAGACGATCGGAGGTGTCGTGGACTCTTTCAACCCGACCACCAAGACCCAGGCGGCGCTGACCTCGGCGTTGCAGGCGGCGACCGCGGCCGGCAACCCGGAGATTCGGCCCGCCCACCTGCTGATGGCGCTACTGACGCAGAACGACGGCATCGCCGGACCGCTGCTCGAGGCGGTCGGCGTCGACCCGGCAACCATCCGGACCGAGGCGCAGCGCCTCGTCGACCAGCTTCCCAGTGCCAGCGGCGCCAACTCGACGCCGCAGCTGTCGCGTGACTCGCTGGCCGCGATCACCGCGGCCCAGCACCTGGCCACCGAGATGGATGACGAGTACGTCTCCACCGAGCACCTGCTGGTCGGCCTGGCCACCGGCGACTCCGAGGTCGCCAAGCTGCTCACCGGCCACGGCGCGTCGCCGCAGGCGTTGCGCGACGCGTTCGTCAAGGTGCGTGGCAGCGCGCGGGTCACCAGCCCCGACCCCGAGGGCACCTATCAGGCGCTGGAGAAGTACTCCACCGACCTGACCGCGGCCGCCCGCGAGGGCAAGCTCGACCCGGTCATCGGGCGTGACAACGAGATTCGGCGCGTGGTGCAGGTGCTGAGCCGTCGCACCAAGAACAACCCGGTGCTCATCGGCGAGCCCGGCGTCGGCAAGACCGCGATCGTCGAGGGCCTGGCCCAGCGCATCATCGCCGGTGACGTCCCGGAGAGCCTGCGCGACAAGTCCGTCATCTCGCTGGATCTGGGGTCGATGGTCGCGGGGGCGAAGTACCGCGGCGAGTTCGAGGAACGCCTGAAGGCCGTTCTCGACGACATCAAGAACTCCGCCGGACAGGTCATCACCTTCATCGACGAGCTGCACACCATCGTGGGTGCCGGCGCGACGGGCGAGTCGGCGATGGACGCCGGCAACATGATCAAGCCGATGCTGGCCCGCGGCGAGCTGCGGCTGGTCGGCGCCACCACCCTCGACGAGTACCGCAAGTACATCGAGAAGGACGCCGCACTGGAGCGGCGGTTCCAGCAGGTGCTGGTCGGCGAGCCGTCGGTCGACGACACCGTCGGCATCCTGCGCGGCCTTAAGGACCGTTACGAAGTGCACCACGGTGTGCGCATCACCGACTCCGCGCTGGTCGCGGCGGCCACGCTGTCCGACCGCTACATCACCAGCCGCTTCCTGCCCGACAAGGCCATCGACCTGGTCGACGAGGCCGCGTCCCGACTGCGGATGGAGATCGACTCGCGCCCCGTGGAGATCGACGAGGTCGAGCG
>CAZDYH010000141.1:0-8400 GCA_964509355.1 uncultured Mycobacterium sp.
AGATGCAATCTGCGGTACTTTCCTGACAACTCTTGGATATTCGACTCCCCACCGTCTGACACGCCGAAAGAGCCCGCCCGTGAACCCCATTGCAGCGAACACAATCGAGGTCGACCTGGAGGCCTCGCAGGAAGACGGGTCTCCCGCCGCGGGATCGAAGTCGCTCCTCGAGTTCAAATCAGCCGAGATCGGCGTGTGGGAGATTGAACCCGGGGTGGCTCGCGACATCGAGATCGACGAAGTCTTTGTAGTCCTCTACGGCAGAGCGACAGTCACCTTCGTAGACGGCACTCCGCCCATGGAACTCGTCCCAGGCTCGGTCGTGCGACTGTTCGACGGACAACACACAGAATGGGTTGTTCACGAACGCCTCCGCAAGGTGTACATCGCATAGCATCGCGCACTTACCAGATTGCAATCTGCTAGCATTTTGCAACATGAGGACCTTGTACTTGCGGAATGTGCCCGACGAGGTGGTTGCGCGGTTGGAGCGCCTCGCCGCGCGTAATTCAACCTCGGTTTCCGCCGTCGCAGTCCGCGAGCTCGCGGAGGCTTCCCGGCGCGTTGACAATCCCGCACTGCTTGGTGCGCTGCCCGACCTGAATGTCGATGCCATGACTGTGCTCGAAGACGTAGACGCCGAACGCGCCGGGAGGTGATTGTCGTCGACGCGTCGGCGGCACTAACGGCTCTCCTCAATGACGGGCCGGCTCGGCGACTACTCGGAGAAGAGCGGCTCCACACGCCACACCTGGCCGATTCCGAGGTAGCCAACGGACTGCGCCGACGAGTCCTTGCCGATCAACTCAGCGCGGCCGATGCGTGGGTTGCGCTAGACACGTGGCGCCGCCTCGCCGTGACACGATTTGCGGTGCACACCCTCCTCGATCGCGTCTGGCAACTGCGCGAGAACGTTTCAGCATACGACGCGAGCTACGTTGCCTTGGCTGAGAACCTTGACTGCGCCCTCGTGACGGCAGATGCACGCTTGAGCCGCGCAGCAGGCATCAGATGTCCGATCACCGTGGTTCCTCGATAGGAATGAACACGACTGTTGAAACCAGTAGCGCAGCTGGACTCCCCGGTGAACTGAGAGCTCCGCCGGATAAGTGAGCAACTTGCACCACAGTGCGGTGTTCTACGCTTACGTCATGACTGATCACGACCGCGCCGCTGCTCGCCGCGAGATCACCGATGCCCTGCTCGCCGCGCTCGACCGCCGTCATGAGGTGCTCGATGTGATAGTTGAGGCCGACGATCTGCCCACCGCGGTCGAGTCCGTTTCGGCGTTGCTCGGCACCTCACGCCTGGGCGGGGAAGCGGTGATGGGGATGTCGTTCGACCAACTGACCAAGGATTCGCGCCGGAAGATCGCAGCCGAGCTGGACGACCTGAACAATCAGCTGAGCTTCACCCTCAACGAGCGGCGGGCAAGCTCGGGCGAGAATCTGGTGCTCCGCCCGTTCTCCGGCGAGTCCGACCGCGACATCTTCGCTGCGCGGATCGATGACATAGGTGCTGCAGGTGACGGCTCCGGTGGACCCGCCGGCGGGCTCGATGACGAGATCCGCGCGGCGCTGGCACGGTTTGACGCCGAGGAGGCTGCCTGGTTCATCGCCGTCGAGGGAACGCAGGCGGTCGGAATAGTTTTCGGCGAGTTCGTCGGCGGCGAAGTGGACGTCCGGGTCTGGATCCATCCCGATCACCGGAAGCGCGGCTACGGCACTGCAGCGCTGCGCAAGTCGCGGTCGGAGATGGCCGCCTACTTCCCGGCCGTGCCGATGGTCGTTCGCGCGCCTGGCGCCGGGCCCGGGTAACGATCCGAAGTGCAGTCGACCTGTTCGGAAACTCGCAGCCCGCACCCACCCCCTTGAAGTTATCGACACCTGACTTGACTCCAAAGCCTCAGTGCGCATGCATATTTCGCAATATGTAGGAGTCCGCTGGCTAGGCCCGCATATTGATTCCGTCGTAATCGTCGGCGCGAGAGGCGCAGGGGAGTGGTCGCACATGGTGCTGGCACCTCGGTGCGTAGTCTCTACCCGGTGAGTGCACGCGCGGGCATCGTGATCACGGGGACCGAGGTCCTTACCGGACGGGTCCAGGACCGCAATGGCCCCTGGATCGCCGACCGGCTCCTCGAGCTGGGCGTCGAGCTCGCACATATCACGATCTGCGGTGACCGCCCTCGCGACATCGAGGCGCAGCTGCGCTTCATGGCGGAGCAGGGCGTGGACCTGATCGTCACGAGCGGCGGCCTGGGGCCGACGGCCGACGACATGACCGTCGAGACCGTGGCGCGCTTCTGTGCACGCGAACTGGTACTGGACGAGCAGCTCGAGGACAAGATCGCCGCGATCCTGAAGTCCCTGATGGCGCGCTTCCGCAACTGGGACTTTGCCGCGGTGCGCGCGGCCAACCGCAAGCAGGCCATGATCCCGGCCGGTTCGCACGTGATCGACCCGGTGGGCACCGCGCCGGGCATCGTCGTGCCCGGGAAGCCGACGGTAGTTGTGCTGCCCGGCCCGCCCCGCGAGCTACAGCCGATGTGGCAGAAGGCCGTGGAGACAGCCGCCGTGCAGGAGGCGATCGCCGGCCGAACGGCCTATCGGCAGAAGACCGTGCGCATGTTCGGGCTGCCCGAGTCGGGCCTGGCCGACACCCTGCGCGACGTTGAGGAGCGCATCCCCGGCTTCGAGCTGCTCGAGATCACCACCTGTCTGCGGCGCGGGGAGATCGAGATGGTCACCCGCTACGAGCCTGACGCCGCGGGTATCTACGCGCAGCTGGTCGAGCTGCTGCGCGAACGGCATGAGCGTGAGATCTTCTCGGAAGACGGCTCGCGCGTAGACGATCAGGTTGCACAGCTGCTGACAGGCCGCCGAATAGCGACGGCGGAGTCCTGCACCGCGGGGCTCCTGGCGGCGCGGCTGACGGAGCGGCCGGGTGCGTCCTCGTATGTCGTGGGCGGGGTGATTGCCTACGCCGATGAAGCCAAGGTGGACCTACTCGGCGTGGACCCGGCACTGATCGAGGCGCACGGGGCGGTGTCCGAGTCGGTGGCGGAGGCGATGGCCGCGGGCGCGCTGCGCCGCTTCGGGGCGGATACCGCGATCGCGATCACCGGCATCGCCGGTCCCGGCGGGGGAACGGATGAAAAGCCGGTGGGAACGGTGTGGTGGAGCGTGATGCTGGCCGGCGGCCGGACGCTCAGCCGAAGCGCTCGGCTGCCCGGCGACCGAGCCGACATCCGCGAGCGCTCGACGACGATGGCTATGCACCTGCTGCGACGTGCCCTGAGCGGCACGGACAATGCCGCCGACGATTAGACCGCTCGGTGCTGAGTTCTTGGGAGTAAGAGGGCCGTCGACGGCGGGCATTCACCTCAGGGCGGTCCGCGGAACTGATGGTGGAGGTCAGTGGTGGGGAAGTGGCCGCCGATGCACCGACACCGCGTAATCGCCTTCGGTGAACGGCTCGCGATCCCAGGTGGCCCACCGCGCCACCGACTCGAGGCCAGCCGCCTCCGCTAGCCGGTCGTACTCCTCGAGCGACAGACGCTCGGGCCGGATTCCAAAGCCGGACACGAGAAGTCCTCCGGGGACAAGGTGCTCGACGAGTCCGTGCAGAACCCGCTCCTCGCTCCCTGGATCGAGGAAGATCATCACGTTCCCGGCCAAGACCACGAGGTCGAACTCCGTGTCGAGACTCGCGCTGAGGTCGACGAGATCGGCCTCGATCCATACCGGTTCTTGAGCCTTGGCGCGCGCGGCGTCGAGCATCCCGGCGTCGGCATCCACGCCAACTACCGAGAAGCCCCGCATCGCCAGTTCGATCGCGACCCGTCCAGTCCCGCAGCCCGCGTCAAGTACGCGGGTTCCACCCGACTCGCGAAGCAATGCCTCGACCAGATCCGCTTCGCCGTGAATGCTCTGGCCCTCAGCCGCTAGGGACCGCCACCGCGCGTCGTACTCGTCGCCCCGCGGCCCATCAGCTCGCTGCCAGCGGGTGCTCACCCAAGCCATCCTTCCAGGAGCAGGCTATGCACTCCATCAACCTCCACGCTGGTCTACTACGGAGGCGTTTTCGGGCATCACATCCCCGGGGGTTGCGGGCAGCGTCGACCTCGAAGGTCGTCGCCGGCAGTGACCCACAACACAGCTAGAACGCCCAATCTGGGCAGACGCTGAGAAGTTAAACTAGCTAATCTGTGGCGACGGGTGAGAAGAATGAGGTCGACATGGCACGGACTGACAACGACATCTGCGATCCTCCCCGAAAATGGTCACCGGTTGCTGAAACCCGAACGGGTCCAGGAGGAATTGAATGATCAGCGTTGTCAAGAAGGCGTGGATACCGCTGCTCATCGTCGTCGTGGTGGCTGTCGCGGGGTTCACCGTCCACCGACTTCGCGGCGTCTTCGGCTCGGGCAACGAAATCACCAGACCGGGCGCCGGCCTCGCCAATGACCCCAAGCCGTTCAACCCCAAGAAAGTGACCTACGAGATCTTCGGACCCGAAGGAGCCGTGGCGGACATCAACTACCTGGACCTCGACGCCCAGCCGCAACGGGTGGATGGGGCGAAACTGCCGTGGTCGCTCACGTTGACGACGACGGCGCCGGCGGCGGCAGCGAACATCATCGCGCAGGGCGATACCGACACCATCGGCTGCCGCATCATCGTCAACGACGAGCTCAAGGACGAGAAGATCTCGACCGGAGTGAACGCCCAGACCTTCTGCCTGGTGAAGTCCGCATGACCAGCACGCAAACCCAGGTCCCCCCGACCGGCAAGCGCGCCGCGCGACCCTCGCTCGCACACTGGATCCGCCGGCTTTCGGTTCCGATCATCCTCGGCTGGCTGGCGCTCACTGTGATTCTGAATGTCGCGGTGCCCCAGGTCGAGGTGGTGGGTCAGGAACGATCGGTCTCGATGAGCTCGCCCGACGCGCCGTCGACCATCGCGATCAACGAGATCGGCAAGGTCTTCGAGGAGTTCGATTCGAACACCTCGGTCATGGTCGTGTTGGAAGGCGACCAGCCGCTCGGCGACCAAGCCCATCAGTACTACAACGAAATCGTTCGCAAGCTCAACGCCGACACCAAGCACGTCGAGCACATCCAGGACTTCTGGAGCGACCCGCTGACGGCCGCCGGCTCGCAGAGCGCCGACGGCAAGAGCGCCTACGTCCAGGCCTACCTGGCCGGCAACATGGGTGAAGGCTTGGCCAACGAGTCCGTGGAAGCCGCCAAGAAGATCGTGGAAAGCGTGCCGCCGCCGCCCGGGATCAAGACATACGTGACCGGGCCGTCCGCGCTCATCGCGGACACCCACATTGCCGGCGACCGAAGCCTCAGGCTGATCACGGGCCTGACGTTCGGCGTGATCACGATCATGCTGTTGTCCGTCTACCGGTCCATCGCCACCGTGCTACTGGCACTGATCATGGTCTTCCTCCAGTTGGCCGTGGCCCGTGGCGTGGTGGCGTTCCTGGGCCACTACGACCTCATCGGGCTGTCGACGTTCGTGGTGAACTTGCTCACCTTGTTGGCGATCGCGGCCGGGACCGACTATGTGATCTTCCTGTTCGGGCGCTATCAGGAAGCGCGGAGCAAGGGTCAGGATCAAGAGTCCGCCTTCTACGAGATGTTCCACGGGACCGCCCACGTCATCCTGGGCTCCGGGCTGACCATCGCCGGCGCGATGTTCTGCCTGCACTTCACCCATAGCCCGATGTTCAATTCGATGGGCATCCCGCTGGCGATCGGCATGGTCGTGGTGGTGGCCGCGGCGCTGACGCTGGGACCCGCCGTGGTCACCGTCGCCAGCCACTTCGGCCGGTTGGAACCCAAGAGGGCGATGCGGACCCGGTTGTGGCGCCGCGTCGGTACCGCCGTGGTGCGGTGGCCCGGTCCCATCCTGATCTCGACGATCGCGCTGTCGCTCGTCGGCCTGCTTGCACTGCCTGGCTACCGAACCGACTACAACGACCGCCACTACCTGCCACCCGACATCCCGGCCGCCGAAGGATTCGCGGCCGCCGAGAAACACTTCCCGGCGGCCCGGTTGAGTCCGGAATTGCTGATGATCGAAAGCGATCACGATATGCGCAACTCGGCTGACTTCCTCGTCATCGACCGGGTGGCGAAGAGCATCTTCCATGAGCCCGGTATCGCGCGGGTGCAGACCATCACCCGCCCACTGGGGACCCCGATCGAGCACACCTCGATCCCGTTCCAGATCAGCATGCAGGGCACCACCCAGAAGATGAACGAGAAGTACCTGCAGGACCGCATGGCCGACATGCTGGTCCAAGCCGATGAGATGCAGACGACCATCGACACGATGGAGAAGATGCAGAACCTCACGCAGCAAATGGCAGACACCACGCATTCGATGGTCGGCAAGATGAAGAACATGACCGTTGATGTGGCGCAAATACGCGACACCATCGCCAATTTCGATGACTTCTTCCGACCGCTGCGCAATTACTTCTACTGGGAACCGCACTGCTTCGACATCCCGGTCTGCTGGGCGATGCGGTCGGTGTTCGACACCCTCGACGGCATCGACACCATGACTGACGACGTTCAGAACCTCATGCCCGACATGGAACGCCTTGACTCGCTCATGCCGCAGCTGGTGACGTTGATGCCGAACATGATCGAGACCATGAAGACGATGAAGACGATGATGCTGACCATGTATGCGAGCCAGAAGGGTTTGCAGGATCAGATGGCCGCCATGCAACAGGACGCGACCGCCATGGGACAAGCCTTCGACGCATCGAAGAACGACGACTCGTTCTACCTGCCCCCGGAGGCGTTCGACAACCCGGACTTCAAGCGCGGCTTGAAGATGTTCCTGTCGCCGGACGGCAAGGCGGTGCGCTTCATCATCTCCCATGAGGGAGACCCGATGTCACCCGAGGGCCTCAAACACATCGACACAATCAAGAACGCGACGTTCGAAGCGATCAAGGGAACCCCTCTGGAGGGCTCCAAGGTCTATCTGACCGGCATCGCGGCCAGCTACAAAGACATGCAGGAAGCCGCGAACTACGACCTGCTGATCGCCGGAATAGCCGCGCTGTGCCTGATTTTCATCATCATGCTGATCATCACCCGAAGTGTGGTGGCCGCGGCCGTGATCGTGGGCACGGTGCTGATCTCGCTCGGCACCTCGTTCGGGTTGTCAGTTCTGATCTGGCAGCACATCTTGGGCCATCCGCTGCACTGGATGGTGCTGGTGATGTCGGTCATCATCCTGCTGGCCGTGGGCTCGGACTACAACCTGCTCCTGGTGGCCCGGTTCAAGGAGGAGATCCACGCCGGATTGAATACCGGCATCATCCGCGCGATGGCCGGCAGCGGCTCGGTAGTTACCTCGGCGGGTCTGGTCTTCGCCCTGACGATGGCGTCGATGGTGTTCAGCGAACTGCGCGTCCTCGCTCAGGTCGGCACCACCATCGGCCTGGGCCTGCTGTTCGACACGCTGGTGATCCGGTCGTTCATGACACCGTCCATCGCCGCGCTTCTCGGCCGCTGGTTCTGGTGGCCGCAGAATGTGCGCCCACGCCCCGCTCGACGACAGCCGACCAGCCCAGCCGACACGGATCAGGTGCCGTTACCGGCGAATACGCATAGCTGACGGTGACGCCGGTACGGCCCGGTCAGGGCTCAGCGGGCCGGGGACCAGTCCCATAAGGAAAGGTCATCCGGCGGGTACTGAGCGCACACGTCCGTGGTGTGTGCGGCGACGCCCTTGTTGTTGAAGAAGATCTTCGCCCAGTTGGGCCATGCGAACGCCAAGGGCTCACCGTAAATATTGGTCGCTATCTCCTCTGAGTAGGCTCTGCGGCCATCGGGGGTCAACGAGAAGAACCAATGCGCACGGTCTATCGCTGCCTGCTGGACATCAGGCGACTTATTGTGCATGTCGATCATGTACCGCTCGAAGTAGATAGGAGCGACATCCCGCGCGGCCGCCAAGATCTGCTCGGCGGTGCACGTCGTGATGATCATTCGGTGCGGTATCGGGTAGTCCTCCGTGGCGTCCGCCGAGGCGATCCCAGGGACTGCGGCCAAGCTGCCGCCGACGGCGAGCACTGCGAGGCTGGAGCGGACAAGACCACTCAGACCGAACCGTCGCATGCCGATGACTATAACGCCTGCGGGCTAAAGATGTAGTACAGCTAAGTAATCAACTGTACTGCGCTGAGACCTCTTCCATCACGGACGTCAGGTCGGGGCAGTAGTAGGTGATGGCGGTGCCGAGGAACTGCCATGCCTGCACCTCGCTACTACCCCTAGGGAGGTTGGTGCGGACGAATTTCTGCGATTGGTAGGCGTCGGTGTCCACACCCTTGTGTAGTCGCTCGCAGACGATCTTGCCGATC
>CAZDYH010000142.1:0-8316 GCA_964509355.1 uncultured Mycobacterium sp.
GCAGTGCCGTCGTGGCTGCCGCCCTACGGGCTGAGCGCGACCGATGCCTCCGCGGTGTAGCACAGGAAGGTGAGCGTCTCCTGGAGGTAGAGCCGTATGGTGTCGGCGTCGTGGTCCAGGTAGCCGATCGACACGTCGGTGCCCAGCTGCAGGTCGAAATCGCCGCCGCGGGTGCTGAGCACGAATGCGCCGTCGATGGCGGGCGCCCAGATGATGTCGCCGTCGACCAGCCGGTTGAGATGTTCCCGAATGGGATAACCGTGGTCGGAGGTCTCGCTCACCTTGGTGTACACCTCGGCGGACAGCAGCACGGAGTATGGGCCGTCAACCCCGGCCAGCCGCAGCGCGGACAGCGCCTGGGAGATGACGTCGGGGATCTCGCGGGCGTCGGCGGGCAGCGCCAGCGCAGGGTTGGAGCTGGTCTTGCGGATGCCCTCCACCGACGCCGCCTCGTATCCCTCGAAGATCGCGCGGTCCTCGACGAAGGCGAGCTTCTTGGCGGCGTCCTTCACCGGGTCCCAGTCTGAGTCCTGCGATCCGCGTTCGACGTCGTCGATATCGGTGCGTGCGACGGTGAACGGGACCCGCAGCCGCACCAGCGGCTTACTGGCGCGCAGATGCGCCACCACGCCGTCACCGGGCGACGTCAAATCAAGCAGGTGACCGGTGCTGACGGCCGCGGTGGCGGGGCCGCCCGGCTCGCTGACGTCGACCACCCGCCGGCCGGCGATGTGGCGCTTGAAGGTTCGGGCGGCCTCCAGTTCGATTTCGGCCCAGGCGACTTCGGTGATCGGAGCCAGACCGCGGTAGAGGTTGTTCATCAGGGTTGTCCTTTCAGGCTGCCGATCGCCAGTGAACCGTCAGTGCGGGGAAGTGCGGGCGCCTCGATCGCGACAGCGGAAACCGGGTGCGGCAGCGGTGGCGGGTCGTCGAGGAAGTCCGCGGTAGGGGTGAAGAACATGCCGCCGGTGACGGCGGTGGAGAAGTCCAGGATGCGGTCGGTGTTGCCGGGCGGGTCGCCGATGAACATGTTGCGCAGCATCTGCTCGGTCACTGTCGGAGTAGCCGAATAGGCGATGTAGTAGGTGCCGTACTCGCCGATGCCGACCCGGCCGAACGGCATATTGGCCCGGACGATCTGCAGTTCGTTGCCCTCGTCGTCGGTGATCACGTTGAGCGCGAGATGCGAGTTGGCCGGCTTCACATCGTCGTCGAGCTCGATGTCCTCCAGCTTGGTGCGGCCAACCACGCGCTCCTGCTCACCGACGGACAACGCATTCCACGACGCCATATCGTGCACGTACTTCTGCACATGCACGTAGCTGGCCCCGGCGAAGTCGGCGTCCTCGTCACCGATGCAGGCGGCCACGACGGCCTCCTGCCCTTCCGGGTTCTCGGTGCCGTCGACGAACCCCATCAGGTCGCGGTTGTCGAAGAATCGGAACCCGTGCACCTCGTCTACCACCGTCACCGCACCGGCCATCGCGTCGACGATGCGTCCGGCCAGCTCGAAGCAGACATCCATCGCCTCGGCGCGGAGGTGGAACAGCAGGTCACCGGGCGTGGATGGGGCGTGGTGGCGGGATCCGGTCAGCTCGACGAACGGATGCAACTCGGCCGGACGCGGCCCGGCGAACAGCCGGTCCCAGGCACCGGATCCGATAGACGTGACCAACGTCAGATGCGCTGCCGGAGTGCGGAACCCGACTGCACGCACCAGACCCGAGAGGTCCCCCAGCGCGTCGTGTACGACCGCCTCGGCGCCGTCGTCAATGGTTGCCACCAGAAAAATGGCCGCGGAGGTCAGCGGCGTCAGCACGGGCTGGGGCTGGGCGGACCCGGTGGCTCCGGTGGGCATCATCAGACCCTAGCGTCAACCACGTCGGCGTTGACGGCAAGGATGGTGAACATGAGCGGCGGGCTGGGAGCACCTCCCTTCGAGGGAGAGCGAAGCGACTCGGGGATCACTGACGCCAGTGCGCACGGCCTGTGCGATTTCATCGATGCGTCACCGTCGCCGTTCCACGTCTGCGCCACCGTCGCGCAGCGACTACGCGCGGCCGGGTATACCGAGCTGGCCGAGACCGGTCAATGGCCGCGGGCCGGGAGGTTTTTCACCGTTCGGGCCGGCTCACTCGTCGCGTGGAACTCCGGCGAGGATCCGGGCCGGCCGTTTCGCGTCGTCGGCGGGCATACCGACAGCCCTAACCTGCGGGTCAAACAGCATCCCGACCGCGTGGTGGCGGGCTGGCAGGTGGTCGCCCTGCAGCCCTACGGCGGGGCGTGGCTGAACTCATGGCTGGATCGCGACCTCGGGGTCAGCGGACGGCTGTCCGTCCGTGACGCCGGCGCGGATCAAGGGATCGCGCATCGGCTGATCCGCATCGACACGCCGATCCTGCGGGTGCCGCAGCTGGCCATCCATCTGGCCGACGACCGCAAGTCGGTCACCTTGGACCCGCAGCGCCATGTCAACGCCGTCTGGGGACTGGGTGACACGCCCCGCTCGTTGCTGGCCTATGTCGCCGAGCGGGCCGGCGTCGATGCCGCCGACGTGCTCGGCGCCGACCTGATGACCCACGACCTGACGCCTTCGACGCTGGCGGGTGTGGACGGCGTGTTCGTCAGCGCGCCGCGGCTGGACAATCAAGGCACCTGCTACGCGGGACTGGAGGCTTTCCTGGCGGCTGAACCACGCGGATATCTGCCGGTGCTCGCGCTGTTCGATCACGAAGAGGTCGGCTCGACATCCGATCACGGCGCGCAGTCCGACCTGCTGGTGACGACGCTGGAGCGCATCGTGCTGGCCGCAGGTGGCGGCCGGGAAGACTTCCTGCGCCGGCTGACGGGGTCAATGGTCGCCTCGGGAGATATGGCACATGCCACGCATCCCAATTACCCCGACCGCCACGAGCCCGGTCACCTGATCGAGGTCAATGCCGGCCCGGTGCTCAAGGTGCAGCCCAACCTGCGCTACGCCACCGACGGCCGCACCGCTGCCGCGTTCGCGCTGGCCTGCCAGCAGGCCGGGGTGCCGCTGCAGCGCTACGAGCATCGCGCCGACCTGCCGTGCGGGTCGACGATCGGCCCGATGACGTCGGCGCGCACCGGCATCCCGACCGTCGACGTCGGAGCCGCCCAGCTCGCCATGCACTCGGCGCGGGAGCTGATGGGCGCCGAGGATGTCGCGGCCTATTCTGCGGCGCTGCGGGCGTTCCTGTCGCCGGTCTGACGTCACCCGTTACTAGACTGTTTCCGTGACGTCCGGGCTCACTCACGTTGTCGATACTGTCGAGCGCGCGGCCGCCACGCCTGATGCGCCTCAGCCGTTCCGCGAGCTCGGTCTCAAAGACGACGAGTACGAGCGGATCCGCGAGATCCTGGGCCGCCGCCCCACCGACGCCGAACTGGCGATGTACTCGGTGATGTGGAGCGAACACTGCTCCTATAAGTCGTCGAAGGTGCACCTGCGCTATTTCGGCGAGACGACCACCGAGCAGATGCGATCGTCGATGCTGGCCGGTATCGGTGAGAACGCCGGTGTCGTCGACATCGGCGACGGCTGGGCGGTCACGTTCAAGGTCGAATCGCACAACCATCCCTCATATGTGGAGCCATACCAGGGTGCGGCCACCGGTGTCGGCGGCATCGTGCGCGACATCATGGCGATGGGCGCGCGGCCGGTCGCCGTCATGGACCAACTCCGCTTCGGCGCCGCCGACGCCCCCGACACCCGTCGCGTGCTGGACGGCGTCGTGCGCGGCATCGGCGGTTACGGAAACTCGCTGGGCCTGCCCAATATCGGCGGTGAGACCGTGTTCGACGCCTCCTATGCCGGTAATCCGCTGGTCAACGCCCTGTGCGTGGGCGTGCTCCGCAAAGAGGACCTGCATCTGGCCTTCGCGTCGGGTGCCGGGAACAAGATCATCCTGTTCGGTGCCCGCACCGGCCTGGACGGTATCGGCGGGGTGTCGGTGCTGGCATCGGACACCTTCGGCGGCGACGAGAGTGCTGCGTCGGGACGCAAGAAGCTGCCGTCGGTGCAGGTCGGCGACCCCTTCATGGAGAAGGTGCTGATCGAGTGCTGCCTGGAGCTCTATGCCGCCGACCTGGTGATCGGCATCCAGGATCTCGGTGGAGCCGGGTTGTCTTGCGCCACATCGGAACTCGCATCCGCTGGCGATGGTGGCATGGCAATCCAACTGGACACCGTCCCGCTGCGCGCGAAGAACATGACACCCGCCGAGGTGTTGTCCAGCGAGTCACAGGAGCGCATGTGCGCCGTGGTCGCGCCGGAGAACGTCGCGGCGTTCCTCGCCGTGTGCCGCAAATGGGAAGTGCTGGCGACGGTGATCGGCGAGGTCACTGCCGGCGACCGCCTGACGATCACCTGGCACGGCGAGACGGTCGTCGACGTGCCGCCGCGCACCGTGGCCCACGAAGGGCCGGTCTACCAGCGTCCGATCGCGCGTCCGGAGTCCCAGGACGCGCTGGCCGCCGATACCTCGGCCAGGCTGCCGCGGCCGGTGACCGGCGAGGAACTGCGCTCGACTCTACTTGCGCTGCTGGGCAGCCCGCACCTGTGCAGCCGCGCCTTCATCACCGAGCAGTACGACCGCTACGTTCGCGGCAACACGGTGCTGGCCGAGCACGCGGACGGCGGTGTGCTGCGCATCGACGAGGAGACTGGGCGCGGCATCGCGGTATCGACCGACGCCTCCGGCCGCTACACCCAACTCGACCCGTACACCGGCGCGCAGCTGGCACTGGCCGAGGCCTACCGCAACGTCGCCGTCACCGGGGCCACCCCGGTCGCGGTGACCAACTGCCTCAACTTCGGCTCCCCGGAAGATCCCGGCGTGATGTGGCAGTTCTCGCAGGCGGTACGCGGGCTGGCCGACGGCTGCGCGGCACTGGGTATTCCGGTAACCGGCGGCAACGTCAGCTTCTACAACCAGACCGGTTCGACAGCGATCCTGCCCACCCCGGTGGTCGGAGTGCTCGGTGTCATCGACGACGTCACCCGCCGGATCCCCACCGGTCTGGGCACCGAGCCGGGGGAGACGCTGATCCTGCTCGGTGACACCCGTGACGAGTTCGACGGCTCGATCTGGGCCCAGGTGACGGCAGGCCATCTGGGCGGTCGTCCGCCCGTGGTCGACCTTGCCCGGGAGAAGCTGCTCGCCGACGTGCTGGGCGCGGCGTCCCGTGACGGGCTGGTGTCCGCGGCCCACGATCTGTCCGAGGGCGGTCTGATCCAGGCCATCGTCGAATCGGCCCTCGCGGGCGAAACTGGTTGCCGCATAATGCTTCCCGATGGCGCCGACCCATTCGTGCTGTTGTTCTCCGAATCGGCGGGCCGGGCGCTGGTCGCGGTGCCGCGCACCGAGGAGAGCCGGTTCCGCTCGATGTGCGAGGCGCGGGGTTTGCCCGCCACCCGCATCGGCGTGGTCGATCAGGGCTCGGACGCGGTCGAGATACAGGCCCTGTTCACCGTGTCGTTGGCGCAATTGCGCGGTACGTGGGAGGGCGTGCTCCCCGGGTTGTTCGGGTGAGTGCGCCCGCGCACAATCTCACCGGCGAGTCCGTCGCCGAGACCAACAAGCCTGGTGGCTTCAACCAACCGTTTCTGGTCTGGGCGTGGAGCCTGGTGCGCCTCGACTTCGTCGGGGTCGGTTTCGGCGCGCTGTTCTTCTGTCTTTCGCTCACCCCGTCGTTGCTGCCGCGGGACTGGCTGTTCCAGGGCCTGATCGGTGGTGTCAACTCCGCAATTGGCTACGGCCTGGGTGTCGCGATCGGAAAAGCGTTCCGCCGCTTTGTGTTACGCAGCCGCTCCTGGTGGCCACCGTCGAAGCGGGTGCTGTACTGGATGAAGGCGGTCACGGTCGGGCTGTCGGCAACGGCCAGCGTGCTGATGGTGATACCGGCGGCTGCCTGGCAGCGGCAGGTGTCGGCGCTGACGGGCATCGAGGGACCGGCCACGCTGGGCTATCTGCGCACCCTGATCCTCGCGGTGATCGCCGGCGGTCTGCTGGTCGGGGTGTCGCGGGTGCTCATCGACGCCATCGGGCTACTGGCCCGGGTGATGATCCGCAGATGGCATCTCAATGACGAGGTGGCGATGTTCATCGGTACCGCGATCGTCGTGGTGCTGGTTATCACTTTGGTCAACGGTGTTCTGATGCAGGGCTTCGTGGCGGGTGCAAGCGCGATCTTCCAGCCGCAGAACGCCAGCACCCGCCCCGGTATCGCGCAGCCATCCGAGCCTGAAAGGTCTGGTAGCCCAGCGTCGTTCGCGCCGTTCGACACTCTGGGCTACCAGGGACGCAATTTCGTCGCCACCGGTCCGCGCGCCGATGAGCTGGCCGAACTCAACGGCCGCCCGGCCCGGGAGCCGATCCGGATCTACGCCGGGCTGCAGACCGCCGACACCACGGAGGGCCGGCTGGCCGTCCTGCTCAGCGAACTGCAACGCACCCGCGCGTTCGACCGCAAGCTACTGGTGATCATCCCGACCACCGGCACCGGCTGGGTCGACCCGGTCGCCGCGCGGTCACTGGAGTCGATGTACAACGGCGACACGGCACTGGTGGCCATGCAGTACTCCTACCTGCCCAGCTGGATATCGTTCCTCGCCGATCAGCAGAAGTCGGTGGACGCCGGCAGGCTGATGATCGACGCCATCCATGACCGCTGGCTGCGGTGGCCGTCGGACCACCGGCCGAAGCTGGTGCTCTACGGCGAAAGCCTCGGCTCGATGGCAGGCCAAGGCGCATTCGGCTACCTGCCCGATGTCGTCGGCATGGACTTCTCGTCGGTGCTCTGGGTGGGCCCGCCGAACGCCAGTTCGTTGTGGAAGGCGCTGACAGCCAGGCGCGACCCCGGGTCCCCGGAGGTCGAGCCCCGCTACGACAACGGCCGCACCGTGCGGTTCTCCCAGGCGTCGAGTTCCCGGGAAATCGACGCCGTCGCCGCCCACCCGTGGAACGGTACGCGCGTACTATTTCTTCAGCATGCGTCGGACCCCGTCGTCTGGTGGTCCCCGGATCTGCTGTTCGAGCGGCCGGACTGGCTCGTCGAACCGCCGGGCCACGACCGCACCGCCTCGATGCGGTGGTACCCGATCGTGACGTTCGGACAGGTCAGCGCCGACATGAGCGCAAACGTCACCAACGCCGAAGGGGTGCCCGCCGGACACGGCCACAACTACGGAGACGCTCAGCTCGACGGCTGGGTAGCGGTGGCAGCGCCGGACGGCTGGACCGACGCCGACACCGAGCGGATCCGGCGCTCGCTGGAGAAGCTCATCGCGGCCAACGGTCCCGAATTCCAATGAGCCGCGGGCCTTCTCGGCGTTATCCGGCGCTCGCGCTGGCCGGCGGGCTGGTCGGTTGGAGCTTGACGGTCGGCCTGGAGATGCCCTGGCGCAGGCACCCGCTGGTGCAGGCCGCACTCGGCACCGGACTGGCGGTGCTGGCCCGGGCGCCGTTGGGCCTGCGGCCGCCCGCGCTCTGGTCGGGCCTGCGGCTGGGTGTGGTGACTGCGGGCTCGGTGGCCCTCGGCGTCGCGGCAACGACCGCGCTGCCCTTCGTCCGCACCGCGATGGCCGATCGTGACATACCCGAACCCACGCTGCGATGGCTGGCCTTGGAGATACCGCTGGGCACCGTGTGGTCGGAGGAGACCGCCTTCCGCGCGGCACTGGGCACCGTCGCCACCGACGCCTTCGGACCGTCCGGCGGACGGCTGCTGCAGGCCGTGGCGTTCGGGCTGTCGCATATCGCCGACGCCCGCGCCACCGGCGAACCGGTTACCGGCACTGTGCTGGTCACCGGCGCAGCGGGGTGGTTGTTCGGCTGGCTCACCGAGCGCTCCGGCAGCCTGGCGGCGCCCATGCTGGTGCACCTCGCGATCAACGAGGCCGGCGCGATGGCAGCGCTGGCGGTGCAGCGCCGCTCAACCCTGCGCCGAGATTGACGCTATGCAGGGAAAGTACGAGATGACATCTGCATTACGTCAATCTCGCCGGGTGAGGCTAGCCGATCGAGCGCTTACGCTGGTCAGCTGGGCACGTTGCGACTGTCGGGCCTGAGCATGTGCGGCTCGGTCTCGGTGTCGTCGATGCCGAAGCTGATGATGCGCGTCGGGGTGATGCGGATGATCGCGACCTCGTTCACCTGTACCTGCTCCGCGGTGCCGCGGATCTCCAGGCAGCGCACCCGCCACGGGTCGTGGGACACGATATCGTCCCACCACCAGGGCAACCGTGTTGTTGGACTCGAGGTTGCGGAACTTCTGGCTTCTGGACATGTTGTA